>CAIRHD010000032.1 GCA_903878265.1 uncultured Bacteroidales bacterium | reverse complement strand
GCTCAACTGCTGGTCCTCAGGGTCCAGTTGGTCCTGCTGGTGCAGCTGGCGCTGACGGCCCAATGGGTCCTCAGGGTGTTGCTGGTGAAACTGGTGCTCAGGGTTTGATTGGTCTTACTGGTGCTGACGGCCCGATGGGTCCTGTTGGTCCAATGGGTCCTGTTGGTTTAACAGGTGCTGACGGCCCAATGGGTCCTGCTGGTGCTCAGGGTGAAGTTGGTCCAATGGGACCTGCTGGTCCTGCTGGGTTAGGTGGAATGGCTGTTAACTGCTTAGAATGCCACAACCACAATCCTGCAACTGCATCTGCTTTAGCGAATGCACTTTCAAATGCTGCAAATGAAATCGAATATTCAAAACATAGCGAAGGTGCTGAATTAGCAATTGGTGAAGGCGCCTCAACAGGATGTGCTCCTTGTCATGCTAATGACGGATTCCATAGTGTTGTTGATAATAATACCATTCCAACCTACACACTCAATTCAGGCACAGGTAAATATTCATACTCATACAATGCTACAACAGCTTCTTCTTCAGGTTTGACAACCATGCCAGGTAAAATCAGCTGCTGGACTTGCCACAAAGGTGCTGCTACTGATTCAATGGCTTTATACACTACCATTCCAGTTCCTATGACAATGCACGCTTTCCCTGGTCAGCAAAGAACCATGGATATGCCACAGCATAACGGCGAAAGTAACTTATGTGTAAAATGTCATCAGCCACGTCCTCTCAACACAAGCACCACTTTATCAAATGGTGCAAGTGTTAATTATGATGATCTTGCTAGCAATCCAACAAATACCTTCTTTAATGTAACTGTTGGTAATGCAGCTCCAAATAAATTAGTATTAAGTTACAGTATGGGTAATCATTATGGAACCGTTGGCGGAATTTATTCAGGCAAGGCTGGTGTTCAGTTCCCTGGCGCTTTATCCTATGACAATACTTCTACGCATGCAACTGTTGCTTCCTGTCAGACCTGCCACATGGCTACTCCAACCGGAACAAACGGTGGTCACTCATTCTGGGTAAGTTCTATAAGTGCAGAAACCGGTGCAAAAACCTATAACTTCAAAGGTTGTAACACTTCTGGCTGTCACAGTACAATGAGCGCAACAAATTCAACATTTACAGGTACACGTGCAAATACCAGTGATCTGCTTGCTACCATTGCCGACAAGCTAAGAACACCAGACGGAGTCGAAATCATGCACAAAAATTTAGACGACTCATTAAATAAATGGTCTTATGTTACAGCTGCCGGCTATGATTGCAATTTAGATCTTTATGATCCTTCCCGTAATCCAGATGGCGCAATCCGTAACCCAGCTCCTGCTACTTCATGGACAACAGATCAGAAAAACCTAAACCTTTCACTTCCAGTATTAGGTAATATTCTGAATGTTCAAATGGGCGCTATTATTAACTTCCAGTTAAGTATCAGAGAATATAGTATGGGAATTCACAATCCTGCATATACTCAGGCTTTACTCAATAATACTATAGATGCACTAACCGCGGCCGGTTTCTAAACGAAACCTGTAACACAAAAAAAAAGGATGTCCCGATGGGACATCCTTTTTTTTATGCGTTCCGGCATCCCCGCCCCCGTAGAGACGTAGCATGCTACGTCTCAAACGCCAACGTCATGGAATTGGGTGTGCGTTTTGGAATTGGGTTCCGTTCTGGCTTCATCGTGGAAAGACGTAGCATGCTACGTCTCTACGGTTGAATATCAATCTATTTGTTGATTTTTGTCATGTTTTGATTGATTTTAATCATTTTTTTTGCAGACAAATATAATTGTTTGGATGTAAATATCTCATTCCGCTTATCAAAATCAACTCAAACCGAATTGTTAATATTGTAACAGTATTGTGATTTGATAAACAAAATACAAAACGCTAATAATCAATGAATTGCAAATTTATTTCAAAAATTAACACGAATTACCTTAATAATTATTGCAGATAAAAACCAAAAACCAAACTAACATGAGAAAAACTATTCTTTTTTTAGGTTGCTGCCTTCTGGGATTGGGAACAAACAGTTTGTTCGCTCAGCAGGGTAATGCAGCCGCTGGTGGTGAAGCCACCGGT
>CAIRHD010000031.1 GCA_903878265.1 uncultured Bacteroidales bacterium | reverse complement strand
GTACGAGCCACAAGGCTACCTTCCAAGTGCAGCCATCCTCGACTTTTTCTTTCTTCTATCCCGAAACAACCAGGAGAAATTTATTGCCTGGGTGCAATCCAATTACCACTTTTCCGAGGACCACAAAACCCAATAAAATAATAAATGATTTTTAGAGCCAGTTAACACTGGCTTTTTTTTATAGCCAAAAATATTATTTATAATCATTCTAAATAAGCCTTTTTTCTCCTACCCTTTACCTTGACTGGCTCGGCTTTGTGCCCATAACACCCTCAATCCCAAAATCCAAAGTCAGCAATCCCCAATCCGAAATAGCACATCCCACATCACACATCGAACATCCCCCATCAAACCCTCCCCACCTTCCACATCCTTTTCCTATTTACCATAACTTTCGCCAGGCAAACATACCTCACCGCATCAATCCCATGATTGAACTTATCAATCGGTTCATTGGTAGCTTTGCCGCTCTGGTCCTCTTTCCATTTATAATTCTTAAACTCCCGTATCAAATTCCCTGACCTTTTAGTAATATGGATCCTGAACCGCTTCATAATATCCAACCCAGCTAAAATACTGTCCTTCCCCTTAAAGGTAGCCACCACATTAAACCCCTCTTTCTTTATTTCATAAATGCACTTTGGTTGATTGTCGGCAATCACCTCATCCACCCACCGCAACCCCAATTCACCCATCCACTTCGCAATATCCTGATTGGTCAACCCACGGTTATAAATCAGTTCATCCAGCCACAGTTCACCACCTTCCATTCCCACCTTTATTAAAGCCGTTGGATCATTCGTAAACCCAAAATCCATCCCATACACCACCCATTTACAATCTTCAGGCAATTCATCCACCAAATCCCAATTGTCAAAAATCAAGCCTTTAATCTGCCCAGGCAACCCCAAACCATAAACACGCCAGTAATTATCATCAATATTTTTCAGGTTCTCAATCTCTTTTACCACCTCCTCAGGAAGGAACTTCAGATTATCCTTATACGTGGATTGAATAAACGTACAGTCCGTCCTTGGAATCACAACATCATAAATCCAATGCTCTTCCATGCTGGGATTGTAATCAATAAAAATCTGCTTTTCAGTTCGGATGCTTAATTGAATCCAGTCCTCTAAATTCAATTCGTTTGCCTCATTCAGAAATAAGTAGGTCCGTTTAGCTCCTCTTTTCTTCTGGGGTTGGTCCAAGCTCACAAACTCAAACAAGTTCCCATTCAACTGGTACGTGTTTTCAGTTTTGTTGTGAAACTTCTCATCATACATCCCATGATTTTTCAATATCTCAAAAAAATCCCTCATGGCTGTAGCTTTCAGCGAAGGCATAGTTTTCCTTACGATGGTAAACACCCCATCATCCTGTTCCAAAGCTTTCACCAATATCAGCACCATTAGTATCGAATAAGTTTTCCCCGACCTGCTGGAACCTTGATTCACTACAATCTTGGTCTTAGCCGCCTCATTTTTCCTGAACACACTCGACACCTGTATAACCTTTCTCATCCTATTCCTCCAGTTCTTTAGGCACTTCGCCCTCACCAACCACCTCAAAAATAATCTTGGTCAGTTTTGTGCTTTCCGTCTCAACCTCCATATTTACACGCTGAAGCTTTGGCCTTACAAATTCTTGCAGGGTAACGCACATATCTATCAACTCTTTCGGTTTAAGCTTGGCTATACTTTCTTCAACCCTATCTTCGGCCATTTCCAGCACCCATTCAACCCAGGCTTTTTGCTCTCTGGTAATCTTATTCTTGATTCCTTTAGGTCTTCCACCTTGTCCAGGCTTAAATAATTGTGGTTTGTTATTTTTCGTTTCCATAGTTCTTCTTATTTCTTCCTATTTTTAGAACAGATTATCACTTTTTGTATATAAGTTTTTCAATTGTACTCACACTTACCCCAAAATCCACACTCAGTTCCAGTTTAATATCTGTGTAAGTCCTCCCACTTTTAGCTAAAGCATAATACTTCTGTTTTACAACCCATTTCCGTGCATGATCCACAGGAATCAGCCCAATGTCAAGCAACGAGCGAACATTTGTTCCAGCAAGAGCCTCAATTTCAACTAAAACAAGTTCCCTTATTTCGTCCATAGTCCAACCTGTATTTTATAATACAAAATTACATAATATACGGATATATTTAATTGTATAACAATAATATTGCCAATGTTTACGAAAGTATTACTTTAAGTAAAAGTAATTTTGTAAATGTATTTTAAACCGCATTCCCATGGCAACAACCAACGTAAAAACCACATCACTCCCGAAGCCCAAAACTTCAACCGTGCCAAAGAAAAAAGCCCCGCACTTCAAATCGGGAACCGACATTTCACGCATTGTTAAATAATTCAACCCCCGCACCATGCCAAAATCCCCCATCTTGACCAAGGGTTTGCCCAGCGCAAAACCATCAAATGTTGGAGTTGTAAAAACTTCAAAGAAACCAACCAAATTCAAAGCAGGAACCAATCTCGAAAAAGTCACCCGCTAATGAACCGTTATTTCTCAACACCTCCCGTATTTTCTGCCCCTGTATCTTCTGTAGACAAGGCAGCAGGTATTATCCATGGCGTTACCATTGCCAGGACTGGACCTGCAAAAGGGCATGGCGGGTTTATCGACAAGGAATTCCTACTGCAAATTGTCGAGAATGCTTCCTTAAAATCCGCAGGGGTTAAAGCGCGTTTCGGGCATCCAAATATGTGCAATCAGGCTTTGGGCAATTACCTTGGGAGGTTTAAAAATTACTCCTATTCTGGAAATCTGGTCAAGGCTGACCTTTTCCTTGATGAAACAGCAAAAAATTCACCTTCTGGTGATTTGTATTCTTATGTCCTCGACATGGCAGAAAAAAACCCTGACATGTTTGGAGCATCTATTGTCTTTGAGATAGGAGAATCAGTATTCCTTCAGGATGATGTAAATGGGCAGAAAACACTAAAGGAATACTTCCGTCTCAAAG
>CAIRHD010000030.1 GCA_903878265.1 uncultured Bacteroidales bacterium | reverse complement strand
CATTTCTGAAACCAGTGAAAGCACATAAACCCCGGGTACAATATTTAGGTTATCAATTTGCAGGCTAATATCAAGGCCGTTATTTGTAACCTTATAATCGCGTGACATTAAAAGTTTGTTATCTATTGTTGAAAGTGAAACGTTAACCATTGAATATTTAAAAGGGTCGGCTTCAATTTTTATGTAGTTGGAGGCTGGGATAGGAAATACTTTCAAATTTGGGATAAAAGCCAGATCACCAATTCCATTTGGTCCTGTATATTCAAAGGCACCTCTATCGGGGATGCCATAAGTTGGAACCGTATTCCCTTCAAAATCAAATTGTGGGCTGCTGGGAACAGCCATTCCTGAATTTCGGGCCGGAGATCCTTCTTTGAGCCTGAATCCTGTCAAGGAATCGAAACTGTTTAATGGCTCTTGTGGCGAAACATACTGAGGATCAATAATAATCTTGTGAGCATCAGCAGGCACATTACTAATTGCAGGACCAAAGAAAATATTATAATCGAATACATTGCCTGTACTTGAACCCAAATCTACACTAGCACCCAAACCCATCACCTGAAAAATATTGTTGTAGTATTTCGTATTAACAGAATATCCTTCCCAACTTTTATGCCTGATCAGGTCAATATTTACCAAACTGGATTTGCTGTAAATGGAGTTGTTATAGATTGTGCTGTTAGTTGCCGTTCCTGAAGTTCGTATCACATGGTCGGAATTGTTTTCCATCACATTATAACGGATAACGGTACCGTCGTTGAAATTGCTTCCCGGCCCACCGGTTAAAAGTATGGCACCGTATCCATTGTCGTGACTGTAATTGTATTGGATCGTGGTAAACTTTGAGTAATAGTCGCTGTCGAATCCGCCGGCATCCTCATCGCCACTGTTAAATTTGGTAAAACAGGCCTCGTTATATTGCCAGAGTGCATAATTGGTGTTAAAGCTAAAACTTGCATTGCCCGATCCCTTTATAGAGCAATTATTGAAAAGGTTATATTCCATAAGTGGTTTGTAGGCAACGCGCACAATCATGGCATTGGCGGCAGTGCGCTCAAAGGTATTGTTGCGGTAAATCAAATTCTTGCTTGGTGTCCAGTCACCGTCGGTGGTCAGCGTACGGTTGTCCCATGACGAACGGTTCGAAATACCGGTGCGGTCAACATCGTGGATATAGCAATCTTCCACTACCAGAGTATCGAAAAATGTAGGCGTACCTGATCCTGTAATGTCGAAAAAGATGCCTCCGTTGTTTTTAGAAATTTCAGTATCGTAAGTTCCATTTACATCGCTAACTTCGAGCCGGCGGAAAACGATGTGTTTTACAGCGCCCATATCTTCGGCCTGCACATAAATTCCCCTACGGAAAGCCACTGTGTCGCCAAAATTAGTGATATGCAAATCCTGGATTTCGATAAATTGCTGATTTGTAAGCTGTACGGTATTTTCAACCAAACCCTGTCCTTCAATTTTTGGATTGTCGCCGTTGCCATATTTGCCAATAATTATTGGTTTTCCGGCTTTGCCACTACCGCTGAACTTTAGCTGCCCTTGCCAGATCTGATCTGTTTTAAGCAAAATAGAATCGCCGGGGCCAAAAGTAACGGAACTTAAAGCCGACAAGTTTTTCCATGCCTGAGCGGGACTAGCTGCCGTATTATTGTCGTTACCACCATTAAAATCAATATAATACGCACCTGTTCTGTGTATAGGGGGCTGCCCTTCTGTCAGTTCAAGCAAAGGTTGATTCCCTGATGCATTTTCTTTGGAGTGCCATTTGGTATCCTTGGTTGAAACAGCTCCGGCCACATCTTTAAGAATAAATGCCACACTAACTCTGCCTTCCGACAATGCCTTGTTCAAATAGTTGGTAACATCCCACGAATAATACCCTTCACCAACTCCAACCAACAAATCGCCGATATAAATTCCTGCAGGTCGTGTTGCACCGGTAAGAGATTCCTCAAGCCAAGCGGTATCGGTATAATATATTTGTACTTTTTTTGCTTCCAGAACCTGCCCGTAAAGCTTCACAAAAGCAGAAATGTATGTTGTATCGGGTGTGCCTATCTGAAACTTGATATATGTTTCGCGGGTAAACTGATCGGATGAAACACTTTTCCTGGTTTTAAGGCTATCGGGGTCGATAAGGCCATAAGGTTCCAAAGCTTTTGGCCCGCCAGCGAAAACATAGCAGTCGTCTGATGCTGTCAGTACAGTCTGAGCTTCTGCATTTTGTGAAATAATCGATGCCAAAATAATCAGCAAACAAGCGATTGAAATGCTACGGAAAAAGGCTTTAAATTCAATAAAATTCTGGAACATGATTATTTTTTAAACCAACTGTATTTTATTTTCGGGTTTCAACTTGCTAACTTCAGTTCAGCGATAACTTAATGCTAATACCCTTCATTTTGCGGAAAACCGCCCATAGCATCAATTTCACTTTGAGGAATTGGCCAGCGAACATGAAAGTCTTTTATATTGCTTCGGGCCGAATACCAAGCCGGGTCGGTAGCCACAACTCCCCTGAACATGGTTGTTCCACCGGTTGCCCGAACCCTGTCAACAAGCAGTCCCAACCTTTTGAGGAAAAACCAACGTCTTCCTTCAAAAGCCAGTTCGCGGGCATGTTCTTCAATAAGTGTTTCCTCGTCAAATGAAGTAAGAATTTGATTTGGGTCGGATGATGAAATCCTGTTTCTCCTGAGTTGGTTTATATAAAAGAGTGCTTTATCCGTATTCCCAAGGCGCATATTGGCTTCGGCTGCCATCAGGTAAACCTCTGAAAACCTGTACATATAAAAATTACTGAAGGAGCGCGTTGTGTTGGCAATTTTCATCCAGTCGAAATATTTCTTGCACCCAACACTTGCATTCTTAAAAAAATTGGTCCCTGTAAGTGTTGAGCCTTGCCCATACTCCAGTGTATCGCCTAATTTAAAAGTCTGCCCGGCAAAATTGTAATCCTCGTTGTTGTAAGTATAATAATGCTGCCACCATTCGTTCCAGCGTTTATCGTATTTCTGGTTGTACAGGCTCAACAGATATTCATTCGGGAAAACCCTCGCCCAGCCATAACCACCATATTCCGAAACCTGTGTTGTGCCTGGAACTGCTTTGTAATCTGCTGTGAACACCAAAGCCATCCTGTG
>CAIRHD010000029.1 GCA_903878265.1 uncultured Bacteroidales bacterium | reverse complement strand
GCAGCTCTCATAAAATCGATATCAGTTCCACAATCGCCCATAACTACCGCAAAATCACTGCTTTCGTTATCGTCAACCTGGGCACGTTCCAGCGAATACAAACCATTTACAGCCGATTGCAGCCCATCCTGCGTTTTGTACAGGAAATCAGTAGTTACTTCATATGGATTTTCTTCCACTAAAAATTCTTTGCAACTCCATAAAACAGTTGACAGAAGAAGAAACATCAGGATTATTATTTTTCTACTTTTCATCGTTCAGTGTTTTAATTGCAGGTTAAAAATTAATATTTAAGCCTAATGTGTAATTCACGGTTTCGGGATATGCATCCGGATTTGTTTCGGGGCTTACCGATAAAAATTTGGTAATGGTAATCAGGTTATCGCCACGCAGGTAAACCCTAACTTTCCCAAGCTTAATTGCATTCAGCAGTTTTGATGGCAAGGTATATGCGACGGTAACATTGGTTAAGCGTACATAGGATGCATCCTGATAATCAAGTGTTCCACGGTATTCGGATGTAACCGTTTCGTGCGGCCTGAAAGTGGAGTTTGAATAATTTTCCGGTGTCCAGTAATCGCGTTCAATGCCATTTTTATATCCTTGTAGTGAACCACCATAATTTACATCCGACATAAACGGGCTGCTTTTTACCACTCCGTTAACCCAGTAAACATCGGCCGAAAACTCAAGACCCTGGTAGTGAAAAGCAGTATTGAATGAAGCAATAAACTTTGGATCACAGTATATTATTACCCGGTCGTCGGTGCTTATAATGCTGTCGCCATTTGCATTAAACACTTTTACATCCCCTGGCCTGGCTTTAGGCATATACGATTTGGCGATATCGTCGCTTATTTGCCATATCCCGTCAAACTTATAATCGTAATATTGTCTTACTGGTTCGCCAATGAACCATTTATTGTTGATATCGTCCACATATTCGCCGGTTTCCATATCCTGCAAAACACCTTTTGTAAGTTCGTTGCGGTTTAAGGTAAATGTACCCCCAACTGACCAGGTATAATCCTTATTCGATATCAGATAACCGGTAAGGCTTGCCTCAATACCTTTGTTGCGAAGTTCACCCAGATTGTCCATCATAGTGGAATATCCGAGAACAGCAGGGATATTCCTCCTAACCAGCAGGTCGGTAGTTATACGTTGGTAAACATCTATGGTACCTTTCGACCTTTGCTCCATAACCGAAAAGTCGTATCCAATGTTAAACGTTGTTGCGGTTTCCCATTTAAGATTGGGATTTGGCAGGTTGGAACCGGGCAAATAACCAGTAATCGGTGTACCATTACTTACATAAAAGGCATTGCTTGCTGTGGCCAGGCTGCCATAAGGCGAAATAGCCTCGTTCCCTATCTGACCATAACTAAGCCTAAGCTTTGATTCGTCAATCCAGGCAATATCTTTCATAAACGATTCTTTTTGCATATTCCATGCTAAAGCTGCCGAAGGGAAATATCCCCATTTATTATTGGCGCCAAAAACGGAAGAACCATCGGCACGCATCGTAAAATTGAAAAGATAGCGATCGTTGAAAATATAATTTACCCGACCCATGAATGACAGCACATTATGATTGGATTGGGTTCGTGCAGCCGATGTTTCGAGTGCAGACCCAAGGCTGTTTATCCCAAAAAAATCATTCCCCAAGGAATTGGCGGTACTGGTTGTGGTAGTTGTTTTTCGCGCATCGGCACTTTGCATAAAGGTAAAATCAACCCTGTGTTTGTCGTAAAATTTGGCATCGTAGGTCAGGATGTTTTCCACCAAAAGATCTTTATCTGTATAAAAATAGGCTTGCGCAAAACCTTTGCCCAACACACTGCTGGGATCATCCTTGGAACGGAAATCATCGGTTTCTTCTACTCGTGAACTCATACTGGCATTAAGCCTGTATTTGAAGCCTTTTACAGGATTATATTCAAGATACCCACTGTAAATTCCCCTGTTTCCCAAAACGGTGAGACTCCTGGTTTTTTCCCAGTATAATGGGTTAACGGATTTAAAATCGCCTAATGGATAAAGATTTAGCTCCCCTTTATCATCATATAAATCTGCAATAGGCGAAAAAGTTATAAAATCAGTCCAGGAACTGTTTTCCTGATGCTGAGTATATTGCGAATAAAATGCATTCATACCGATAGTTAAATTCTTTCCAACCTTTTGGTCGAGTGCAAGTCTACCTGTATATCGTTTGTAATCGGAACTCATTCGTACCCCATCCTGGTAATAATATCCTAATGAAGCTGCATATTTGGTCACTTCGTTCCCACCGCTAAACGAAAAATCCTGTTTGGTTAGTAATACATTCTTTTTAAATGCCTGATCCAGCCAATCTACATAATTGGAATCAGCAATATTCTGAAGTTCAACTGGTGTAAATATAAGTTCGTCAGGCATATACTTTGTTGAATCATTAATATTTCCGGTCCAGTTATTGCCGGCATTGGCCTTGTCGCCCCTAAATGCTTCGCGCCTAAGCTGTATATATTCCTCGGGCGAAAAAACCGTAAAATGCGGCCTTACATTCTGCACACTAACATAGCCATCGTATTTTACATTAATCTTACCTTTCGTATCCGAACCTCTT
>CAIRHD010000028.1 GCA_903878265.1 uncultured Bacteroidales bacterium | reverse complement strand
GTGAATGTTAAAGGTTAAGGTTCAGCTTTGGGGTGCGGGACTGAGGTCACAGGCTATGAGTTAAGCAGACTATTTATATTCTTGGTTCTGATAAATATCCATTCTCAATCAAATCATTTTCATTCTCGATTTCAATCGCTCGGCCATCCTTTATAATCATTTTTCTATCCGAAACCGAAAGAACATTACGATAATAATGGTCTGTGATCAGTATGCCTTTTTCTTTCTTTAATTCAACCAGGAGTTCCTTTATTGCTTCCTGACATAAAGGTTCTATCATGGAAAAGGGTTCGTCGAGCATTAAAAATTTATGTGGTAACCTCGAAACCAAAACAATCTCGAAGTACCTTCTTTCGCCCATCGACAAGGCTCCAATTTTTTGTCGCTCAAATCGGGCAATCCTCGGGTCGTAAAAAATTTTATCCTGAGCTTTTCCATCCGCGTAATACATTGGGATTACCTCCCTAACCGTTAAGTTGTTAGGCAGAAAACCATCTTGTGGCAAATACGAAATGATCATCGATTTAATATTGCCCGAAGGCTTAAAACATTCGTTATCAAGTACTATTTCTTGATAATCGGAAGGCAAAACACCAAACAGGATTTTTAACAATGTAGATTTCCCGCAGCCATTGCGCCCAAACATCCCTAAAATCTCTCCGGTTTTTATACTGAACGAAATATTAGACAGTACTATCCGCTGTTTGTACTTTTTGGATAGTTTATGTATTACAAGTTCGCTCATCTATTGGAGTATTGGTAACAAAAGAGTTGATATAATTAAATTGATGATCAACGAATTGACGATCAACTTTTGTTTCGTTAGCCCAACATTGTAATAGAAATAGTATTGGTTCCCCTGAAATTGCTGAAAGCAAAGCAGTCCGACCGCTAAGCCAAATGTTGGTAATGATATTAGGCCAGCTAAAGGGTTAACCATCAAAAACACCAATACCGAAAATGACAAATTATATCTTGTTGAATCTACATAAAATTTAAAGAATGCCCTGTTCATTAAAGTATCGAATTACAAATTAGAGTCTGTCCAGAATGCAAGTTTTATTTTTATTTACAATTGACAATTGACACATAACCCGCTGAAAAAAAATCGTAAATCTTGATTCTTAATTCGTTCATTTTTGGAAAATCCAAGATAAAAACAAACTCTAATTATTGGCTGCCATGTAAAACCTGCCTGACTTCCATATATCAGCAAAGATATAGTACTTTCCTACACACGTATAAATGGGGAATATATTTTGTACCGTAAAATAGTATCAAATTGATTTTTGAGTTCAATTTAAAAAGTATTTTCTACCTCAAAGCAGGTGCTTTGATGGCGTATTATCCGCTTCTTTTCGTAAAATTCTTACCTTTGCCCACATGGAGCTATCAAAATCATTATATTCGGGTAAAAAAGGCTGGTTGCGGTTGCAGGAAATAATCTCGGATTACAACCCATCGGGAATTTACATTCTGGTTGACGAAAACACTTTTAAATATTGCCTTCCGGTTTTACTGGAGAAATGCGCTTGCATTACCGAAGCATGCATTATCAACATCCCAAGTGGCGAAGCCAACAAGACTGTCGCAAGCATCGAAAAAATTTGGCAGATGCTCACTGTTGGCAAGGCAATGCGCAGTTCGCTGCTTCTTTGTTTGGGTGGTGGGGTTATAACCGATATTGGTGGTTTTGCCGCTGCTACCTTCAAACGAGGGATGGATTTTGTACACATCCCAACCACAGTTTTAGCTATGGTTGACGCTGCAATAGGTGGAAAAACCGGGATTAACCTCGATTCGCTGAAAAACCAGGTTGGTGTGTTTGCACAGCCCAAAAGTGTTTTTGTGTTTACCGAATTCCTTGAAACCCTGCCAGAAAGACAAAAGCTTTCGGGATATGCCGAAATGCTTAAACATGCACTGACTGATTCCCAAGATCATTTCGCTGATTTATTGGGGCTTAATTCTCCGATGAACGCCTGTATCGAAACGGCTATCTTACGATCGGCAGCGGTAAAAATTGAAGTGGTGGAGCAGGATCCATCTGAAGGCGGCATCCGCAAAGTATTGAATTTTGGGCATACAATTGGGCATGCAATAGAAGCATTTTCGCAGAAAAACGATACAGATCCACTTTCACATGGCGAAGCTGTGGCTATTGGTTTGATTTGCGAAAGCTATATTTCTTCTAAGATGTTTGGTTTAGATAGAAATAATTTGGCAAAAATATCTGCCCATGTGAAGTTGCATTTTAAGCATTATACTATCGCAGCGGGCACGGTTGACGAATTGCTTGCATTGATGTTCCACGACAAAAAAAACACCGACAACACCCAATTGAATTTTTCGCTGATCAACAATGTTGGCAACCCTGTCTGGGACAAATTTCCGGGCGAAAACCTGATTCGCAAAAGCTTGAAATATTATATGGATATATGGAAAGTCATCTAACAGCCTAATCCCCCAACAGCCTAACAGCCAAAACTTCATGCACTGCATCACCAATCCAAAAGAAAACATACATTGCCAAATTACTTTGCCTCAAAGCAAAAGCATCCTTAACCGGAGGTTGGTCATTAACCATCTTTCAGATGGTGCTGCCATTACGGATTTGATTTCTGATGCGTCTGATGTTTTGGCAATGCAAAATTCGTTGTTGGAAATTGGAAAAAACCTCAACCATGAATCTGTTGCCGAAATAAATGTTGGCAATGCCGGAACAGTAATGAGATTTCTGTTGGCATTGCTTGCTGTTACACCTGGAAAATGGCTGTTAACGGGTTCCGAACGCATGAAACAGCGACCTGTTAAACCACTTACCGATGCATTGCAACAACTTGGTGCCGATATAAGATTTCTCAAGAACGATGGTTTTCCACCAGTTTTCATCAGTGGAAACAGAAACCTGAGAGGTGGGAACATTAGCCTAAATGCGGGAATCAGCAGTCAGTTTATCAGTGCATTAATGATGATTGGACCTTATTTAAAAGGTGGACTTTCAATTGGTTTACAAGGAGATATAATATCTCAATCCTATATTGACATGACCAAGGCATTGATTCAAAAATCCGGTGCAAATGTCAGTTTCAATGGAAATGAGTTGAATATTAATGAAGGAAACTACAACAAAAATGATTTTTCTTCACTACTCGAACCGGACTGGAGTGCGGCAGCTTTTTGGTTCGAGATTGCTGCATTAGCACCTGAAGCACAAATTTTACTTAAAGGCTTAAAAGCAGAAAGTGTTCAGGGCGATTCGGTTTTGCCTTCTATTTATGAGCATTTAGGTATAAGATCAGTTTTTGTTGCCGAAGGTTTGCTGATAACAAAATCAGGATTGCCGAGAGTTGAAGAATTCAATTTTGATTTCACCAATTGCCCCGATCTGGCCCAAGCGGTTATTGTAACCTGCGCAGCTTTGGGTATAAATGGCTGTTTTACAGGCCTTAAAACCTTGCGCATAAAGGAAACCGATCGTATTGCAGCCTTACAGAACGAACTTGGCAATTTAGGTTATGGAGTTAATGTGGTTGGTGATCAAATACATCTTACTGACACAATTCCATCTGGCTATCAAAATGAAGTAACGCAAGAAGTAAAATGTTACGACGACCATCGCATGGCAATGTCCTTTGCGCCTTTAGCCTTGCTACACCATAAAATTTGTTTTAATGAACCCGAGGTGGTCAAGAAATCGTATCCGGATTTTTGGGAAGATATGCAAAAAGCAGGTTTTATCATCGAATAAGGGAAAGTAAAAAGAGGAAATCAAACTCACATTGCACATCCAACATCTAACATCCAATATCCCACCTCCAAAAACTCGGTTAATAACTTTGTAGCTTCCAGCGGCATTTTTTTTGATATTTTTGCCATCGTAACTTAATAAAAAGCATCCATGACTGTTGATATTTTTATCCCTTGCTTCATTGACCAGATTTATCCCGAAACAGGTTTTAATATGGTCAAAATACTCGAAAAACTTGGGGTCGAAGTCCATTATAACAACAAACAGACTTGCTGTGGCCAAATGGCTTTCAACAGCGGTTTTTGGGAAGAAGCCAAAAGCATCGGCGAAAAATTTATCCGCGATTTCCCTCATAACCGCTACATTGTTGGGCCATCGGCATCGTGTGCAGGTTTTGTGCGGAATTATTACGACGAGATGTTTTACAATTCAGCCTTGCATATCGAATACCACCAATTAAAAAAGAACTTTTACGAGTTTACCGATTTTTTGGTCAATGTATTGAAGGTAACCGATGTGGGTGCTACCTTCGAGCATGTGGTAACTTACCACGATTCGTGTGCTGCTTTGCGCGAATACAAACTTGCCGACCAACCCCGCGAATTGCTGAAAAACGTACATGGCCTCGAACTTCGCGAAATGAAAGAAACCCATACCTGTTGCGGCTTCGGTGGCACATTTTCGGTAAAACACGAACCGATTTCGACAGCCATGGCCGAACAAAAAGTGCTTCATGCCCTCGAAACCGGTGCCGAATATATTGTTAGCACCGATTCGTCGTGCCTTATGCACCAACAAGGCTATATCGACAAACATAAACTGCCCATAAAAACTATACATATCATTGATTTATTGGCTGATGGTTTGGCGGGGTAATTGTGAGAGGTGAGAAAGGAGAAAAGAACAAAAATTAGAAACAATATCAACATTTGATGCATTTGCAACCACATCTACAGTATTATTAACTATTTTTGAAAAAGCTACCTTTAACCCAAAATTCACCCTACTTTTATTCGCCGGGAAAATGACCGATACAAATCCGCAAAAGAGTTTTCAATCTGCACCTTTTGGCTATGCATTACTTCAAATTGTGCCCAAACCCGATGGCAGGTCTGACGATTTCACTTTTATAGAAGTCAATGCAGAATTCGAAAGGATAACTGGTCTGCAATCGATTGATATCCCGAATTGTAAATCTTCCGATGTTTTATCCTCAATTAACATATTCTGTATTGATTCGTGCCTCGAAAAAAACAACGAAGGACAAGCTTTTACCGAAAGCTGCATGGAATGGTTTTCTCCGTCAGCAAAAAGATGGTACAAGGTCATATTTTCTTCATTAGGGAATGACGGTTACACACTTATCCTTTTCGATATACACGACCTTAAAAAGTTAAAAGAAGACTTGCAGGAATTGGCATTGGTTGCTTCAAAAACCACTGATGTGGTTGTAATCACCGATAGCATGGGAAAAATATCGTGGGTAAACGATGCTTTTGAAATACTGACCGGTTATTCGTTGGAAGAAATAAAAGGGAAAAAACCCGGGACCTTTTTACAAGGCAAAGATACTGATCCTTCTACACGGCAACAATTAGCCGATGCAATTGCCAATTACCGCTCAGTACACGTCGAAATACTAAATTATGCCAAATCAGGAAAATCGTATTGGCTGGATCTGAAAATTGATCCAATTGTAGGTGATGACGGAACGGTGGGAAAATTTATAGCCATCGAAAGGGAAATTACCGACCATAAAATGGCGGAAGAAACACTGCAACTGGCACTTATAAAGCAAAAAGCAATCAATAAATTGTTCGAAGCAAGTACGCAAATAAAGCAACTTGATGTTTTTCTGCAAAAAATGCTCGACATCCTCCTGCGTATCCCATTTCTCAATATTTTGCCCAGAATAGGTGTCTTTACACTTGCTGATGATAAGGTTCTCCAACTTAAAGCCCATAAAAACCTATCTCCCGAAATACAAAAAGACTGCAACCTGGTGCCTTTTGGCAAATGTTTGTGTGGCAAAGCCGCTTTGACCCGCAAACCCCAACATGCTTCGAACCTCGACCACAACCATGAAATAATGTACGAAGGCATTACGGAACACGGGCATTATAACATCCCGATTGTATCGCAAAACAAGACTCTCGGCGTAATTGTTGTCTATCTGCCGGTCGGGCATCAGCATCAAGAAGAGGAAGTTGAATTTCTTACAGCCGTTGCCGAAATAGTGGCGGCAAAAATAAATAATGTAAATACCGAAGAAAGCCTTGTCAAAAACGAGTTAAAATACCGTACAATTTTCGAAAATGTACAGGATGTTTTCTATCAAACCGATATTTCGGGCCTAGTTACTGAAATAAGCCCTTCTATTGGCAGGTATTCCGGTTATTCGGTAGACGAAATTGTTGGAACCCAGATTTCTAAATTCTATAACGACCCCAACGATCGCATCAAACTAATGGAAGCATTGATGCAGAAAAAGGAAGTTGTCGATTTTGAGGTGCGGCTGAGGACAAAGGATGAAAGGCTGGTTTACACCTCGGTAAATTGCCATTTGATGTTTGGTAAAGATAACCAGGTCGTTGGGGTCGAAGGCTCGCTCAGGGATATTTCGGAACGGAAGAAAACCGATCAAATAAACAAAATCCAGTTCAATATCGCCACCGCTGTTACTGCCACCAAGGATATGGGCGAATTTATCGAGCTTATCCGTGTTGAACTGAACAAATATATTGACGCATCCAATTTTTTCGTCGCACTTTACGACCCAAAGAAAGATACGCTTAGTTCGCCCTTTTTTAAAGATGAGTTTGACGAAATAAAGGAATGGCCGGCAAATAAGTCGCTTACAGGACTTGTGGTACACGAAAACCGTGCTTTGTTGCTACATCAAAAAGATGTTGCAAAGTTAGAACTTGAAGGCAAAGTACAACGTTTGGGCGGCCATTCATTATGTTGGTTGGGAGTTCCGCTGCGGTCGGATGGAAATGCCATTGGGGCATTTGTGGTGCAAAGCTACCACGACCAAAATGCTTATAACGAAAGCGATTTGGAGCTACTGGAATTTGTATCCAACCAAATTTGCATTGCCTTGCGAAGGAAAAAAGATGAAGATGAAATTGCATTGTTAAGCAAGTCGATTGCACAAAGCCCTGTCAGTATCGTTATTACCGACACTGCTGGGGCAATTGAATATGTGAACCCTAAATTCACGCAAGTTACTGGTTATTCGTCGGAGGAAGCAATTGGGAGGAACCCAAATGTTTTAAAATCGGGCACCCAGCCGCCCGAAACCTACAGTGCCCTTTGGGATGCAATTCGAAATGGAAACCAATGGACTGGCGAACTTCATAATAAAAGGAAAAATGGTGAGTTTTTCTGGGAATTTGCTTCCATATCGCCTATTGTTGACATCTCGGGTAAGGTACACCATTATCTTGCTGTGAAAGAGGATATTACCGAACGTAAACGGGCAGAAGACAGAACACGCGACTTGACAAGCCGACTGACCACACTGATAGCAAACCTGCCGAGTGGCATACTTCTGGAAACACCCCAACGGAAAATACAACAAACCAACCTCAAGTTTTGTGAACTCTTCGGAATTGACCAGACTCCTGAAACCCTTGTGGGTTACGACTGTAAGGAAGCCTTGGAAGGAGCAAAACTATTGTTTATTCACCCTGAATTGTTTATTGAACGGATTGGACAAATTTTGGCAGAAAAAAAACCTGTCTTGAACGAAGAGTTGCAATTGACTGATGGCCGCGTTTTTCAGAGAGACTTTGTGCCTATACTTACTGCCGACAAAGAATTTGAAAACCTGTGGCACTATCGTGATATCACCCATCAGAAACAAGCCGAACAAGACCTGAAAAAACAAGCCAGCCTACAAAAAATATTGATGGATATTTCATCCAAATATATTAATATGCCGGTTGCCCAAATCGAATCTGAAATAATGACTTCGTTAAGGGAACTCGCTCTCTTTGTTGAAGCCGACAGGGCTTATGTTTTCAGCTACGACTGGGCAAATCAGGTGGCCAACAACACACACGAATGGACTGGCGATGGAATTTCATCCTATAAAAATGAATTGCAAAACATTTCGCTGCTTAAAATGCCCAAATGGGCCGAATCGCATTCCAAAGGCCTTTCAATCATCATCCACGATACTTTAAATTTGCCTTTTGACGACTTCTTAAAGAATATTTTGTTGGGCCACGAAGTTAAAAGCCTGATTGCCATCCCAATGATGAACGATGGGAAATGCACAGGTTTTGTGGGTTTTGATTCTGTTAATAGCCTTCATACTTATTCTGAAGCTGAAGAAATACTGCTTTCAGTTTTTTCCGAAATGCTTGTAAATGTGAGGCATAGGGCTACGTTAGAAAAAAACCTCATTGCCGAGAAGTTGAACGCCGACAATGCAAGCAAGGCCAAAAGCGAATTCCTCGCCAATATGAGCCATGAAATCCGCACTCCACTGAACGGCGTGATTGGATTCACCGATTTGTTGCTCAAAACTGCTTTGAACAAAACCCAGCTCCAATATGCCGAAAATGCCAATATTTCAGGTATTTCTTTGCTTGGCATTATAAACGACATACTTGATTTCTCGAAAATAGAAGCTGGTAAAATGGAGCTTGACCTCATTAAAACCGATATTATTGAACTGGTTGAGCAAGCATCGGACATTATTAAATACCACGCAGCAAAAAAAGGGCTTGAACTTTTGTTGAATATCAACCCAAACATTCCGCGTTTTGCTGTTGTTGACCCGGTAAGGTTAAAACAAATTCTCGTAAACTTGTTGGGAAATGCGATCAAGTTTACCGAAGCTGGCGAAGTGGAGATAAAGCTGACTTTTGTACAAAAAAATGCATCCACAGGTCAGTTCAGGTTTTCGGTGCGCGACACAGGTATTGGCATTAGTGATGACCAACAGAACAAGCTGTTCAAAGCCTTTACGCAAGCCGATACGACTACCACCCGCAAATTTGGAGGCACAGGGCTTGGGCTTACAATTTCGAATATGCTTGCTCAAAAAATGGGTGGCGAAATACAAATCATAAGTTCACAAGGCAAAGGATCCAATTTCTTCTTTACAGTGGAAACAGAATTTGAAATAGGTGAAAAACTTGATTCCAACAACTCCGAAATCGAGTTGAAACGCGTTTTGGTAATTGACGATAACGATAACAACCGCCTAATTCTGGAACATACTTTTAACAATTGGGGCATCGAATATAGCGGCATCGATAATGGGCTGTCGGCAATTAAACTTATTTCTCATTCAAAACCATTCGACCTGATTATTATCGACTACCACATGCCATTTCTCAATGGAATCGACACGATAAAAATGATCCGCGAAAAGTTGCATCTTTCGCCCCAAGTGCTTCCTGTCATTTTGTTGCATAGTTCATCGGATGATATGGAAATATACGAGGAATGCAAAAAACTCGGCGTTCGCTTTAACCTCACCAAACCCATTAAATCGCAGGAACTGTTCCATTACTTGAAAAATATCAGTAAACATCCTGACTTTCAACATACTGATAAGAAACCACAAGAAACAGCCCCGGCTACTATCGAAAAAACCTTTAAAGCCAAACCGGTTATACTTGTTGCCGAGGACGTTAGGCTGAACATGATCCTGATTACTACCCTTATAAAGCAAATGGTTCCAAACGTCGAAATTTTAGAGGCTACAAATGGACAAGAGGTTTTGGACTTGTATATTGTTGGAAAACCAACTCTCATTTTTATGGATATACAAATGCCCTTGATGGATGGCATTGAGGCAACATTGGAAATCAGGAGCTACGAAAGAGGTAAAAGCGGCCATATCCCTATTGTAGCTTTAACTGCAGGATCCATAAAAGGCGAAGAGGAAAAGTGCATGAATGTGGGGATGGACAGCTTTCTGACAAAACCCATTGTTCAAAAAGATTTGGTTAAAGTTTTAGAAAAATACCTGTCAGGTGTTGCCGAAATACCAAAATCCAAAGAACAGTGAGTCCACTCCGATAACCCTAAAAATAAGAAAACCACTAAGGCACTAAACATACGAAGATTCACAAAGCACTGTTAATCAGTATTGTAAATTTAGTGAACTTAGCGAAGCGATATCACGAACTCAAAAAAAACAAGCAATCGTGAGTAAACTTATAGGTTTTGTGCCTTTGTGGCAAAAATAATTTTTCGGAGTGGACTCTATCCTAATGAGCGACAAAACAGAAATTCAATCTCTAAAGACTCTATCCAACTCGGTACAAAAAACATTTTCCCCATAAATGTTAAATCACAGAATAATTATTGAACCATCTGTATCAAACCTTGTTATTTATATCGAATCTAAATAATGATATAAACCTTCTAACCTAATCAAGAAAATGGAATATAAATTCCCTGAATTGCCTTACGCATACAATGCATTGGAACCCCATATCGACGCTATGACCATGGAGCTCCATTACTCAAAACACCACAAAACCTATTACGACAAGTTTGTTGCTGCTATTGCTACGACTGAACTGAACGGAAAACCACTCGAAGAAATATTCACACAAGTGAGCAAATTGCCAATGCCTGTCCGCAACCATGGAGGCGGCTTATACAACCATACATTTTTCTGGGAAAGCATGTCGCCAAACGGCGGAGGCGTCCCAACCGGAAAACTGGCCCATGCCATAAACGCACAATATGGCTCTTTCGAGGAATTCAAAGCCAAATTTAACGATGCAGCTGCAAACCGTTTTGGAAGTGGTTGGGCTTGGCTATCGGTAAAAGCCGATAATAGTTTATGTGTTTGTTCCAGTGCCAATCAGGATAATCCATTGATGGATACTGCCGATTGCCCTGCAATCCCAATTCTCGGCCTTGATGTTTGGGAACATGCATATTACTTGAAGTTCCAAAACCGCCGTCCCGATTACATTTCAGCTTTCTGGAATGTTGTGAATTGGGAAGTAATACAATCTCGGTACGATTCAATTGTTAAATAAGACTCAAAACATGAAGACAATACTTGTAGGTTTAATTGCACTTTTAGCAATACCATTAGCACTTAAGGCTCAACAGGAACCTTTTCACAAATTTGCACCTTTGCCTTATGCTTATGATGCGTTAGAACCATACATCGACAAAATGACCATGGAAATCCATTACGACCGGCATCACCGTGCATATTACAATAATTTCCTGGCCGCGATCAAAGGCACAGAACTTGAAAAAACACCTGTGGAAGCCATTTTTGGCAACATTGGTTCGGTATCGCCCGCTGTTAAAAACAATTCCGGTGGGTACTGGAATCACGAAATGTTTTGGAATTGCATGAAACCCAATGGTGGCAGTATTCCATCAGGGAAATTAGCAGAAGCCATTAATTCAGCTTTTGGCTCCTTCGATAATTTCAAAAAACAGTTTGCTGAAGCAGGTGTTAAACGCTTTGGATCAGGTTGGGTTTGGCTTGTTAAGGGAAGCGATGGAAAACTTTTTATCACTTCTACAGCTAATCAGGACAATCCATTGATGAATACAGAAGAGAAGCGAGGAACGCCTGTTTTTTGCCTCGACGTTTGGGAACATGCTTACTACTTGAAATATCAGAACAAACGAGCCGATTATATTTCAACATTTTGGAATGTGGTCAATTGGGATTATGTGCAGAAACGGTTCGAAAGCGTAAAGTAATAGTTATTGGAAAATAGTTATTGGAGAATAGTTATTGGGAAATAGTTATTGGGAAATAGTAAATAGAGAAATTTTAGTTTCTAAACATGAAAAAGCCTGGAAAGGATTCTCTTTCCGGGCTTTTCTGTTTTTAATGAACTTATTGCTTTTTATTCAAACGAAAGAATAGCTTCTTTAATTATCACTATTGCTTCGCGTAATTGTTGTTCGCTTATCACCAAAGGGGGCGCAAACCTGATAATATTTCCATGGGTTGGTTTTGCCAAAAGTCCCATATCTTTCATTTTAACGCAAACATCCCAAGCTTCAAAACCGTTTTTAGGCCGGATAACAATTGCATTGAGCAATCCTTTACCACGAACCAGCTCTATCATTTCACTTTTCATGCCACCAAGTTCTTCACGGAAAATTTTGCCAAGGTATTCAGCTTTTTCAGCAAGGTTTTCTTCTTTTACCACTTCCAAAGCTGCAATAGCAACGCGGGCAGCAATCGGGTTTCCACCAAATGTGGATCCATGTTCGCCTGGTTTTATGGTAAGCATAATTTCGTTGTCGGCCAAAACTGCCGATACAGGCATCGCCCCACCAGAAAGTGCTTTTCCTAAAATAAGTATGTCAGGACGAACATTTTCGTAGTCGCAAGCCAAAAGTTTTCCAGTACGGGCTATGCCAGTCTGAACCTCGTCAGCTATGAAAAGAACATTGTTTTTCTTGCACATTTCATACGCTTTTGCCAAATAACCGGCATCTGGCACAAAAACTCCAGCCTCACCCTGAATAGGTTCGACCAAGAAACCAGCAACATCGGTATCGGCAAGTGCATTTTCGAGTGCGGCAAGGTCGTTGTAAGGAATTGTGATAAACCCTGGAGTAAATGGACCAAAACCACTGTACGAATCCGGATCGGTTGACATAGAAATAATGGTAATTGTACGCCCGTGGAAGTTGCCTTCACAAACAATGATCTTGGCTTTTCCATCTTGTATCCCTTTTACTTTATATGCCCATTTGCGGCAAAGTTTTAAAGCTGTTTCATCGGCTTCGGCACCCGAATTCATTGGCAAAACTTTATCGTAGCCAAAATATTCGGTGATATATTTTTCGTAAACGCCAAGGATATTATTGTAAAAAGCCCTAGACGTAAGCGTGAGTGTTTGGGCTTGCTCAATCATTGCACCAACAATTTTTGGGTGGCAGTGCCCTTGGTTAACCGCTGAATAAGCTGACAGGAAATCGAAGTATTGCTTGCCTTCAACATCCCAAACCAAAGCACCTTCGCCTTTGGCCAAAACCACTGGCAAAGGGTGGTAATTGTGCGCACCATACTTGTCTTCCAGCTCGATAGCTTTGGCTGAGGTCAAATCTTTAAGGATCTCTTTAAGCATAAAAATTCTTGAATTTATGTTGGTTAAGGTTAAATATGGCGCAAAGGTAATTATTATAAATCAACTACCAAGCCGGGCGGAAATTTCCTTTTTGTAAAATGATTAATGCTATAAATCAAGTTGTGTTATAAATTGATTTAGAATTAGTTGGCTGCTGAATTTTTGTTCCACAACAGAAGGAAAGCAATCACTTGAATTTGTAAGGCTAAAGTATTCAATCTATCCATAGTGCCTACTATCCTTCCGCAATAGCACCTTCGTTTTTTACCAATCCTTTATAATTCAAAGATGGTGATTCAAGCATTTCACCAAGCCCTAATTTGCCCCACATTGCATCTACCTGATTTATAGTGGCATCGTCCATAACCAGTACATTTGGCCACTGCCGTTTAAAACTGTCGTATTCAAGTGATTTCCTGGACCCATCAATAGCCATCGGGCCGGTTTGTTGTCCATTTTCGTTTAATGCATAGAAACAATCGCGCAAGGGATCAATGTTATTCGCAACAAGCCAAACAATGTCGGAAATCCTTATGTTTACAACTTCTTCATCAACATACACAACCCAATTTATACCAGTTAGTGCCTTACTATCAAATAGTTGCTGGTGGTTTGTGCGAAGATTTGTTTTTGATTTATCAAGACCTATGATTAATACGGGGAATTTTTGTAAAATTAGGCTGAAGTTGCACAAATACCCGCTTAGTTTACGGCTGATTTCTTCAATATTTGGATTTGATTCATGTAAAAATGATGTTTCGCCCGGCAGTTTTATAGTTGCATCAATGCCCAGTTTGCTTCCCAATGCAAAACGTTTGCTCGAATGGTCCAGAACATCAACTGGACCTCTGTTAAACAGAACATCATCAATTGGATGAACCTGTGCGCAGATTAATGCCGAAACTGCTTTGCTGTCGTTTAAATCAATATCGGCATCGGTAACAACCAGTATTTTGTTAAACATCATTTGGCCCGCTCCCCAAAACGAATTCATTACTTTTTGCGCTTGGCCTGGATATGTTTTTTTTATTTTTGCCAATACAATGTTGTGGAAAACACCTTCGTCCGGCATTACCATATCAATAATTTCGGGCAACATGCTCAGTTTTATAAGCGGCAGGAAAATCCGTTCTGTTGCTTTGCCTAACCACTTGTCCTCTTGTGGCGGAATGCCTACAATGGTAGTTGGATAAATTGCATTTTTACGATGGGTTATGCAGGTTACATGGAAAACGGGATAGAAATCGGCTAAGGAATAAAACCCGGTGTGGTCGCCGAACGGACCTTCGAGAATGAGTTCTTCAGCGGGGTCAACATAGCCTTCAATAATAAAATCGGCATCTGAAGGAACTTCTAAATCTGATGTAAGACATTTAACAAGTTCGACTTTCTTTTTGCGCAAAAAACCTGCAAGCATGTACTCGTCAATGTTTTCGGGCAGTGGAGCTGTGGCGGAATAGGTATAAACCGGATCGCCGCCCAAAGCTACGGCAACAGGCATTTTTAATCCAAGACGTTTATATTCGCGGTAATGGGCTGCCGAATTTTTGTGCAGGTGCCAATGCATTCCCGTTTTATCTGGGCCAAAAACCTGCATCCGGTACATGCCTACATTTCGGACACCAGTTTCAGGATGCCGCGTGTGAACAACAGGCAAAGTAATGAAAGGACCGCCATCGTGTGGCCAGCAAGTGAGAATGGGCAATTTAGTAAGATCGGGTTTTTCCATGACTATTTCCTGGCAAGCACCTATCCCTTTTTTATGTCCCGGCATGTATGCGGCCACTTCGGCTAAGGTTGGCAAAAGCGAAAGTTTGCTGAAAAAAGTATCACGAGGTGTCATCAACCCAGCAATTAATTCTTCTATTTGTTTTGCTACATCATCCAAATTTTTAACGCCAAGGGCCATACACATTCGTTTTTCGCTGCCCATCGAGTTAATCAATAGCGGAAATTGGGTACCGTTGTTTTCGAAAAGCAAGGCTTTCCCATCGTGTTTGCTGAAACGATCCGTAATTTCAGTAATCTGGAGATGGGGCGAAACGCGTTCTTTTATTGTTATTAACTCATCTGCTTGTTCGAGCGATTGCACAAACGACAGTAAATTAGGATATGTCATTTACAGTTTTGATTAAGGATTGAAAAATAGATATATGCAGCCAAACTACAAAAAAAATGTTTCATAATTGATAAATTCTTGATTTCGCTTCTCAAATAGCAAAATTAATCAATAGTTGATTTGCAAAGCCTCAAAAACAGACATTTTATAATACAAATCAACCGAAAAAACATCTGCTACCAGATGTGGTACTTATCTGTAATTTCATTACCTTTGCAAACTTATTTTTGAACATAAGTAATCAAATGATAAACATTACATTACCCGATAATTCAGTTAAGCAATTTGCTCCTGGCACTACGGCAATGCAGGTTGCCCAAAGCATAAGCGAAGGTTTGGCCCGCAATGTTTTAGCCGCCAAGGTTGATGGCGAAGTATGGGATTCCACACGTCCGCTCACCAAAGATGTACGTTTACAACTGCTAACTTGGAACGATCCTGAAGGCAAATCCGCTATGTGGCATTCATCTGCCCACTTGATGGCCGAAGCTATCGAACTGCTTTTCCCGGGCGTAAAATTCGGTATTGGCCCCGATATAGAAAATGGGTTTTATTACGATATGGATTTTGGGGCTTATCAGATTTCTCTTGAGGATTTGCAGCGCATCGAAGCCAAAATGCTTGAACTCGCCCGTCAAAAGCAGCAATATGTACGCCGTTCGGTTTCAAAACCAGAAGCTATAACTTATTTTACCAACAAGAATGACGAATACAAGGTTGAGTTGATAACCGATTTGCAGGACGGGGAAATTACGTTTTACGAAACAGGGCAATTCACCGACTTGTGCCGTGGCCCACATTTGCCTGATACTTCACCGATTAAAGCTGTAAAATTGCTGAAAATTGCAGGTGCATATTGGCGTGGCGACGAAAAGCGTAAGATGCTTACCCGCATCTATGGCATTACTTTTCCGAAACAAAAGGAACTGGAAGAATACCTTGTGTTATTAGAAGAAGCCAAGAAACGGGACCACCGTAAATTAGGCAAGGAACTGGAATTGTTCACATTCTCGCAAAGAGTTGGCCAGGGCTTGCCATTATGGTTGCCTAAGGGAGCACAATTGCGCGAAAGGCTCGAAAGTTTTCTTAAAGGTCTTCAACGCAAAGCTGGATATTTGCCAGTAATTACACCTCACATTGGAAATGTTGAGCTTTACAAAACCAGTGGGCATTTTCAAAAATACGGCAAGGATTCATTTCAGCCAATAAATACGCCAATAGAAGGCGAACAGTTCCTGCTAAAGCCAATGAATTGCCCTCACCACTGCGAAATATATAATGCGAAACCGCGGTCATACAAAGATTTGCCAATCAGGTTTGCTGAGTTCGGAACCGTTTACCGTTACGAGCAAAGTGGTGAACTTCATGGGCTTACAAGAGTTCGTGGGTTTACACAGGACGATGCGCATTTATTCTGCCGCCCCGACCAATTGAAAGTCGAGTTTATGGCAGTAATAGACATTGTTTTGCATATTTTCCGCATCCTCGACTTCAAAGATTATACTGCACAAATTTCATTGCGCGACCCTAATAACAAGGAGAAATATATTGGCAGCGATGAGAATTGGGAAAAAGCCGAAAGTGCTATTATTGAAGCTGCCGCCGAAAAGGGCTTGAAAACTACAGTTGAACTTGGCGAGGCTGCCTTTTACGGCCCAAAACTCGACTTTATGGTAAAAGATGCCCTCGGTCGGAAATGGCAACTTGGAACTATTCAGGTTGATTATAATCTGCCAGAGCGTTTTGAACTGGAATATACAGGCAGCGATAACCAGAAATACCGTCCGGTTATGATTCACCGTGCCCCATTTGGTTCCATGGAGCGTTTTGTTGCCGTACTTTTGGAGCATACCGCCGGAAATTTCCCGTTATGGCTTACCCCCGATCAGGTTATAATTTTGCCGATCAGCGAGAAATATGTTGATTATGCAAAAAAAGTTGCACAGGTGCTGGATAATTCCGAAATTCGCGCCCTCGTTGACGAACGCAGTGAAAAGACAGGGAAGAAAATTAGGGATGCCGAATTAATGAAAATCCCCTACATGATTATTGTAGGAGAAAAAGAAGAAGCAGATGGCTCGGTTTCAATTCGTAAGCATGGGCAAGGTGACCTTGGTACATTTAGTTTGAACGATTTTATCGCACATATTACCGAAGAAACCAGAAAACAACTTGAATAATACAGTGTTGAAGTATTATTGCAAAATAAACAAATCAGAATTATTCACCTACAGAAAGGAGTTATAACCATAGCAACAACTAACTACAGCAGCAGCAGCGGTAACCGTCAGGATCGCAGATTTCCACGTCGCGAGAAAGAAGAACTGCATAAGATTAATGATAAGATCAAATCGCCCGTTGTTCGGGTGGTAGGCGAAAACATTGAACCAGGCATCTATAATTTTAAAGAAGCTCTTCAAATGGCCGAAAATCTTGAACTTGATCTTGTTGAGATTTCCCCAACTGCCAATCCACCAGTTTGCCGAATTGTGGATTATAAAAAGTTTCTTTATGAACTGAAGAAAAAGCAAAAGGAAATCAAAGCAAAAACAGCTAAAGTTGTTGTGAAGGAAATCCGAATGGGTCCTCAAACAGACGAGCATGATTTTAATTTCAAACTAAAACATGCACGCAGTTTCCTTCAGGAAGGCGCTAAGGTTAAAGTAGAGGTGTTTTTTCGTGGCCGTTCGATTGTGTACAAAGATCAAGGGGAAATTATCCTTTTAAAATTTGCACAAGAACTGATGGAATTCGGAAAGGTTGAAAAACTTCCATTGCTTGAAGGAAAACGTATGATAATGATTATCGCACCAAAGAAAGCATCTGTTTAATGCAAACATCCCATTAGCCCACCCAATATCTAAAAGCCTAACAGCCTAAATATCAATAATCACCATTAATAAAATCAAGTAACATGCCTAAAATGAAGAGTAAATCCGCTGCCAAAAAGAGGTTCACGACCACTGGCACGGGCAAGCTGAAAAGGAAGCATGCTTACCACAGTCACATCCTGACAAAAAAATCAAACAAGCGTAAACGTAACCTCGGTTACACCACACTTGTAGATACGGCAGATGTGAAAGCGGTTAAGTTAATGCTCGCTTGCTAAATCAATTAATTTTTAACCTTACTTTCAGCTCCCTAAGAATCTGCTAAACAGCCGGTCGCTGAAGTAAAAAAAACAAAAAAAATGCCAAGATCAGTCAATGCAGTCGCGTCAAGAGCCCGCAGGAAAAAAATCCTGAAAGCGGTTAAAGGCCAATTCGGCAGGCGCAAAAATGTGTGGACGGTAGCTAAAAATGCCTATGAAAAAGGCGGACAATATGCTTACCGTGACAGAAAAACCAAAAAACGCAATTTTCGCGCCCTATGGATTACCCGCATCAATGCTGGTACGCGTGAGTATGGGATGTCGTATTCGGTTTTTATGGGCAAATTACACGCCAAGAATATCGAACTCGATCGCAAAGTACTTGCCGACCTTGCACTGAACAATGTAGAAGCCTTTAAAGCTATTGTCGATTTTGTGAAGTAGTCCTTTTCGCAATATGAAAAAAGCCACCGATGAGGTGGTTTTTTTTTGCTTTCAACTGATTGTATTCCAGCTTTCTGATGCTCCAAATACTTGTTTCCGAGATTTTTTTATGCCAATTCGTTTTCGTTGCTTTTAGCGAAATGAATCACGATTGTATTATTGTTGACAGGTTATGTAATTGAAAAAACTAGTGCTTCCGTTTGGAAAATGCGTCCAATTAATTATGTAAATCAAATACAAAGATTATTGATAAGCTTATAAACATTTTGAATAAATGCTAACCTACTGACTATAGCGAAAAATCTTTGCGGTTCTCAGCGTAAAAACTGCTTCAACCGCAAAGCAAATTTGTTTTGGATTCAATCAAAATAGTAGCTTGTAGCGTTGTATAGGTTTGCGCCTCTTCGCCTATTTTGTAGTGGCAAATAATGAAACACTAAGGTTTGCTTTTCCTTTTCTGACGGATTTCACAGAACAAATCGTTTTATTAGCTACAAGTATATTGAATTTCAGAAACGAAACTAGCCAGAGATATTTTTTGCATCTTACATCAGTCTTTACTCCCCACAATTCCGGCAAATTTCAATTTCGGAACGTTGAGCAAGGACTTTTTGCCGGAATGCAGTACTGATCTGGTTTCTCCAAAGTTTTTCCAAAGGTTCAATTAACAGGTTTCCAACTTGGTGATCGGCATCTTTATCGTAGCAACAGGGTACAACTTTGCCATCCCAGGTAATCACAAGCGAACTCCAAATCCTGTGGCATCGGTTTTTGATTTTTTTGGCAATAATATAAGAACCATCGGGCAATTGCCGATACCGTGATTTTTCGTCTAGCGTTGGAATAATAGAATTCTCAGGATTGAAATTGTAAACTTGTGCTGTTTTAAAAGCCACTTTATCAACTCCTGCCTTTAAGGCAAACTCACGCATTTCAGCTATCTGATGCTGGTTGTGGCGCATAACAATAAACTGGAGTTCGATAAATGGAAGGTTCGATTTTGCAGACTTCCGGGCTGTTACTAGCCTTTGCATCCCTTCGACTACATTTTGCAAATTGCCTTTCACACGGTATTTCTCGTAGGTTTCTTGATCAAGCCCATCCATGGAAATAATCAAATGGTTAAGGCCGCTGCCAATAATCTGGCTTACATTTTCGTCGTTTAGGTAATGGCCGTTGGTGGAAGTAGCAACAAAAATCCGGCGCTTCCGGGCTAACCTTATCATATCGGTAAAATGGGGGTTCAGCAAGGGTTCGCCCTGAAAATAAAGCGTGAGATAAATCAGGTTAGGAGAAAGTTTTTCAACAATTTGATTGAAATTAATCAATTCCAAATTCCCTTTTGGGCGCAAAAGGGATTGCGTCCCAGTCGGACATTCAGGACAACGCAGGTTACAGGAAGTTGTAGGCTCAATGGATGCTGCCCAAGGTTTCCCGAAAAGAATAACTTTATGGAATATGCAGCTAAGAAGAAAACTTGCTTCTACTAATAATAGATTAGTTAACCGGCTTAAGCTGAGAGACTTTAAGAGTTCAAAATTGTGATGGAAAAATTTTCTTTTATTCAATTTCAACCTATATTAGCAGTAAGTTTTTGTACCACCCTGAATTGCTGAAAAAATTCCTTCGCAATTACCCTTAGCACCGTATAAACAGGTATAGCGAGCAGCATTCCCAACAATCCCGCAAGGCTTCCGCCCATTATAATTACGAAAAATATTTCGAGTGGGTGTGCCTTCACGCTTTTTGAGTAAATCATTGGCACAAGAATGTTATTGTCGATAAAATTAGCAACCACAAGTACTCCTCCAAGTTTGGCCAAAACCGATAATAATTCATCGTAGGCTCCAGCGGCAAGTGTTGCAGTCACGCCTAGAGTAAGGGCAATCGCGGCACCGATTACAGGTCCCAAATATGGGATTATATTCATCATGCCGCCAAAGAAACCTATAAGCAGGGCATTTTCTACTCCAAAAATCCAAAGCCCAACGGCAATTATCGACATTACACCCAATACTTCGAGCATGACTCCAATGAAATAGCGCATCAACAAGTTTTTAGAATCAGAAATTACTTTTCGGCTGGCTTGGTGGCTTTTTTCGGGAACAAAAAGTAAAATGGTATCTTCAAACATATTTTCGTCTTTCATAAAAAAGAAAGCGATGAAAAATACCGAAAACATCCCCACAAAAAAGGATCCGGTTGTGTTGAAGAAGCCGTTCAATACATTCGCAACACTACCGATGTTCACCACAGATTTCGCTTTGAGCACAATGAACTCATGAATGGTTTGCTCGGCAGGTATTACGCCATAAGCATGAAGTTGGTCGCCAAGCCAATCTAAAGGCCCTTGTAGGTTATGCGCTAAAAGCCCAACATCAATCTTGGAAATTGTAGTTGCTTGTTGCACAATAAGAGGAACAAAAATGGCTAACAAGCCAACAAATACAAGCACAATTGAAAGCAAGGCGAATAAAGCACTGAGAAAATGTGGCATGCTCCATTTTTTGATGTGCAGGCTATCGAAAAACCGTACCAATGGATGCCCGATAAATGAAATAATGGCTGCAAAAAGTACCCAAACCAGTAGGAATGAGAAACGCCATATCATGAACCCAACTACACCTAAAATCATAATATAGCCGACATACTTTAGCACCTGCCGCATGGTAATTTTATTTTGCATGGTTTTACTCTCAGGATTACTGCTTTTTGATATGCAAATGTATGAAACACAACCACAAGAATAAAATCGAATTTTATTTGACTTTCAAATATGTCTATTTTTTGTTTTTCAATTTTCTATCCTCAATTAGCCATTAAAAGTCAACTTTTTCCAATCAACCATTTTCCATTATCTATTTCCCATTATCTATTTCCCATCAACCCCAAGCAAAACTACTCCACCCAATCGGCAATAAACAAGTTTGTGTCCTTAGTTCCGTGGTTGTTCCTGTTTGATGACCAAACCAACTTTTTGCCATCAGGCGAGAACATTGGGAAAGCATTAAAATAACTTTCGGAAGTAATCTGCTCTATCCCCGTACCATCGAGGTTGACCATAAAAAGGTGAAAATCATATCCTTTGGCAGATTGGTGGTTGCTAGAAAAAATTATTTTCTTGCCCGAAGGAGAGAAAAATGGTGCCCAATTGGCTTTACCTAATTGAGTTATTTGTTTAAAATCGCTGCCGTCAACATTGCAAACACAAATTTCCATATTGGTAGGCATCACAAGTCCTTGTGCCAATAAATTCTTATATTCCTTGATTTCATCAGCAGTTTTTGGTCTAGAAGCCCTGAATACCAACTTCTTGCTATCGGGCGAAAAAAATGCGCCACCATCGTAACCAAGTTGGTCAGTAACTTGTTTCACATTAGTTCCGTCAATGTTACAAGTATATAAATCGAGATCGCCATTGCGGGTTGAAGTGAAAACGATTTTTTTCCCATCGGGCGAAACGGTTGCTTCGGCATCGTAGCCTGGCAAGTTAGTAAGTTGCTTGACAATGTTTCCATTGAGGTCGGCAATAAAAATATCGAAATCAGGATATATTGCCCACAAATATTTATGGTCGGCACGAGGTTCGGGATTTGGCGGACATTCCTTTGCGCCTTTATGGGTGGAAGCATACAAAATCTGCTTGTTTCCAGGCATGAAATAGGAACAGGTAGTTCGTCCCAAACCTGTGCTGATAAGAGTTGGGCGATAAGTAGTATCAGCAGCAGCTTTGGCAATATCAAGATTGAAAATCTGGTCGCATTTTAAACCCCAGGCTGCATTATTGCATTGAAATGAAAGGTTTTTCCCATCGAAACTGAAATATGCTTCGGCATTATCGCCTCCATACGTAAGCTGTTGGATGTTTTTCAAGTGTTTCTCCTGGGCCGAAACGGCAATGGATAAAAATGCAAGTAAGAAGAAAATCGAATTTCTCATAAAAATTAGTTTAAGGTTAGGTTTCCGTATTTACTAAACAAGGATTCCGAGCCTTGATTGTTCATTGAGAACGTGGTTTTAAGCAAATTTTACGTTTTGAACATGGAATCTTGGCTCAAATCTTTCATTCACGAGCGACGGGGCTGGCAGAATTTCCGTTTTAGTGCCGTTGTAACAACAGGCCATTAAAAAGCAATTTATAAACACCAGGAGTAGAGGCCCTGAATTGTGGGCTAAAACCATAAATAACGAGGTTTCCTTTTCCTTTTTTCAGCCAAACCATAGCGGCGTAATTACCCAAAAGTTCTTCTTTATCGCAATAGCCACTGAGCAAACAATGGGTTTCGGGATAGCTTGCAATTACCCTGCGATCCATTTCGAACGATGGCTGAGAAGTTTGAAAAACCTGATCGGCTGTTGTTAAAATCCCAGTTTCATTTTTCATGCCCAAGGTCAACTGGTGTTTGGGCAAAAGATTCACTTTCAGCAACGAACCAGGGCAATTCAAACCTGATTTCTTAAGTTTATCGGCAATATTGCTGAAAGGGAATTTGAACTCTTCATTTTCGGTTTCGCTAAGTTTTATTGTCATAAGTCCCTCAAAAAGAGCAGTTGAATTGCCCCACGACAACACAGTTCCACCTGATTTGATAAATTTCAGTACTTTCTGGAAACCATCCTTTCCCATTCCTTTGGTAAATTCTGGCGGATAATTTGCCATGAAATAGTCATCGCCAGCTTTGGTTTTGCCTTCCATCAACACATTTTTATCTTCATCGGGAAAGATAACCACATCAAAATTCAATTCAAATGATTTTTTTGCAAAATCGGCCGGCCTCAGCACCGTAAAAGGAATGTTGTACTGATCGAAAATATACCTCGTCCAACCGGCATCCATATCATGGAACCAGCTTTCGACAAGGGCTATCCTTGGCATCCTGACTTCTTGTGCCGACGAATCGGGATTGCTTTCGTACCAATCGGGAGGAATTGTGAGTGAATCTGTCAATGCTAAAATGGTTTTTGAATTAAACCCAGAAACTATAAATTTTCCTGCTGAGATTGATTTGCCTTTCTGAATTGCATTTGTCGTGGTCCTTTTAACGGATAATTCAAGCGACAAGGATTTGAATGATGCTTTATAGCTTTCGTTGTTCGAGGCATCGAAAACCAGATATCCGTTTTCGTGTTCAGGGAAGTTATTATTAAGCGAATATGGAATTGAAACAGCTTCAAGTTTTTCCTCCAACTCTTCCACAACCAATGGAATATCAAAGGATTGTAGGCCTTTGTGAAGTGGCAGCGCCCAACTGGTAATATCATAAGGATCGATCAACTCGCCGCCAGGAGTATAATGCCTGGCCGGGAAGGTTTGTGCTTCCATCACTTCCTTGATAAACGCCCTGAAAGGTTGCGATAAAGGAACCACAATATCGCCGCTGTGAAGCATTTTATCGCCCCACAACAAATCAGAGTCAAGTTTGAACACATTTACACCATGTTCATCCAGCAGGTTCACCAAAGCTATCAATTCGCCTTTGTCGTGTTGCTGAGCCGGAAGGACAAAATAAGCTGGTGCTTCGGTTTTGCCCTTCGCTACCTGTCTGCGGCACAGTTTATTCCTGAATTGAAGTATTTCTTTGCTGTTGGCCGATGCCGTTTTTAAAAGCGAAAATGTGGAATACATCTCGTACCGAACAATATCGGAAAGCCGCCACCATCCACCTTCCCACGGCAATGGCATGTTGATTCCTTTTTTGTTTTCGCCCAAACCTTTGCCAATTACTTTTATTTCGTTTTTTTCGATATACAAAGGTGTTGCCCCGTTTACGCTGGCAGCTTCGGTTAAAAGTCCTATCATGTTTTTCCATTCGGCAGTGGCAGTGGACCCGGGCCAATAATCGTCGAAAAGATAATGCTGTGCAACCCCGCTACATGCATTTGCCGCCAAATCCTTAGCCATGGCAGAACCAAAAATCCACGACCAGTTCCAAATCCCTTCGTCCACATTTTGAGCAATCGGATCGCTCATGGGAGGAACAAAATAACGCACACCGCTTGATCCCATCTGATGTTTTTCGACCATTACCTGCGGGAACCAATCTTTATTATAAATGGCAGCAATTACTTTGTTGTCCTGCTGTGTGAGGGTTACAAAATCGCGGTTGTTGTCGTGTCCAACATATTTATGATAAATTCCTGGCAACGAACAACCTTCGTAAGGCGTGCCTTTATATTTGCGGTAATTTTCGACCACCATCTGCATACCGTCGGGGTTGTGGTTTGGAACTATCATAAAAACAACATTATCCAGGCATTTCAGCATTTCAGGATCTTGAGTGTTGGCCAGCGAATATACAATTTGCGGAGAAGCCTGTGTAGGGCCAACCTCGTTGGAGTGCATCGACAAAGTTGCCAACAGAAATACTTTTCCTTCGCTAACGAGTGAATCACGTTCTGTATCCTCCATTTTCCAATCTAAGGCAAGTTTGCGGTTTATCTCTTTGTAGCGATCGAGTTTCTCGAGGTTTTGTGGGGACGAAACAAACAGTATGTACATTTTTTTGCCCATCGGCGACAGGCCTATTTCCTTTAAAAGAAGCCTTGGCGAAGCATCATCCAATTGCTTGAAATAAGCAATCAACTGATTGTAATCGAAAAGGTTACCATCAGAACCAGGAATAAATCCAAAGAAAGACTCTGGCGACTGTCCTTTTTGGGCTTTAAGTGGAGTACCACATAAAATAGAAATGAAAAGTAAAAAGGCAAAACAGTAAGAAGCAGCTTTCATAAAAGTGAATTTAGGGTCTCGTTGTTAATATGTTCTCAATTCATAGTCAATTGCCTTTTTACGGAACAACCAACCTGGAAAATCTGTAATGTCAAATTAAAGACATTTCCATGTAAACAGCAAAAATATCGCAAGAAAAAAAATATTGCAAGTTGATTTCCCTGTGCAGTTAAACCAAAATCCTTGCAAAATAGAAACTTGACCAAATCAGCAACCCATACAAAAAAAGGCAGCCATCCAAAATGCCATGATAGTAATTTGAATGATTTTTGATTGACTTGCAATTAAGAACGGTCACGGAAAATGCAAATAAAATCAGGTATGCCAGAAATACCCATCCCAAATCCGACAAAAAGTAATTGACAACGGAAGCTATTAATGAAAACAACAAAGCAAAATTCGAGATTTGCACAGCCCGCTTTTCCCCAAAAACGATTGGGAATGACTTTATGCCTACAAGCGAATCGGCTTCCATATCGCGGATATCAAACGGAATCGCGATGGCAAAAATAAAAGCAAAGCGTTCGGCAAACAGCAACATTATTTTTCTGGGATCAAAAATGGTTTCTAATTGCAATACAGGCAAATACACCGTTATCGAGGCCCAAACAAAAGCTATAACCGCGGTTTTCAAACCGATAATCCGTTTCAAACTGTATTTCTTTTTATTCTTACCAAAACCTTCGACTGAATAAAACAGCGCAAATAAAGCCAGCAAACTTAAAAAGATGACGATATCGCGTTGAACAAAAACCAAAGAAAACGCCAAACCTACAATCGAGGATAAAATCAATACTTTGTGAGTTCCGGTATGCTGATTCGACCATTGATATTTTTCATTTGCAGCGGTTTCCTGATTTGAAATTGCAATAAACCGATGAAAATTGTATTCCAGCAGGGTTGCAAAAAAAATAACGAATAGATAAGCGTGGAATTGCGGTTTCGCGCCCAATTGCACCTGTGTGGCCATGGTGAGCGCAACCGCCGCAAAGGCAATAAGATGATTTGAATTGATGATAAAGCTTATTGCTTTCAATGATATAGAATGATTAGAAAAAAAAAACCTATATATCTCAGTCTTCGGATTGCAACGAAGCAATAAATTTCTCCAACTCCTCATAAAACATCTGGACCGGAAAACCCATTACATTGTAGTAGCAGCCTTCAATTCCGGTTATACCGATATAACCAATCCAATCCTGAATACCATACGATCCAGCTTTGTCGAAAGGTTTGTAATGATCAACATAATAATCAATTTCTTCAGCTTTAAGTTCCCTGAAATTGACCAAAGTATGTGCATGGAACACAGTTTTCCGCGTCGAAGATTTTAAACAGATTCCCGAAAACACGGAATGCTGCTTTCCCGAAAGTTGCTTTAGCATTTCAACTGCATCTTCCCTTCCTGATGGTTTTCCGATATATTTCCCATCCAACCAAACAATGGTATCGGCTGTAACCAATATCGAATCCTTGGGCAGCAGTACCGCATTGTAAGCATCGGCCTTTAGTTCGCAAAGAAATCGAGCAATTTCTGCTCCTTGCAAATGGGGTGGATATATTTCGTCAACATCAAATTCGACAAGGCTGTAATGAAGGCCCAAGGCTTTGAGTAATTCCTGACGGCGTGGCGATTTTGAGCCTAACAATAAGTTGTAATGCTGGAGAATTTCCTGGTTCATTGCTTAATGTGATAATGTGGTAATGTGGTAATGAAAGGATTTGGGGATGTGAAGATGTGGAGATTGGAGATTGGAGGAGGTGGTAATGAGTTAATTTGAGGATTAGGAGATATGAGAATGAGATAATGTGGGGAAATATGGAAGTTCTAAGACCGACAATTCTGAAAAAATACAGTTTGTCAATTTCAAAATTGTCCTGCAATGATTGACCCCATACCGCCTAACATAATCCATTTAAGAAGGGAGCTTAGTTTGTGAAATTCCAGTTTTGTCTCAGCCTTGTTTAGTTTTACCATGAAGTACGCTAATGGTATTTCAACACAAATAAACAACCAAATTACGGTAAAAAACCTGAAATACTGGTACAATTCGATTTGAGCTATTAGTAGAAATGAAAAAGTTAGTGCCGTTAATGTGTGTAAAAGCTTGGATGTGAATGGAATCCCTTTTGTAAGTGGAACTGAATGACAATCAATAAGTTTATCCCCATCCATATCCTCAATATCTTTCACTATTTCGCGCATCAGACTAAGGAAAAATGCAAAAATGCTGATGCCAATTATTATACTTGTAATAAATTGAGAAGGAACTTCAGGAACCTCTGAACATTGCTTTTCGATTAGCCAAGCCATTGCTATAGTACCAGCCGACATACAGGAAACGGCAACATTTCCCCATAAAAAACTCTTTTTCAGTAGTATAGCATACCACCAGGTAACAAAAAGGGCGAAAAGCAACAAGGATGCAGGTATCCAGCTTTCAATATTTAAAGTTAAAATTACTGACAGAACAGCAGAAAAAAAACTTAAAACCAATGCAATGGCCATAGCCGAACCTGATGAAATATTTTTTCCAATATGCTGTTTTTCAGGCTTGTTTATGCTGTCGGTTTCAATATCAAAATAATCGTTGCTTATATATCCTGTGGCTGCAATGAGTATGGTTGCAGTAACCATTAGCAGAAAATTCACCTCACCCATTCCCGCATCAATCGAAAAAGCAGAATATACCGGAACAAAAACCAAATACCTCAACAGCAAGAAAGTAATCGCAATAATCATCAGGTTTGGTATCCTAAGCATGTACAAAATGGAGCGCATGGGATGAGGTTAGGTGGTTAGGCTGTTAGGCTGTAGGCTGTTAGGTGGTTAGGCTATTATTGGTTGACTGTTAGGCTGTTAAAAGAATTCTGAAATGAATGTGATTTGTGTTACAGGTGATACTATCTATTCAAATCACCACTACCATCTCTATTTTCTATCTTCTTTCACATCGCACATCCAACATCCAACATCCAACTACTACCAATGATAAGCATCATCATTCATCCATTTTCCCTGTACTTTCAATACTTGCTCGATCACATCCCGAACGCAGCCTCGCCCACCCGATTGGTGCGAAATATAGCAGGCAGCTTTCTTGATTTCTTCCGCGGCATCAGCCGGACAGGTAGGCACGCCTACAGTGAGCATAATTTCATAATCTGGAATATCATCACCCATAAAAAGAACATTTTCGTTTTCCAGGTTATGTGTTTCTAAGTACTGTTTATAAACTTCTATTTTTTTCTCAACACCCAGAAAAACATCCTCGATTTTTAAACTCTCGAAACGGCGTTTCATCGATTCGGAAAAACCACCGGAAATGACGGCAACCCTGTAGTTTTTCTTTTTGGCAAGTTGCAGGGCGTATCCATCCTTCACATTCGCGGTACGCAACGCATCTCCTTCACTGTTCAATAGCAATGATCCATCGGAAAGGACTCCATCGTAATCAAAAATAAAAGTATTTACTTTTAAAAGTTTTTCCTTGTAGTTCGACATAAACTTTATGGTTGTTATTTATATTTTTTGCTAATTAAATTGGCCAAAAGTTGGTATAGTTCAGCGTATTCCGGAAGCGCAGCAAGTGCTGCTAAATGCTTTTCGATTGTGACAGTATCGTTGCGTCGGGCAGGGCCAGTCTGGGTTTGTAATGGGTTGCCCACAATAGCCTTGTTAGCTGTTGCCGAAATAAGCGGATGTAATACTTCCAAAGGAAGATTTGAATTAGTAAGTAACTCATTCCCTATAACATACATCAGATTTGAATAGTTTCCGGCAAAAACTGCGGCAACATGCAGCAACAATCGTTGATTACTATCGGCTGCATAAACCTTAGAGGAAAGTTTTGAAGCAACTGACATTAGCGTCTCAAAATCGTAACGATTTGATGCTTCAATAAAAAAAGGGACATGATTAATTTCAACAGAAATTTCTTTTGAAAAAGTTTGCAAGGGATAAAAAACTCCTGAATGCTCAAAGCTATTTTTCAAGACTTCCAACGATACCGAACCCGCTGTGTGTACAACCAAACCTTCATAATTGCCAATGGCTGACACTATTTCTCCAATGGCATTATCTGGGGCGGCGATCACAATCAGGTCGCTACCTTTGCACAAACCGGAAACTTCCGCGCAAGCCACAGAATTGCAGGCTTTGGCAAGGGATTCGGCTTTAGAAAAATCCCGGCTCCAAATACCACTTATATGAAATCCTTGCAATTTCAGGGCCTGAGCCAAATGCCAAGCGACATTCCCAGAACCGGCAAAAGCAATATTTTTAATGCTTTTCTGCATCGAGGCAAAGTATTAGAATATAGGAGTTACAGAAAATTATTTTACCTCTAATTCATTGTTTTTACGCATGGTACGGCGCATTATAGCATAAGTCAATGCACTGAACAACACAACCACTCCAAACCACAATACTGACATGAACGGAAATATAATCGCTTTCATTACAATATAATCCTGTTGCTTTTCATAAACCCCAATATGAATGGCTTTTGAATCAGTTGCCACGCCTTCGAACCGCAATTTCAGGTTCAGTGGCCCGATTAAGCCATCTGTCCGCTTCAACTCCCCATTAATAATTTCATATTTTACTTCTGTCTCCATTTGCACATCTTTCATGCTTATAATCTTAAAATGGGCAGTAATGCTTGCTTTGTTTACATCATTGTTTGCCAAAGAAGTTTTTACTTCGTCAAGTATCACAAAACTACGGCCTAACACAAGCGTATCTTTCACATCCATAGGTTGTTCGCCACTTTTGGTATAACCTTCTGCATCGACATTTCCTCCAGTTTGTTGCGCAAAACTCAAAAAAGTATAAATATCTTTATCAATAAAATGCTTTGTATCAGGATTGTAAACATTTCCCATGCGTTGGTTCACGTTCAACGAAGGGTGCAACGAAAAATCAACCTTGCCAGTGCCAGCATCTTTCATCTTTACAAAATCGACTTTGTAAAAAGTTTCCCTGCCTTTTGTGGTGGCATCGGTGTAGGTTACCATGTATCTGCCCATGGGTTTTCCAATTCCTTTAACCAGGATAATATTATCACGATTTTCGGATTCATCACCAGTTCCATTGGCAGTTGAATCAATGGATATTATCTGCGAATTGCTAAAGGCAAGCACCACGCCCAACAAAAACACCATAAATCCAACGTGCGAAAGCGCACCTCCTACATTGGTCGTCTTTTTTATATAACGGATCACAAAATCAATTGAAACAACTGATGCCAATAAAATACTGAAAAGCAACACGATACGACTTGTTCCTGTAACATGGTCGCCCAAGGCAATCAAAAAAGTGAGCACAATAGCAATTCCTGATGCAACCATTATTTTTTTCAGGAATTGCTTAACGTCATTCGGCCCATACCACAAATATTGGCTTATTGCAATCCCCAATGCAATTACGATTGCAAACGGCATTTGCCAGGTGTTGTAAAAGTTCACATTGTCGATTGGCGGAGCTATTCCGGTGCCAAATATTTTGTTGAAAACTGGTATAGAAGTAGTTGCAATTACTTGAAAAGCTGAAAGTAGCACCACGATCGCCCCAATTAACATCCAAAATTCGCGGGTCATTACTTCGTCACCATCTTTTTTGGCAAAGTTTTTCTTCCTGAAAAGGATAAAAATAGATGGCAGAATGAGGAAAAGTGCAGTAAAAACCGCCATTTGTGTGGACAGTGCATTGGCACCGAATGAGTGGACAGATGTTTCGCCAAGTACGCCGCTACGGGTTAAATAAGTAGCGTACATTACAAAAAACCAACCCAAAATCGTTAAAAAATAGGTTGTTGAATATGTATTGAACCTTTTAGCGGTAATTACCATGCTGTGGAGCGCGGCAATCAGCAGAAGCCATGGGACAAGCGAAGCATTTTCGACTGGATCCCATGCCCAGAAACCACCAAAAGTAAGCGATTCGTAAGCCCAACGGCCACCTAGAATAATACCAATCCCTAAAGTCAAAACACTGGCAAGCGTCCAAGGAATTGCAGGTTTAAGCCACGAGTGATATTCTTTCCGCCAAAGCGAAGCAATGGCAAAACTAAATGGAACAAGAGCAACTGCATACCCAAGGAAGAGTGATGGCGGATGGATTATCATCCAGATATTTTCGAGCAAAGGGTTCAATCCATTGCCATCGGTGAGGAATTTCAGATAATTCGGATCTTTAAAAAACTCTTCGCCAGCACTGGAAGGTATGTTCCTCAACAATTCGAAGGGGCTTCCACCAATGCTAAAACTTCCAAAATCCAATCCCAACACCATCGAAATAAGAAAAAATTGACCAGTCGCAAATACCGGCATCACCCAGTTTTTCCATTCATGAAGCGAACGTATCAACATCAGCCCGATTATTCCCTGCCAAAAAGCCCATACCAGATATGAACCTTCCTGGCCGGCCCAAAAACAGGAAACAATGAATTTTTTTTGCATATCTACCGATGAGTATTGATACACATAAGAATATTCGAAATAATGGTTTCCGATAAGGTAATACAAAGAGGCTATGGCCCCTAAAAGCGATAAAAAATGCAACCAGAAAAAGTTGCTTGCCAGTCTTGTGAAAAAGGCTTGCTTATCGGCTTTATTAATGGCATAAATGAATAAAACTGCCGAAATTATAAGTGATAAAAAGCTGGCCCAAATAAATATCCGGCCCAAATATCCGGCCATTAGGTGCTCGCCAATGTATTGTATGTTCATGTCGATTTCTATATGTTTAGTGTGCAAAAGTATTGTTTTAAACCAAAACAAAGGAAAGTTGTTTTAATTCGAACTGAAGAATAAGATAAAATATTGATATAAAAATAGTTGCAATTGGTTCTACACATTGATTTTGAAAGGAATAAAAGCAATCGGCTTGATGTTGGTAATAATTTATTAATATTGCGTTCAGGTAACAGCAAATCTTGGTAGCAGAAACCTCCTGGCTTGCTGAGTTCGATACGTTCATTAGTTTTCTATTGGCGGAAATCACCTACCTGCTGGCCAACAACTTTTTTGACTTCAGCGGAAGCGGAACAAAACAAAAAACTTCAATAAATTATATATTTCAAAACACTCTAAAAATGTATTTATGGCGATAATACTGAAGGATGTTACAACAAAGAAGGAATATCACGATTTTATCCACCTCCCGGAAAAAATCCATCAAGGACACAAGGAGTGGTTGCCACCGTTGTACATGGATGAAAAAGTATTCTTCGATCCGAAAAAAAACCATTCATTCAATGTTTGTGATCATCGGTTAATCCTCGCTTATCAGGACGGGAATTTGGTTGGGCGGATAATGGGAATAATCAACCGGCAGTACAATGAAATGAACAGTGTTAAAAACGTCCGTTTTGGATTTATCGAAACATACAACGACCAAGCAGTTGTTCATGCGCTTATTTCGGAAATCGAAAAATGGGGACGTGAAAAAGGGATGACCAAAATTGTGGGGCCTTTCGGATTTACGGATCGCGAGCCACAAGGTTTGCTGATTGAAGGTTTTGAATTCGAACCTGTTATTGATAGTGCCTGCAATTTCGAATACATGCCTAAACTGGTTGAAAACGAAGGTTTTACAAGAGAATTGGATTGCGTGATATATCGATACCCTTTGGCAAACACCTTGCCTGAGACAATGTACAAAATATATGATCGTATTACATCCCGAAAAGACCTTGAGTTTCTTGAATTCAAAAATAAACGTCAGCTAAAACCTTGGATAGTACCTGTTTTGAGGGCAATGAACGAGTCGTTTGGCGATATTTATGGATTTGTCCCAATGGACGAAATCGAGATGCAAGAAATGGCAAAAAAGTACTTGCCTGTGGTTGATCTCGATTTTGTGAAAATTGTAGCCAAAGAAGGCCGTGTAATTGCCTTTATGATAAGTTTGCCCAATATGTATAAAGGAATGCAAAAGGCGAAAGGCCGTCTATTCCCTTTCGGTTTATTTCATATACTCCGGGCAATGAAAACAGCCAAGTCCCTAAACTTTATGCTCGGCGCAGTTGTTCCCGATTACCAGAAACGAGGCCTCGATTTATATTTTACCTTATCCACTATTAATTCAGCAATTAAGAGAGGAATGACAAGCGTTGATACGCATGTAGTTATGGAAGAAAATCTTGCTATGATGGCTGAGTTTAAGCGATACGGTGGATTTCTGTTGAAAAAATTCCGCGTTTACCAGAAGGAGTTATAGGAAAAAATAAGCTTGCACTTTTCAAAAAACAATACCATGGAAGTTCAAATTGTTGAGGTAAACTCCCGCAAATTGTTGCGTACTTTCATTCATTTGCCCGCCAAACTCCATAGAGGCGAAACAAACTGGATGCCAACCATTTATGCTGATGATTGGAGTTTTTTCAACCCAAAGAAAAACCATCAGTTCGATTCCTGCGATACCATAATGGTACTTTCATTTATGGACGGAAAACCTGTGGGCAGGATAATGGGCATCATCCATAACAAGTATAATTTATTGCGAAAAGAAAATAATGCCCGTTTTGGATATTTCGATTCAATTGATAATCACGAGGTTGCACATATTTTATTTGATTTTATCCAAAATTGGGCAAAGCAAAAAGGGAAAAACCTGCTTGTTGGGCCTTATGGGTTTTCGGATAAAGATATTCAGGGTTTGCTGATTGATGGATTTGAACATCCGCCATTGATTGATTCGGCCTGCAACCCACCCTACATTGTGAAACTGATAGAGAATGAAGGTTTCGGCAAGGAAATAGATTGTATGACCTATAAATTCCCAATAAACCTTGTCTTGCCCGAATTGTACTACCGAATCCAGAAACGCTCTAATTACTCCAACAACTCCGAGCTTGTCGAATTTACTTCGCGTAGCCAACTAAAACCATATATAGTGCCGGTTTTGCAGTTGGTAAACAGCACTTACGACCATTTGTATGGCTTTGTGCCCATGTCCGACACCGAAATCCAGGAACTCGCATCGCGTTACCTTCCCATTATAAACCCGAATTTTGTAAAAATAATAAAAAAGGGAGGTGAAGTTATTGCCTTCATTATTGCCATCCCTAACCTCACAAAGGGCATACAAAAATCGAAGGGCTACTTGTTCCCAATCGGAATTTTCCAGATTTTGCTGGCAGCAAGGAAAACCAGTCAGTTGGATTTGATGCTTGGGGCGGTGCACCGCGATTATCAAGGCACTGGCCTCGAAGTGGTTATGGGTATCAGTCTTATCGATTCGGCAAAGAAAAACGGGTTTAGAAATATTGAAGCGCACCTGATACTCGAAAACAACTATAAGATGCTTTCCGAGATGGAAAGGCTTAAAATACCGGTATTAAAACGGTTCAGGGTTTTTAGGAAAGAATTGTAGTGGTTTTTCATTTTCAAAGAATAAAGGCATTCGCAAAAAACTCATATTTCGATTATTCATATTCGTTTATCATTTACCTTTACAGAGAATTAATTTTGTGATTTTATCCCATAATATTAAATGGCAATGAAAAGTTTTTCCAGTTTAAACACATGGATTTCAGTTGTTTATGGAATCATTCTGCTTTCCACAAAACCACTTTCGGCACAAATTGATTTTACTTTTAGTGGAAAATGTATTGGAAGTGCGACGGTTTTTACACCAGTTGTTGCCAATCCTGCAACTATTGCGACATATCAGTGGGATTTTGGTGATGGAGG
>CAIRHD010000027.1 GCA_903878265.1 uncultured Bacteroidales bacterium | reverse complement strand
TGTTACTGTTCTGAAAAAGGGTTTCGGCCTGGTTTACATAGTTGGAAAACTGCCCCTGAAGCCAAATGGTAAAATGCTTGTGGGCATACAACAAAACCGTTGTCCGGCTAAAGTGGAAATAGGCCTTCTTTTCATCGGCAAAAGAATTGTCTGCCCGGGAATAAACCAAATGCAGCGAAAACCCTTGCCCATCAGGATATACCGTGAATTTATGCATCGGAGTTGTTTTTGATTATCTCTGAAAGTGTGGGCATCAGAAGTTCAAGCTCCATGATCTTCCGCTTGATTTCGTTTCCATGCTCCTTATCCACAGCCATAGGCAGCTTGATATAAAGCTCAATCCTGAAATTCAGGCAGGCTTCCAGGATAAGTTCCTGCAAAGGGATACTCGATATATTTAAGTCTTTCATGCTGTTTACAGTTTGAATTTAAGTGGGACCTGGTTGGCCAAGGAATTTATATCGGCAATGATTTCACGTTTTGTGGAATGTGCCTGTTGGATATGTATTTCGATTACGAACTTTGACAAAAACGTCCCATTTCCTTGCAGGTAATAAATCTTCAGTAACTTGATGATGAGGTTTATCTGGGACAAGGCATCACTTAGCTCTGCATATCTTTTTACTATTTCATCCATGGTTGGTAGCTTTTTCGACGGAATGTATTTTGAAGGTGCAGCCCGGTTCAGAAAAATGGTGCAACATTTTGGTGCATTGCAATTCGGCGTTGTCTGCGGAGGTGGCAGTAAATGGTTCATTTTTCGGGTATTCGTTGCCGTTGACAAACAATGAATATTTTACATTGAATTTGAATTTATTTTTCATGTTTATAGGTATTGTGCTGTCGATTGGAGATGCCCATTTTTTAAAAGGACAGGATTTTGTTTTTACGGCCATAGCCAAACCCTAAAATGGTCTGGCTATGTTTTCCTTTCTGTTTTTATTTATCAAAGAGTTGCATCTGCTCGTTTATTTCCCTGCGATCCGCTTCCTTGAGCAGTTTTCCAATCCGGGCTTCCTGTGCCTTAAGTTGTTCCCATGAATTAAAATCGGGGTTTAATCGAAGGGTCATTTCTTTTTTTGAGCGGTCCATTTCGGTATGGGCTTTTTGGGATAGCAATTCGCGACGGACAGTTATAGTTCCATGAAAATGCTCGAAAAGGATAATGTAACAAGCTATTTTGTAGTCGGCCAATTCTCTGCTGTTACTCCTAATAGAAAATATCCATCCATAAATCAGGTGTTCCGGCAAACAGGTCATTTTCCTGAGCTGTGCTCACGGCACCTGCATTGGCTGGACAGCCAATGCATGCCCTAAAATCGGATCGGCATGGATATTCTTGAACGACCGGGTGTATTCAACTTTTATAGCCTCGCATACTGGCTTTATGGCTATCCAATAGGTGCCATTTTTTTGCAAGAAAAGCAGGTTTTTGCCCTGAAACGCCAAGAATTTTACAATTGTTTGTTTCATAGTGTTTTATGTTTATTGTTTCACAAAAATGTTTTGGTGATCTTATTTGGATAGGCAAGGCAGTAGCCTATCCGTGTGCGGATGAACTTAAAAGCCAGGATAGGGGTGGTCCCTAATTAAAGGGGGTGGGTGAGGTGAAATTCAATTCTTTTCGGAAGGGACTTCAACTAACCACAAATGGAGAGTTTCGTGGTATGCTACATCTTTATTTGGAAAAGGAGCAGAACAGTTCCAACTGGTTGGTGGTTTTGCGTGAACGGTTGCGTAGGTATTGTTTATAGAGCACTTCCAGGCTTTCCAGTTCGGCAAAACGCTCGTCGTCGCGCAATTGTTCCCGGAGCGAATCGATACGGTTGCGGGTCTCAGCAGAACGGCGGAGCATTTCTTCCATTTCGCGGTAGTGACCAAACAACAATTCGTCGATTACGCTATAGATCCAAAATTCAAAAGCGGGGCTGAGCCAAGCAGCAAATTTCAAGGCCAGAATGCGGTGCATCCATGTACCGGTTTTTTGCGTAGAGACAATCAAATCTTCCTCGGTTTCGACATTTAAATAACGCTTATTGGCGTTTTTCAAACATTCGGCGATGAACCTTTTTGTTTCATCTGTCCGCGTAAAATTGTCCGTTCTTTTATCAAAGATTTTGGCCATTTGGGTGGCGTTTACCATCAGGTTGGATCCGGTAATTTCAAAATCAACTTCCTTGTCGCCAAAAATAAAGCGTTGGGGAATAGTTTGCAGTTCTATGTTTTTCATATTGATAATTATTTTTAGTTTTGTTCGTAATCAAGTGATTTTAAGACATCGAGGTCAATTAGCGAGTAGGTGACTATACTGTTGAGTGGCCCCTTTTTTGTCGGGGTAATCAATTCCTGGCATACCCAACTTTTCACTTTGGCTTCACCATATAAGCGGTATGCTTTACGCTGGCTTACACCGGCCTTCCTAATCCCCAATTTGTTGAATGCCAATTCTACTCCAATCATTGCAGATTCAATTCTCATTGCTTTTTCTTCTGACAGATTCCGTTCCATGTATATTTAGTTTTAAGTTATAGGCTGCCATGTAATAGTATAGCAGCCCTTGTACAATTAAACACTTTGGGTTTGAATTATATCGACAAGAGGTTTTCTTCGTGGCCCAAATAAGCGTTTTCTTTAGGCAATAAGGGGGCCATACCAAATGTCCTTTTGGTGAAGGGTACATAAATGAAATTTTCAAGTGATTTGTTTTCAGATAAATACAATCAACTTGACAAAGGTTTTTGGTTTAGGGTAAGTATTCAAAACTATCTGTCTTTGTCAGGCTGATGTATTCATACAATGCCATTTTGCAAATTCGCGATGGCATTTTTTGCTGTTACTTTGCCCTGCGGCCCCGTTTATTGTGTATGGCCATGGCTTCACGGACTTTGGCCGTGTCGAACAATATCAGCCGCCCTTGTTGGAAATGAGGGAATATCCCTGAGTTCTTCAATGCCTGTGCCCTACTGTGCGATACGCCCAAGAATTTTGACAAGCCTGCAATCCCTTTGATGTGGGATTCCTTTTCAGGTGCCCCTGTGAGGGAGGAACCGTTGATTGCACCTTGGACAACATCGGTTATGATCTCCCTGAATTCTGTTTCCGAAAACTGTAACACGATCATATTTTTGCTTTTGTTGGTTGGTAGAAGGTGGCATAGAACGGCAATGAATTGCGTACCATCTTGCTAATGGGGACACGGCTAAGCTTCCTGGCTTTTACTAAAAGTTGGTACTCGGCCTCGGTGAGCCTGATATTTATGTTGCGGTTGTATTTTGGGTCTATCATTGTCCTTTGTATAAAGTATTGTGAAACTGGTCTGTATCCATTGTGCTGCTTGCATAGTTCAAAACCATCTGGCCAACCTTGATTTTTTCTGCTTGTGGCATGTTGATAAAGAGGGCGTCCAAAGTGCTTTTAAGGTGTGCGGAAAACTCCAAAGCGGATTTGTCGCACTGGCTTTTATCGTGTTTGGATAGGCATCCGTAATAATCGCCTCCGTTTTTGACAAAGATGTCCTCTTCCCCAAGGGTGTTCAACTTGAACTTTTCGATTATCCCGCTTGTGAAAACCTGGAGGTCGTCAAATCTGGTGCTGTTCAAAAATTCATATTCAGACTCCCAGACCCCCAAGTGCTTGATGTATCTGAGCAGTATTTGGCCGTTCGTTTGGCTTGAATACCATTTCCCTTCCCGTTCCACCGCATTGCGAAAATCATCTTCTTTTGGGAGCATAGCCATGTTTTTAAGGAGGGCACTTGCCCAAAGTTGAAGGTTGGCCATTTTGCCATGGACTAGTTCGATGTTGTATTTTTTGCCTATCGAACGTAATTTCGAGTATTCCTCTGGAGGTACTATGCTGATGCCTTTTTGCACAAGTTCTTTTATTTGAGAATCGCTCAAATATGTCTTTTTCATGTTTCTTGGTGTTGGTTTTTGAATAATTAATTCTTTCGAGGCCATTTCTGTATTTAAGAATGGCATACTGTATCCACAGCTAATTAGCCGTATTGGCTTTTATGTTTCCTTAAAAGTTCTTTTTCCATTTTCTTTCAAGATTTCTTTTTTTTTGTTATTTAGAATCGTTATGAATAGCCAGCTACTCCCACCTTATTTGGGAGTGCTAACTTCAGCGACAAAATTATAAACTAATGGATAACAACATATTGCGATTGCCAAAGTATGTTTTTTTGCTACAGCAAAAAAGTTCACATTTTGCTGTGAGTGCTTTGAAAAAGCTCATAATTAACATAACATTAACAAAAAATTAACATTTATAAGACGAAAAAGCCCCTGAAAAATGCATTTCAGGGGCTTGATCCAGACGGGGAATCAGTTTTCTACTCTAACAAATCAATGGCCGTACGCTGCAATTCTTTGCTAACATCGTAATATCGGGCAAACGCTTTGCTGTTTGATACATGTCCGCTCATTGAAGCAATAATGGCACTATCAACTTTACCAAACAAGTTCCCTACAAACGAACGCCGGGCCATGTGCGAACTGGCGATGTCGCATAAGCGTACATTTTCGGATTCCCTGGTGGTGGGGTGCTGGCGGGTAACCATGCGTGTAAGCTCTACTTCCTCAAACAAGAGTTTCAAGGAAGCATTGTATTGCGGAACAGTAAGAAAAGGCAAAATCCTGCCATCAGGGATATCATACCTAGAGAGTATCTGTATTGCTTTAGCTGTAAGCGGCACTGTAACCGTTATTGGTTTTCCTTCTTTGGTTTTGCGCGGGATGTAACTTAATATTGAATTGTTGATGTTGCTTTTGGTCAGGGAACGCAAATCGCCCACACGGCAACCGACCAGGCATTGAAAAACGAAAATATCCCGGACTTTTGCCAGTTGGTCCTTTTTGATTTCCGCATCAAATAGAACATTGCGTTCATCCAGTGTTAGATAAATAGGGGTGCCATAGACTTCAACCGGGACTGCGTAACTATCAAAAGGATAAGGTATTGTTATTCCTTGGAGTTTCAATTCCTTTATAGTATGGTTAATAAATGCACGGGTTATCTTTAATATTGTGTGTAGCGTGTTAATGCCCCTTTTAGCAATTGTTTCCCCATTTACCGTTTTCTTTTCCGATAAAAGAAATTTCTCGAATGCCCTTAATAAATCAGGGGTAACCATATCGAAAGTCAAGATCAATTTATTCTTTTCGGCAAAACACTGCCATTGCCTCATAATGTAGCCTGTACGCTGCCTGC
>CAIRHD010000026.1 GCA_903878265.1 uncultured Bacteroidales bacterium | reverse complement strand
AGCCAGTCCAGCCATTGATGCCGCTAACATGGATACAACCGTAAAAGCCGGTGACGATTTTTACAAATTTGCCAACGGCACTTGGATGAAGAACAACCCTATACCAGCAGAATACAGCCGCTATGGCGCATTTGAGATGTTGGAAGAGGAAAACTACATCCAACTCAAAACAATATTTACCGAAGCTTCGGCTGATAAAAATGCTACTGAAGGCACTGTAAACCAGAAAATCCGTGATTTCTATAATTCAGGAATGGATACGGTTATGATCGACAAAAACGGAATCGGTCCATTGAAATCCGAATTAGATCAAATTGATGCTTTTTCAACTACTGCTGATGTTCAGAAAATGTTGACTCAGCAGCACGCTTCTGGAAATTATCCACTTTTTTATCTGTTCAGCAGCCCCGACGAGAAAAACTCAAACCAGGTTATTGCCATGACCTATCAGGGTGGGCTTGGTTTGCCAGACCGCGATTATTATCTTAGCGATGAAGCACGTTCGAAAGAAATTCGTGCTGCTTACGTAAAACATGTTGCCAAAATGTTTGTCCTTGCCGGTTCAACTCCTGAACAAGCTGCCAAGGATGCAGAAATAGTTGTGAAACTGGAAACCGAACTGGCAAAAATTTCTTCCACACGTCTCGAACTTCGCGACCCAAAGGCAAATTACAATAAAACAGATTTGGCAGGATTGCAGAAAATGGCTCCTGGTTTGGATTGGAAAGCATACTTCGACGGCATCAAACTTTCGGCCACAAACGAAATAAATGTTGGTCAACCCAAATTTGTTAGTGGCATGGCCAAAATGATCAACACGGTTTCCATTTCCGATTGGAAAGTATATTTCCGCTGGGATCTTATCAATTCGGCCGCTTCCTCGCTTTCGTCAGATTTCGATAAGGAACATTTCGCTTTTTATGGTACTGTTTTATCCGGTGCAAAGGAACAACAGCCACGGTGGAAACGCATGATCGACCAAACCAGCAATTCGTTGGGCGAAGCTGTGGGACAACTTTATGTTCAAAAATTCTTTCCTCCCGAAGCAAAAAGCCGCATGGTGGAATTGGTTAACAACCTTAAAGTTTCTTTGGGCGAACGCATCAAAGGGCTGACTTGGATGTCGGATTCAACAAAGAAAGAAGCTGAAGCCAAACTTGCGAAAATCAATGTAAAAATTGGGTATCCCGACAAATGGATTGATTATAGCAGCCTCAAAGTCGGTACTGATTCGTATTATGCCAACAAAAAAAGTGCCCGTCAGTTTGCCGTTAACCGCGATATAATGAAAATCGGAAAACCTGTTGACCGCAGCGAATGGGGAATGACACCTCAAACCATCAACGCGTATTATAGCCCAAACATGAACGAAATTGTGTTCCCTGCCGCAATTTTACAGCCTCCTTTCTTTTTTATGGATGCTGACGATGCCGTAAATTATGGCGCAATCGGAATGGTGATTTCGCACGAAATGACACATGGTTTCGACGACCAAGGCCGGCAGTACGACAAAGAAGGCAATTTACATGATTGGTGGCTGGCCGACGACTCCAAGAATTTTGAATCCAAGACCAAAGTATTGGTTGACCAATACGATAATTACAAAATTTTGGATTCACTGCATGTGGACGGAAAACTTACCTTGGGCGAAAACATTGCTGATTTGGGCGGGATGAATGTTGCTTACAACGGTCTGCTGAAAGCCACAGAAGGCAAAGATAAAAGCGAAAAAATTGATGGTTTTACCGCCGACCAACGCTTCTTCCTTTCTTATGCCCAAGTTTGGCGTGCCAATGTACGCAACGAAGAAACCATGCGCCGCTTGAAAGAAGATGTGCATTCGCCTGGCGAAGCTCGTGTAAATGCCATTGTGTATAATATACCTGCTTTTTACACTGCTTTCAACATTCAGGCAACTGATAAAAAGTACATTGCACCTGAGAACAGGGCAAATATCTGGTAAAAATGGTATTGGATGGTTTTTCATTTCCGTATGATGGTGCGTAGAGGCGCAAAATTTTGCGCCTCTACTGCAAATACGGAAAACGAAATTAAAACAGGTGCAAAAATTGCGCCTGTTTTTTACCGGTTATAAACCGGTTAATTACCGGTTTATATTGAGACGCAAGGCATTGCGTCTCTACCAAAACAATAACGTTGAACGCAACAATTTCACAAAATGAAAAACAAATATAAAATCCTGGTCCACGTACTGTTTTGGATTTATATGTTGAACCAGGCGTTTTTTCCGGTTTATATCAATAGGATCGACACCAAATATCTACAGGATTACATTTACCTGAAAGACATTTTCATAACCACTTTTTTTAATATTTTCGTTTTCTATACAGTATATTTTATAATCCCTAATGTTCTGAAGTTCAGCCGCAAATGGTATGTTTTTCCTTTTATCATCGTTTTAGCTTTTGTGTTGTCGGCTATTCGTTTGCCACTGGAAATAGCTTATTGGAAATACCTCGTAAAATTGCCAGCCAGCGAACTCCAGTTTCAATACGAATGGTTTTGGGCAACCTTAAAATACACCGTTATCATCAGCATCTACGCTATGTTGATCAGGTTCAGCATCGACTGGTTCGATTCGCAGAAGTATAAGGACGAACTGATCAAGGAACGGCAGGCAGGCGAAATCGCTTTGCTGCGCTCACAGGTTAACCCGCATTTCCTTTTCAACACATTGAACAATATTTACTCGCTGGTTTACAATAAATCGGACGAAGCACCCGAAGCCGTGATGAAACTTTCGAGCATTATGCGTTATATGCTCTACGATTCGAACACCGATTTTGTAGCCGTAAACAAGGAAGTTGAATACCTGAACAGTTTTATAGAGTTGCAACAATTGCGCATCACGCAAAAAGGCTTTGTTGAAATAAAGGTTTTTGGGTCGATGGAAAACCGCACCATTGCTCCCATGTTGCTGATACCTTTTGTGGAAAACGCGTTCAAGCATGGCGAAAAAAACCACGAGCCTGGCATAATCATCCACCTCAACCTCGAAACAGAAAAGTTGATTTTTACCGTCGAGAATTACATTAAGCGCAACCCAACCGGCACAAATGAAGAGTCGGGCGGTTTCGGGTTGCAAAATATCAAGAGAAGGTTGGGGCTGTTATATCCTGATAAACATGAGCTTAAGATTAACCTTACGGAAGAGAAATATAAGATCGAACTCACAATCTTGAATTAGTGCCTTTAGTATAAGTTCAAGTTTTACTTATATTTACGATGTACGAATGACGATTGACGATTTGGTTAATACAGAAAATAAAGTCAGCAACCAACTTTAGGCACTTTAGGCACTTTAGGCACTCATAACTTTAGGCACTGAATAAATACACAAACTGTAATTAAACCATGAAAATAAATTGTATAGCCATTGACGATGAGCCTCTTGCCCTCGATATTATAAAGGCTTATTGCGAAAAAATACCTTTCCTGAATTTGGTTGGCACATTCGGCAATGCCCTCGACACACTGGATTATCTCCGTAACAATACGGTTGACCTCATGTTTTTGGATATCCAAATGGAGGAACTTACCGGGATACAATTGCTCAATTCGCTAAAAAACAAACCGTTTGTAATATTTACTACCGCTTATGATCAATATGCCATACAGGGTTTCGACCTCGATGTGCTCGATTATATGCTGAAACCCATCCCATTCGATCGCTTTGTTAAAGGAGCCAACAAAGCATTGGAGCAAATGCAGAATAATTCCGTTGCCACCCTTCCCGAAAGGAACGAGAAACAGGCCAATACAGGAAGCAATACGTTTTTCTTTGTGAAAACTGAGACACGGATTGAAAAAGTTATGGCTTCGGAAGTGTTGTATGTAGAAGGAATGGGCGATTATTGGCGCATAGTAACAAAAGGCCGCCGGATAATGACATTGATGAACGCCAAAGGGGTTGAAGAAATACTTCACGAACCCGCTTTTTGCAGAGTACATAAATCATTTTTTGTGGCTATTGATAAAATTGAGTTCGTTGAACGCAAGCAAATCAAAATTGGCGAACTGCTAATCCCAATCAGCGATACATACCAGAAAAATTTCTTCGAACTGATCGATAAGCATAAAATGATGTAAAGGAGGGGTTGGGGATTGCGGGTTGGGGATTGCGGGTTGGGGATTGCGGATTGCGGATTGTGGATTGGGAGCGAAAGTTAAAAATCCCTGCGGCTGAAAAGTGGCAGGGATTTTTTTTTTGATAAGATAGTGATTCGCGAAGTTGTGCTTGCAAACACAGGTTAGCTGCTTACAATCCACAATCTTAGCATCCTTGCGTTACTTCGGCTGGCGTAGAGTAACAAGATGGTGCGGAAAATTATAATTCGCAATGGCCTCACTAATCAAAATCCTTAGCCAAATCATTATAGCATTCTAAGTTTCAAACCTTCAGAAATGACTCTGTAACACCCTATTGGTATTGGGTTTAATTTGCCCCCGTTCACGAACACAGATGGTGCTGTTGTAAAGTCTTGTCTTGTGCTATAAATGGCAAGATGATAGAGGGTTTAGTGGGTGGGATGCTGGGGGTTAATGTAGAAAAGAATTTAAAAAGAAATTGCGGGTATTAAATATTCTGTTAAATAGTTATATATTTGTTTGCGTAAATGAATTTGGCAATATTAAATACTAAGACGGCCTGCGAGAGCCAAACGGACGACCACCCATATCACAGAAAAAAGTGGAGACCAGAACCCACTTTAAAAAACGGGGCGGTACTGAAAAGCCTTACGAGTAGGATTTCTTAAAAATTCAATAAAAATGAAAACAAACAAATCATCCCTAATCGTGGCATTTCTTGCCTTAGCCGTATGCATATTTTTGACTAACAAATCTTATGCACAAAGCGAAAAGTTCATTGGCAAATGGGTTATTACCCCAGAAATGCCCAATAACGTAATATCTCATTTGACAATCTTACAAAAAGGAAAGGGATTTGAAGTATCGAGAACAAAAGCCCCTGAAGAGAAATGGAGTGCTTTATTTGACTCGAAAAATCAAAAGTTGGTTGCCATTATTGATGGTAAAATGTTTTATTTTACAAGCGACAACAATACAGGCAACTTATTCATTTTTGACAGCGAGACAAATAAAAAAATGTTTGAATTAAAAAAGGAATAAGAAAACCAGCCCATAAAAACTAAAACAAATGGTCTTCCCCTGCTGCCGCACGAATCCTTTTGTGTGGTAAAGAGATAGTGTTTAATTTGCCCCACCTTCGCACGCATCTTCTTTTCAGATGCGTGCGGCACAAATAATGATTATATGCGAGCAGAATGGTATAAAAAGGAGAACATAAGATACATACCAAATAGAGCACATAATTAGTAAATACAGAGGTAGGTCTTTTAAAATTAGTATATTTGTCCTTTAACAACAAAAAAAAATGATTGGCAGGGAGAAAATATCGGAGATAGTTGGAAAAATAGCTATCGGGTACAATCCGGATAAAATAATCTTGTTTGGTTCGTATGCAATGGGCAATGCTAACGAAGACAGCGATTTGGATTTATTGGTAATCAAAGATTCGGATTTGCCAAGGCCACAAAGGACAGCTTTAGTCAGAAAAATGCTTTATGGTTCCTTGATCCCAATCGACTTGATTGTATATACCCATCAGGAAATAGACGACTCCATGGAAAACCAATACAGTTTTGTGAATGAAGTATTAAATACAGGCAAAACAGTGTATGAAAGGGCAATCTGAACAAGCTATGGCAATAGCCAAAGCAATCAGGGAGATGTTACCCCAAAAATGAACATTACATTAGCATATAGTGGATACTAATTCAAAATCACGCCGGGCAACGGTGCTTTTGGTTGCTGCGTTTATTATCCACAATGCAGAGGAAGCAGTTTTTATTTGCCGGTATCCGGTCGCGGACCTGGTTGCGTTTGTTAAGCCCTTAAGTTGTAGTCAATTTAAAGTAGCGGTTTTGTTTATTACACTGGCTGTTTTGGCTGCGGTAATAGTCGCAGTGCGTACCAAAAACCAGGAAATCTATCTTTTCGTTACTTCATCCCTTGCATCGGCTTTGGTTTTAAATGCCTTTGTGCCGCATATAGCTTTGGCAATTTACACCTTACTTTATACGCCGGGACTTATAAGTGCCATCTTGCTTATGGTTCCTTTGGGGCTTTTGGTTTTAAGGATTAACAGTCGGGCGTATCCGAACCACAAAAAAATGCTCCTTCATGCAGTAAGCGGTCTTGCGATTGGCTATTCCATATTTATTTTAACTACGGTGCTTGTCAAAATTTTCATTTAGAATAATTTACCTTTTATTTCCCTGCCAAATCATCTTGTTTTTGTAATTTCGGTGTCAAAATAAAACCGGATGAAGAAGTATTTTTTCTTATGTTTCCTATTCATAATTTCGTTGCATTCCATAGCACAAAGCAATATTTATAAATCCGAAGGCATCAACTCCCATCAGTTTCTACCCGGTACTATCCCTACTGTTTACGATAGTATTTACCAGCTAAATTTACCAGAACTTAACTTACCCGAAAACCTGAAAAATGCGGCATTGCCACCCATTGTTGATAATTCCAAAAACCCATTTCTTAGGCCGGTATTCACACAGGTCGGGGCTTCGTGCGGACAGGCTTCGGCTATTGGCTACAACTTTACATACGAAATGAACCATGCCCGCAACCTGGCCGCCGACACATCTATAAACCAATATCCAACGCATTTTGCTTACAATTTCGAAAACACAGGTTGGGAATATTTCGGCGTAAGCTATTTCCACAGCTTCGAGGTATTGAAAAAATGTGGCACCATGAACGTACAGGATTATGGCGGATTGACCGACAACGGCAATCGCTGGATTTCGGGCTACGATGCGTATTATCACGGGATGTCCAATCGCATTGAGGAGGTTTATACCATTAAAACCAACAGCCCAAAAGGGATTTTAACGTTAAAAAATTGGGTATTCAACCATTTGGGCGAATCTGCTTTTGGTGGTGTGGCTTCTTTTTATTCTGGCTATAGCGTTGAAAACCTTCCGTATGGAACACCGGAACAAGGCCGCCCGGTTGCTACAAATTTTACGGCACCCGCCACACATGCCATGTGCATTGTTGGTTACAACGACAGCATAAGGTTCGATTATAACCACGATGGAAAATACACCAACGACCTTGATATAAATTTAGATGGTATTGTGGATGTTAGCGATTGGGAAATAGGAGGTTTTAGGGTTGTGAACAGTTACGGGAACGATTGGCCCAGTGTTTCCGACAGCGGATTTTTTTACATGATGTACCATACTTTAGGTGCAAAATATGGCAGCGGAGGCATCTGGAACAATGCCGTGAATGTGGTTAAAGTAAAAGAAAATTATTCGCCATTGCTTACCATGAAAATCAGGCTGAACCACAACCAACGCAATTTGCTGCGTGTGCGTGCCGGGGTTTCAACCGACCCAACTTCCCTCCTACCCGAGAAAATATTAGATTTCCCGATTTTCGATTTTCAGGGCGGCAGTTTCCCCATGCAAGGTTCTGGCATTTCGGACACCGTAAAATCAATTGAATTTGGTCTTGATATTACCTCATTGTTGAGCTATATTCAGAACAACAAAGATGTGGCTTTCTATCTGATAGTGGATGAAAACGACCCATATTCGCAATCCACAGGAACGATAGAGCATTTCTCGGTAATCGATTACAGCACATCGCCGCCAAAAGAATATATAAATCAGGAAGTCCCAATCGAAATATCAAACAACGACCAAACCATTGCCAGGGTTATACTTTCCACTAACCAAAATAAAGTAAAAATCAACGAAACATCTTTGCCGGCATTTGTTGCAGGTCAGCCTTATGCTGCGCAGTTGACAGCAAGCGGTGGGCAACCTCCATATAAATGGTCGTTGAATTTTGGATATACCAAACTATTGGACAATCAGTCAATGCTTGAATTTGAAGGCAACAAAATAATTCCTGCCCAGCCCACCGACAACTTGGTTGCAGTTCCACTTGGTTTCAGTTTCCGTTTTTACGAAAAGAATTACGACACCGTTTACATCAACCCGACGAATGGCTACATGCAATTTACCCAGGATAAAATCCCTTGGCCATACCTAAATGAGGAAAATTTATTGCTCCAGAGCTATTGCATCATTTCACCTTTAACCAATTTAAACTTAAATGCCTACACGGCTACTGAAGGTGCCTGGTATTCTTCAGATTCTGTTTCGGCCAAGTTTCGGTGGAAACTCAGCAAAAAATTAGGGGAAACCTATTTCCCGTACGAATTTCAGGCAAGGCTTTGTGCCGATGGAACAATTGTATTCAACCGGAGCAATATTTCGGTTTCCACTAATGAATTGTTCCTTTCCGGGATTTCGAATGGAAACAAACAGGATTACGATTTATCGGTTTTTCATAACGGATACGATGCCAACCAATACAATCAGGTAAAGTTTGTGCCGGTCAACTATCCTGAGAACCTGAAAATCAACAACACAGGTTTAGTTGAATGTGTGCCAACATTCAGTGATCCTATTTATACAATTGATGCAAAAGTAGAAGACGACAAAAACATTACAGATAATGCACAGTTGCAATTAACATCTGGCATTGTTGCCAAATTGCAAGTCCACACAGGAACGGTACCTCTTGTTTATGGCGGCGAAGATGCTACTGTTGACCTCATAGTTACAAACCTGACCGGCAATCCGTTTACAAACTTGAAAGTTTCGATCAACATTGATGACAGGTTTGTAAATCTGGGCGATACTGTGGAAACAATTGGCCTTTTAAATCCAAACAGCAGTACAACTATTCAGGATGCATTCAAATTCAACACGTTGCAGTCCTCACCTGATGGACATACTTTTAGGATAAATTACTCGATAAGCAACACCAATCAGGAATGGAAAGGAACGGTTGCCGCAAACATTTTATCACCACTTCTCAAATCAATAGAATTGAAAAGCACAAAACCGGGAAACGAATTGCCCAAGCCTGGCGAAGTAAGCATGATGCAATACAAATTCAGTAATGCTGGCCACGCAAAAGTCAACAATGTGAGCATTTCCGCCAATATACCCGACACGAGGGTTAAATTGCTTTCACCGGCAATTCAATCGGTAGGAACCGTGATACCTGGACAAAAAGCATCTATTGAGTACCAAATCCTAACATCAGACAGCATCGCTTTGGGGACCATAATCCCAATTGTTGTGAACTTAATTTCAAATATCCGCACTCTGCTTACCGATACACTGTTTTTTAGGGTTGGAAAAGCCCCCGCTTTGGTCATTGACCTGGATCCCAACCATCTTTCGGCGCCTACAATTCTGGAAAAAATTACCGGATTGGGATATATTGCCGCTATTACGTCCGCTATTACATCCGAAATAAATGAATACCAATCCCTTTTTATTACCCTTGGAAAAAGCAGCAACCGACACATCCTCAGCTATACTGAGGGCGATATTCTGACAAATTTCCTGAATCAAGGAGGCAATATTTACTTGGAAAGCAGGTACGTTTGGCGTGATGATCTGCTGACATCATTGCAGCCCCGTTTTAATATCCAAACCTCAAACAAACTCCATGTGTACGATACGCTGGCAGCCACAACCGGAGCATTTACCGATGGGATGAAATTTACGCCAAACACACCCTTGGTAAGCATGTCGTATATGCAAGCCGTTTGGGGTGCTTTTGGGTTATTCGAGGATAACACATTCACATGCAGCGTTGCCAACGATGCCGGGACTTACAAAACCATTGGTTGTTATTTTGAGTTTTCGGCTTTGCAAGGCGTTAACCCAGAATCTACTTTGCCCAAACTGATGCAGGAATACCTCGATTTTTTCGATATTAAACGGAATGCTATTGGAATTGGGGAACAAATTTCCAAAAAAAATACTGGAGGCTTAACAGTTTATCCAAACCCAACTTCGGAAAGGGCTTATCTGAGTTTTTCAAAAATAAATAAGTTGCCAATCGAAATAGCAATATTTGATGTTAACGGTAAATTAGTAGCCGAATTATCCGATAACAATCCGACAAACAATAACTTACATAATGTGGAATGGAACCTCAGAAATAAGTCGGGACAAAAAGTGCCTCCAGGAATATATATCTGTAAGGTTGTGGATGATAAAGAAGTGAAAATTGCGAAGATAATTGTAAAATAACCACTAAACCCCAAGCCCTCACTACAAATACCTCCTATCCTTCACCAACGGAAGCTTCGCCATTTTCTCCACTTCAATACTCGGAAATCCAAATTCCTCAACTATCCTGCCTTTCATCAGGTAAACGCCCTTTCCTTTAAATGGGTATAGTTTGGCCGATTGTGGAAAATGCACAGTATCAAAAAATTCGCCATCCACATCAAAAAAAGTTCCAAAGTGCATAATTTCGTTCCTGATGGTGCGAACATATTTTATGGTAACCAACGAACCAAGCATCCTGACGGTTTGGCCCACATGCGATGTTATTTCGTGGGCACGCAGCTCGCCCCGGAAATTGGTCTGCAAAAGATCGAAATAACCCATTGTTACCGGAAAGCCCAGCAACTCTATTTCATCAAAAGCATCGTCAACAACGGAATGGTCGAGCACTGGCATTACAAATTGTCTGGCAGGTGTAGCAAACAGGGAACCATCGGTGGGCGGTGGTGCGGATTTGCGCAACAAAAGGTGAACTTCCCATAACAACTGTTGTTTGCTTACGCCGGTAAAGCGCAATGCATTGAGCCTGATAAGCAATATGGCCTGTTCGAGCGTGATTGGCACACGGCTTACAAAATCGGCCAGGTTCGCGAAAACGCCATTGCGCAAACGTTCATCCACTATTGCATTTACAATGTTGCTTTCGAGGTTTGCGATATAAACAAAGCCAAGCCATATCGTGCTTCCGCTGATGGTGGAAGTGTGGTTGCTTTGGTTGATACACGGCAATTCGATACTTGCACCACAACGTTTAGCCTCATTTATATACACCCAGGCCTGATAAAATCCACCGAAATTATTGAGCACGGCAGTCATAAACTCAAGCGGAAAGTAGGATTTGAGGTAAAGGCTCTGGTAACTTTCCACTGCAAACGAGGCTGAATGGGCTTTTGAGAAAGAATATCCGGCAAACGACTCGATCTGCCGCCACACTTCTTTGGTAATCTCTTCCGAATGGCCCTGTGCATAACAGCTTTCGAAATACTTGTCCACAATTTTCTGAAATTCGATCCTTGAACGGTATTTTCCGCTCATGGCACGGCGCAGTACATCGGCATCTGCCAGGTCGAGGCCAGCAAAGTGATGGCAAATTTTAAGCACATCTTCCTGGTAAACCATCACGCCATACGTTTCGCCAAGTTGCTGTTCCATTATGGGATGCAGGTATTTGAACTTATCGGGGTTATGGAACCGCCAGATGTATTCCTTCATCATCCCCGAACGGGCAACACCAGGCCGGATGATGCTGCTTGCTGCAACCAGGGTAAGGTAATTGTCGCATTTAAGCTTTTTCAGCAAACCGCGCATGGCTGGGCTTTCGATATAAAAACAACCAATGGTTTCGGCTGACTTTAGTTGCCGTTTTATTTTTTCATCTTTTTTAAAATCCGCGACACGATGGATATCAATGTTTATACCCCTGTTTTGTTTGATAATATCCACGGCTTCCTGAATATGTCCGATGCCGCGTTGGCTGAGTATATCAAGCTTTTCGTACCGAAGGTCTTCGGCCACGTACATATCCCATTGTGTGGTTGGGAAAGCCTTTGGAGGCATATCGATGGCTGTGTAGGCCGTAAGCGGTTCTTCCGAAATCAGCACACCGCCGGCGTGGATGCTGCGTATATTTGGAAAATCGGTCATACGCACACCAAGCTTTACGATATATTTCGCTATATCGTTGTTGTTGAGTGGGTTATTTGGCTCTTCGACCAAAATATCAATTTCCTCTTTTGGCAAGCCGTAAACTTTACCTAATTCGCGTAAAGTTGATTTTCCTTTAAACGTAGATGTCGCGCCAAGCAAAGCGGTATGTTTATGCCCGTAGCGTTTAAAAATATAGTCGAATACTTCGTCGCGTTCTTTCCACGAAAAGTCGATATCAAAATCGGGCGGACTGCTCCTTCTGGGGTTAAGGAAACGTTCGAAATAGAGGTTCAGTTCAATGGGATCTACATCCGTGATGCGCAAGCAATAAGCCACTATGCTGTTGGCACCACTGCCACGGCCTACGTGGTAAAAACCACGGCTCATGGTATAGCGGATAATATCCCAGGTGATAAGAAAATACGACGAAAACCCAAGTTTGTCAATAATTTCGAGCTCATGTTTTACGCGCTGCTTCGCTTCCTTATTGTTTTTGCCATAGCGGTAAACAAGACCATCGAACGCCAATTTTTCGAGCAGCAAACGGTCGTCGTAGGCACTGGCCGAGAACAGCTTCTTATTTTTAACAATGCTGAAATCGAAATGGATACTGCAATCGGCAAGCAATTTATAGGTATTGGAAATAATCTGCGGGTAATATTCGAATACTTTTTTGAGTTCGGTAGGCGGCATAAAAAATTCGTCGGGAGCAGCCACCTGTGCAGGCATCAACATGCTCAGCAAGGTATTGTTATCAATGGCGCGAAGGTTGCGGTGCAGTTCATACCCCTGCTCGCTATCGAAAGTTACAGGGCACAATGCCAGCAATTTATATTGTTTATGGCGGTATTCTGACGACAACAAAAGGTTAAGGTCAGTGCTTCTTATTCCGATATACTCGTTTTCCCGCAACCGATTTTGCAATTTCTTCCCGAAAGGATAAATCACAATGATTTGGTTGAATTCAGGGGCTTCGGCAGGCAAGGGGATCTTGTTGATATTGTGATGGCTCAGGAATTCGTTCAGTTCCATGAAACCTTCGTTGTTGCGGGCTATACCTATGTATAACAGTTCGTTTCCATCGCGGAATTCGATACCGGCCACAGGTTTCACCCCATTTTTGTTACAGGCTTTCACAAAATCAACCATGCCCATGCTGTTGTTGATATCGGTAAGTGCAAGCGTAGCAATACCATTAGCTACGGCCAATTCCACCAGTTTTTCAACCGGAAAAGTGCCGTAACGGAGGCTGTAAAAAGAGTGGCAGTTGAGGTACATTTTAATGTAGGATGTTTGATGTGCGATGTGGGACGTGCGATGTGAGAGGTGCGATTTACAATTTACGATTACTTCCGACATTCCACATCAAACATCCGACATCGCACATCCGCCATCCAACATCTAACATCCGACATGATTTCAATCCTCATCTTCCTCATCCTTCATATCAACACCCACGGCACGCACCACCGATTTCCGCCCGTAGCGCAACCTCATACGGTCCATGGCCTGATACAGGTTGATAAGTTCGGGAGTCTGGTCGAAAAGATCAATCTGCTGCACGCCGGTTACCAAATGACTAAATCTCACGCCAATCAAACGGATAAGCATACGGCGCTGGTACAGTTTTCGGAACAGTTCTTTAGCTACGGGAATCAACACATGATCGAACGAAGTATAGCCTATGCGTTGCTGTACGGTATGTGTATCGAAATTGGAATAGCGGATTTTTACCGTAACGCAGGAGGTAAGTTTCTGTTTCTTTCGGAGTGAAAAGGCAATTTTTTCAACCATTTGCACCAGCAGTTCGTTAATCATGTGTATATCAATTGTATCTTGTTCAAAAGTGGTTTCGGTACTGATGGATTTTCGCTCAGAATAGGGTATTACAGGTGTAGTGTCGATACCGTTAGCTTTTTTCCAGATTACCAACCCGTTTTGCCCTAATACTTTTTGTATCATTTCGGGAGGCATGTGGCCGAGGGTATCAATAGTAGCGATGCCCATGGAACGTAGCAGGCGGTAGGTTTTATCGCCAATTCCCGGGATTTTGCTGATAGAAAGTGGTCCCAGGAACGAAATTACCCGTTCAACCGGAATTTCGAGTTCCCCGTTGGGTTTTGCCACACCAGTGGCAATTTTGCATACCGTTTTATTCACCGAAAGCCCCAACGAAATAGGCAAACCAGTTTGGTGGATAATGTTTTGTCTGAGTTCGTGAGTCCATTTCACACTCCCGAAAAAACGATCCATTCCGGTAATATCAAGGTAATGTTCATCAATGGAAGCTTTTTCGTAAACAGGCGCACTCTCGGCAATAACATCGGTTACCATATTCGAGTATTTGGTGTACTGCTCCATATCGCCACGTACCACAACGGCATCAGGGCAAAGCATACGTGCCATTTTCATCGGCATGGCCGAATGTACGCCAAACGTACGTGCCTCGTAACTACAACTCGACACCACACTTCGGTCGGAAAAGCCTCCTACAATTACCGGTTTACCGATAAGTTTGCTGTTCATAAGCCGCTCCACCGCAACAAAAAAAGTGTCGAGATCCATGTGTACAATGGTGCGGCCCGTTTTGCGAAGATTGTCGGGCAACGCCTGTGGTGAAATTATTTTTAGTTCCTCGTACATTATTAATAAAAATGTATTACTTTTGATTAATTATTAATCATATTTACGACCACAATATAATCATAATTTTTGGATTGTGGATCATAGAAATGAAAAAGAGGAAAGATTTTTTATGTAAAAACTCACCCCCCGGCCCCCTCTCTTCACGAAGAGAGGGGGTGACTGCTCCGAGTAAATTTTGTCATTAAACTAAGTACTGCTTTGATTACCAATGCCCCTAACAAACAATCCCCCTCGTCTCCACCCCCTCTCTTTCCTTCAAAGAGAGGGGGCAGGGGGTGAGTTTTTTTACCAGCTATGAAACCTAATTCGCGAAAGAAATTTGTTGTTGCTATTTGCCGCGAAAACCGTAAAAACATGACGGAGGCTGAACGGATTGTATGGGAATTAGTCAGAAACAGAAGGCTTGATGGGAAAAAGTTTCTGAGGCAACACAAAATAATACATGAAAATTCATTCGATTCATTTCAATTCTTTATTGCCGATTTTTACTGTGCAGAAGAAAAACTGATACTTGAAATCGATGGTAAGGTACACGAATCACAAATAGAATATGACCTTTGGCGGACTTCAGTTTTAAATGACTTGGGATTACGTGTTCTGAGAATAAAAAATGAAGAAACAATCCTTGTAGAACAAGTCAAGGAAAAAATCAGGCAAATGTTCCTAAAAACTCACCCCCCGGCCCCCTCTCTTCACGAAGAGAGGGGGTGACTACCCAACCCAATTTTACCATTAAACTAATTGTCACTTTGATTACCATGTCTTTAAACAACAAATCTTCCTCATCTCCACCCCCTCTCTTTCCTTCAAAGAGAGGGGGCAGGGGGTGAGTTCTTTAACTCAAATAACCAATCCCCCTCATCTCCACCCCCTCTCTTTCCTTTAAAGGGGGCGGAATTGAGTTTTACACACACACTATGGAACCCATCTTAGGACAAAACATCAAATTGCTGCGCAAAAGGCGCGGCCGCACACAGGACGATATTTCCTTCGCCCTCAATATGAAACGCTCCACCCTGAGCGGGTACGAAAACGGGGTTGCAGAACCGGGAATCGAAGCATTACTGGCACTCGCCAAATATTTTAAAATTTCGGTTGACACCCTGCTTACCATTGATCTGAGCACACTTCGCGACAGTGAGTTACACCTATTGGAAAGGGGAAACGATGTGTTTGTGAACGGCGGGAACCTACGCATACTTACCACCACCGTTGACAGCTACAACAAGGAAAACATAGAAGTGGTGAACCAGAAAGCATCGGCAGGCTACCGTACAGGTTTCGCCGATCCCGAATATATCAAGGTGCTTCCCACTTTTCAAATGCCTTTTCTTTCGTCCGACCGAAAGTACCGCACCTTTCAAATTACCGGCGATTCTATGCTACCCATCCCCGACAAGTCCTGGGTTACCGGCGAATTTGTACAAAATTGGGATATGATACGAGATCATCAGGCCTATATTATCCTTACCCTAAATGATGGTATAATGTTTAAAGTTACCGAAAACCGCCTCAAATCCGAGGGCAGGCTGCTGCTTCATTCGCTCAACCCTCTCTACGAATCTTATTCGGTTGAGATTAAGGATTTGCGGGAAGTTTGGCGGTTTGTACATTATATCAGTTCCGAACTCCCCGAGCCTAACCTGCCTGTAAACCAAATGGCCAATGCCCTAGCTGCCCTTCAGCAGGAAGTGGCAGGCATTAAAACGCAAATGGCAACACAGGGAAAACTGTTCGACGATGAGCGGCAATAGCAAAACAATCACCATCCTGGGGTTTTCCGGCATGTATTTTGCACAAAATCTAAAGTTTGTAAAACCTTAGGAATTTCAGCTTATCTTTCTAAAAAATCAACTCTTATGAAAAACCTACTTGTACTTTCATTCTTGATCATGTTGATCTGGTCGTGCAACACTTCACAGAAAACCTCAAAACGACCCACAGGAAAAATAGAAATAGCCGATAGTACCGAATACGAAATTACTATTATAGATCCTGATTTTGATATTTGGTATCTGATGAATTTTTCTCCTGCCAAGGACCGCACAAATGAGTTTTATCGGAGTAAAAATCAAACTGCAGTCAATAACTGGAATGGCTATTATTCACGCGGTCGTTACCGGCATTCCATCGACTGTTCTATAAACTACAGTCCAGCAACCGATTACGGAATTGAGGTAAACCGAAAACTCTATTGGTATTTTAAATACACCGAATACAAATTCAATATTTACTTGTTGCAATAGCCACATTTCTGATTTTGTATCAGACAGGCCCGATTTTGCCGAATTTGTTTTATCCTTTTTTTTGACCCATTTGTTACTACCTTTGCACCCTTAAAAAACAAGGAATATGGCGTTGAAATGTGGAATTATCGGTTTGGCCAATACTGGCAAAACCACCCTGTTTAATTGTGTTGCAAATACGAAAATCCATAACCAGTCGGGCATTCAGAAATCGCATATGGGCCAGATCAATGTACCCGACAGCAGGCTGTATGTTCTTGATTCCCTGATTCATTCAGTTCGGGTTTTACATGCGACAGTTGACTTGGTTGATATTCCTGGTCTTACCAAAGGTTCGGGACAAGCCGAAAGCACTTCGAGCAAGTTTTTAGCCGAAATACAGCAAACAGATGCCCTAATCCATGTGCTACGATGCTTCGATAGCGATACAGTCCCACATATAGAAGGCTCTGTAAATCCTGTGCGCGACAGGGAGATAGTAGATCTTGAACTTTGTATCCGCGACCTCAGTATGGTGGAGCGTAAAATCCAGCGTACTGAAAAATTGATCAAATTAGGTGATAAGGATGCAAAAAAACTGATGGATGTGCTGCATATTTATAAAGCCCATCTCGAAGATTTTAAGCCTGCCCGAACGGCTCCTGTTTCGGAAGATGAACGCAAGCATATTGCTGATATGTACCTTATTACGGATAAACCGGTAATTTATGTGTGCAATGTGGATGATGCTTCGGCTGTAACCGGAAATTCATATTCGGATCAGCTAAAAGCATCGGTAAAAGATGAAGATGCAGAAGTTTTGGTTTTAGCTGCCGGTCTGGAAGCTGAAATTGCCGAGCTTGAAAGCAAAGAAGACCGCGAGATATTTCTTGCCGATGCCGGGCTTACCGAGCCAGGTGTGAACAAAGTGGTACAATCTGCCTATAAACTGCTAAATTTAATGTCTTTTTTTACTGTCGGCGTTAAAGAAGTCAGGGCCTGGACCATACACAAAGGCATGACCGCCCCACAAGCTGCAGGTGTAATCCACAGCGATTTGGAACGCGGTTTTATCCGTGCCGAAGTAATGAAATACAACGATTATATAACCCTCAAAACCGAACATGCCTGTAAAGAAGCCGGGAAACTAGCTGTTGAAGGCAAAAATTATGTGGTTTGTGATGGCGATATTTTAAATATCAGGTTTAATGTTTAATAAATAGTTGAACACTACTGCAAGCCTGAATGATTGATTTTAAGCCCGATAACTCTCTTTGATTTAGCGGGCTTTTTTTTACTGGTCCCCTAATTTGCCTTACTCAACTTTAAACCTAAATTGGAGTTGGAATTAATAACCATGAAGTTTTCAGGCTAAATCAAGTTTGAAGCATTCTAAGATCAGCCTTTGCTTTTTTGTGATTTCACCTAAAATTATTGTATCCTTATCAATAAATGTTTTTTTTATTTTT
>CAIRHD010000025.1 GCA_903878265.1 uncultured Bacteroidales bacterium | reverse complement strand
TAACAATAATCGGAAAATATTGGTTGGCTTAAACGCTATACCTTAACCTACTATTTAGGACCTGTTTTTAACCTTGTTTTATCCTAAGATTTACGATTTTAGATTTACGATTTCAGATTTACGATTGGTTTTCAGCGAGTTATACTCGTCAGTCGTAATTCGTACATCGTAAATCCTAATAAAACTTGACTTAAGGGACAGACACTAATTACTGATTACCTGCGCTTTGCATTTTTCATCTGCTGTGCCATTTTTTGGGCACCGCCGGTGGTAAGCATTTTCATCATTTTTCGTGTATCGTCAAATTGTTTAATCAAGCGATTCACATCCTGAATATCAGTTCCGCTTCCCTGCGCGATGCGTTTGCGGCGGCCTCCGTTTAGCACTGCTGGATTTTCCCTTTCGAAAGGTGTCATCGATTGGATTATAGCTTCAATCCCTTTGAATGCGTTTTCATCAATATCTATATCCTTCATTGCCTTGCCCATGCCAGGGATCATGTTCATGAGGTCTTTCACGTTCCCCATTTTCTTGATCTGTTTGATCTGATCAATAAAATCGTTAAAATTAAACTGGTCTTTGGCAAGTTTTTTCTGGAGCTTTCGTGCCGACTCTTCATCATATTGTTCCTGTGCCCGTTCAACAAGTGAAACGATATCGCCCATTCCCAATATACGGTCGGCCATACGTTCGGGGTAAAACATGTCAATGGCTTCCATTTTTTCGCCGATACCAACAAACTTGATAGGCTTGTTTACAACGGAACGGATTGTAAGCGCAGCACCACCTCTGGTGTCGCCATCGAGTTTGGTAAGGATAACCCCATCGAAGTTGAGCTTGTCGTTGAACGCTTTTGCAGTATTTACTGCATCCTGACCAGTCATTGCATCAACTACGAAAAGCGTTTCGTTCGGATTTAATGCTGTTTTGAGCGATGAAATTTCGTTCATCATCATTTGGTCGATGGCAAGTCGGCCGGCGGTATCAATAATCACAACATTGAAACCTCGGTCCTTGGCATAGTTCAGCGCGTTTTTGGCAATTTTTACTGCATCCTTGGTTTCTGGTTCCGAATAAACCTCAACACCGATTTGCGCTCCTAAAACTTTCAATTGTTCAATGGCAGCCGGGCGGTAAATATCGCAGGCTACCAACAACGGGTTTTTGCCTTTTTTGGTGCGCAGGTAATTGGCCAGTTTAGCCGAGAAGGTAGTTTTACCGCTTCCTTGCAAACCCGACATCAAAATTACAGCAGGGCTGCCTTTGAGGTTTATCTCCACTTTTTCGCCGCCCATAAGTTCAGCAAGCTCGTCGTGAACAATTTTTACCATCAATTGCCCCGGCGAAACCGAAGTCAAGACATTCTGGCCTAAAGCCTTCACTTTAACCGTATCGGTAAATTCCTTGGCTACTTTATAACTAACATCAGCATCGAGCAACGCCTTGCGAACATCTTTGAGTGTTTCGGCTACATTTATTTCGGTAATATAACCGTGGCCTTTCAGCAGTTTAAATGCTCTGTCGAGCCTGTCGCTTAGACTTTCAAACATTGTATTCAGGTATTATTTAGGTTCATCCTTTCCCCTACCTCGGAGAAGGGGCGCAAAGTTAGTAATTTTTGGGTAATGATAATTTATATGGTTTGCCATGCAATTAATCAATGAATCTATATCGCTGATTGTCAACTATTATATATATAAATAGGAAATAGCAAAAAACTTCATTCTGTATTTTCTTGCAGAAATAAACTCCCGTTAGCTCCAGAATTGCTAATTTTGAAGTGCGAAATTTCAGGTATGAAAAAAATTATTGCGTTTGCTTTCTTCCTAATATCTGCCAACGCCATTATGGCTCAGAGCAGCAATCCACTACGACTCGAAATACCCGCACCTGCTGGGAGCGATCCTTTTAATTATGTTGCGGCAGGCGAAAACGGAGTCCTGGTTTTCTATCCAACTATCAACGAAACCGGAAAAGATAGTGTAAGCTGGTCGTTCTTGATGGCCGACAACCAATTAAAAGAATCATGGCATAAGTTGGTGCCCTTGCATAAAGATGCAACGTATTTAAAAAGCCTGTCGAGCAAAGATGCCATTTACCTGCTTTTTCACGACACAAAAAACAGACAGGATAGCAATGTATTTGTTTTTATGGTTGTGCCACGCTTACAGGTAATTGTTGAATACAGGAATATGATTCCGGTAAAAGCAGAGGTTGTGGATTTTGAAATATCAAATGCGTTCGCTTATATTGGCTTCAATAACAGGAAAGGCCAACCTGGAATTGTTGGGTTTTCGCTAGTAACAGGCGAAAAACGCAATTACTCCATCACATCCGAAAAGGATGCTTTGTTGCTTGATATTGCAATAGATACAACAAGGAATGACATTTTCGCCACATACAAAATCCAATTTTCATCTTCAAAGAACCATTTTTTTGTGAACCAGTATAATTCGCCTGGCGCTCTTGTAAAAGCTTTTGATTTTACAGAACAAAATGAAAAGAAAAACTTCAACTCAGCCCAATATATCCCTCTGGGCGATGGAAATGGAATTGTAGCCGGCACTTATGGGTTCAACATTACCAATACCCGTCGGCAATACGATTATTACGATTATTACTACAACAATTATTACAACAGTTATTATTCACCTTATTATTCGAGGCAATCAGATTATGATGCAAATGAAGATAAAACACCTGTGTCGGATGGATATTTTACCGCTAAAGTGAACAACGGCATTGCCGAAAACATCAAATATTTCAATTTCAGCAAATTTAATAATGCTTTCAAATACATCACAAATGCAAGTGCCCTAAGAAAACCAAAAGCTGTCAAACGAAATGATAAAGAAACTGCCGATGAACCAACAACTGCTGGTGATGACAATGAAAAAACGTTGAATCTCCGATTAACGACACATGAAATTTTGACGAACAACCGGGAATTTATTATTGTATCGGAAGCGTATTCGCCCGAATATCACACCAATACACAAATGTCGTATGATTATTATGGAAGGGCTTTCCCAACCACGTACCAGATTTTTGACGGGTTTAGATACTCTCATGCTTTTGTGGCTGGTTTCGATAGCAGCGGCAATATGGTTTGGAACAACGGCATGGAAATGCGTGATATTTTGACCAAATACCTGAACCGCAAATTAAATTGCCTGTTCGAAGACGATGAAACCGTAATGTATTATAATGCTAACAATAAAGTTGCATTTAAAACAATAAAAGGCAACAATGTGGTCGAAAACACTTCATATACAACACTTGCAGCCAAACGCGGCACCGACCAGCCATTGGACGAATACTTGGGAACTATCCAATATTGGTACGACGATTATTTTATAGCAACAGGCTACCAAAGCATCCGCAATAATTTTCTCGAAAGCAACAAGCGTAATGTGTTTTATTTGAGTAAAATGGCCTTCCGGTAATTTTTTTCATCAACCTTTGGCAAATAGCAGATTGGTTCATGCAGCCAATTTAGACCCTGAGTGCCAGATTCCAGAATTTTCTATTCAGAGTAAAAAATATCAGTTGTGAATTAGCTTTTTCTAATAATCTGAATATCTATAAGTTAATAAATATTTATTACAATTTGGCCACCCTACCTTAGTACGCCAATTTAACATCTTTTAATTTTAACAATACTTAGTAATTCCATACTTTTGTGCAAATTTTAAAACCTCTATGAAAAAATACATTCTATTGGCTGTTGTAATGGTTTCCATTGCAGCTTTTTCTTCACAAGCTTACGCGCAAAAGAAGGATAAGAAAAAGAAATCCCAGAAAGGGGAAGTGGCAGCAACTACATTGGTATTTGCCAGCAGTAACGATACTATCAGCTACATTATAGGTGCTGATATTGCACATAGTTTTGCAAAAAACTCTCTTGAACTGAATACTGAAATGGTATTTAAAGGATTTGCGGATGCACAGTCTAAAACAGATACAATTTTCACGCAAGAGCAAATTGGTGCAATTATGATGGCATGGCAGCAAGAAATGAGTGCAAAAAAACAAGCATGTTCAGCGCAGGAAATATCGAAAAACTCTAAAATCGGTGAAGAATTCCTTGCAGCAAACAAACAAAAAGAAGGCGTAATCGAGTTGCCAAGTGGATTGCAATACAAGGTTATAAAAGAAGGCACCGGCGATTCGCCCGACGATAACGATATGGTTTCGGTTCATTATACTGGAACTTTAATAGATGGCACAGTTTTCGATTCATCCCGCGAAAGTGGCGAACCTATTGAGTTTCCGGTGAACGGTGTAATTGCAGGATGGACAGAAGCCTTGAAATTAATGAAACCAGGTTCACAGTACATGCTTTATATCCCTTCAAAACTTGCTTATGGCAATAAAAAAACAGGACCAATCCCAGAAGGATCAACCCTGATTTTTGATGTTGAATTACTTGAGTTTGAGAAGAAATAAAACACTTTTAGTTTTTAGGATTTCAGAAAAGCGCAGATTGTAAATTTATCCCGGAATTGTTCATCGAACGGTTTCGGGATTTTTTTCGTCTTACTGTTTTAAGGAAACGTAAACTAATATGGAATCTAAATCGTGCCTGGCTCAGTCTGAACCATTCATAAATTTAGTGAATCCTTTGATCCTGAGAGTCTTTGATGCATTATAAAAATATCAGACAGCAAGATGATAAATAAATATCATAAAATTGTAGCTAAGTTGATTCTCTTTGTGGTTATTTCAGGTTAGGATACCTCTAATTTACTCGTTTTTCAACAATCTGATAAAACCTCCAACGCTGAGTAAATTTAAAACAAATGCCCAAATCACCGATGCCAGACCTGCGATTATCAACCCAATCCGCCAATCCCAATGGATTGAATAACTTATAAGGTTTAAAGCAATTACCCCCAAAGCAAAGAATAAAAGTGCGAAAATATATTTCCAGTTCATGGTAAACTTAAAAATATGTTGTGCGATTGCCACCTGAATTATGGCTGTAATAAATTGGGTTGTTAGACTTGCATAAGCTGATCCAACGGCCATTAGGGATGGAATAAGGAAATAATTGAGGCTTATATTTAACACCATTCCTGTTAAAGCCATGATATTCAATGCTTTTAAATTTCCATTCGCGGTTAAAAGCGTTCCAAAAATATAAGTGGCCGAAATGGGGATAAACCCAATTATCAGAAACACAAATACTTTCTGTGCTTCCTGAATTTGCCCTATGTACAAAAGTGTCATAATCTGATCGCTAAAAAAAGAAGAGCAGGTTGCAATAATCATAGAAATTGTAAAAATTATAGTGAACGACAGTTTTACCATACCTTCAACCGGCAATTTATCTTTGATAAGCCTTGAAAAGATTGGGATGAGCAACACTGCAAAAAGATACGCAATCATATTCACCGCATCCAACAAGCGATAAGCTTTCGCATAAATATCAACTTGAGTTGTGCCTACGCCTTTAGGGAGCAAACGTTCGAGCATTACCGAATCGATGCGGTTGTAAAACGACATAAGCAAAACCAACAGCGCGAAAGGGAAACTCTGCTTAATAATCATGATAAAAAACGAAGCATTCCATTGTAAACGCTTAAATGCAGCTTTTTTAATTACTATCAGCATGGCAACAAAAGCAGTAACCAAATAGGCAAGGGTCTGAGCATATACAAACCAGATTATCCTGAATGGTTCGGTTGTAATGTTTCCCCAAAGTAAAATACTGCAAAAAAGTATCATCAGCAAGCGGTCGAGCACCGAAATGGCACTATCGATCCTGAACAGCAGAAGCCCCGAAATATTTGACCTCAAATAAAGGATAAACGACACAAGAAACTGGTTAAACCCCAGAAAAGCAAGAAAATACAAATGCCTTCCATCGTAGCCGATTATGCTGGCGACTATAAAAATCACAACAAAATAAATTGCTGCAAGTACAAAACGCAACAAGGTAATGCCCGAAAAATGTTTGTTCAGGAGCTGGTTGTTTTGGGCTATGTTCTTGTTATTGAAGTTGGTAATCCCGAAATCGAGGAGAATATTGAATAGGAACGTGAAGTTAAGGACAGTAAAATAGAAACCATATTCGCCTGGGTTTGCAATATTCTGAACCGTGCGGTCGATGCCAAAAATCCAAAATGGCTTAACCAACAAGTTAAGGAACAGCAAAAAACCAAGATTGGTAATGAATTTGCGCTTCATGTTTTAGCTCTTGGAGCCAGGGAGTATTTGGAAAAAGAAATTCTGGCTACGGTGTTTATTGGCATCAAATTTAACCAAATTTCCTTTCTCAAGTATAAAAACCGAATAGCCAATCCCTGTTAACAACCTCATACAGTCGATCCTGTTCTGGTTTTCCCATAATTCGGCATATACTATTGGTTTATGTTTTGTCAGGAATTCTTTAGCCCCAGCCAAAACACTATATTCGTAGTTTTCGACATCTATTTTAATGCCCGAAACTGGCTTTTTCAAGTATTGCAATTCAGAAATCCCATCTAAACGGCGAATAGGAACCTGGTATTTGATTCCTGTATCATTTTCGGTTCCTTCCACGCCTTCAATATGGCTAAGTCCCTGAAATTTAACATTTCTATACTCCGGCAGGATAATATCTGCCGTTCCATCATAATTGCCGAGCGCAATGTCAAAAACCAAAATGTTTTTAAGTTTAAAAAATTTTATAAGCCGCCTCATGGTCATAAGGTTCTCGGGAACAGGCTCAAAGGAAACAACATTGGAATTGGGAAGTTTTTTTGCGATATGAACTGTCATAACGCCAATATTGGCTCCAATATCCAAAATTGTTGAATTATCGGGCAGTAAAGAAAGGAAATGTAAAAAATCCCCTTCGTTTTTGTTTCTTTTCAGGGTTGCATAAATATACAGCGAAAAAATAAAAAGATAGTTTTTAAATCCTAAAATTTTCTGCAATACCAATTTGATAAGGGTTTTCATCCTATAAACTATTATTCGCCAAAAGTACGACTATTTGAGAAATTCCTTTAATAATGTAGCGTTTTGGGTTGAAAAGCTTTATTAATAAACTTGTCTGACAATAGAACTTGATACTTACCGCCCAGAATTCCAAACAAAAAATCAACATCAGGTATTTTGTAAGCAATTATTTCTTTATGTTTGCGTAAACTTATAAATACAAACACTGAAAAACCTGTAAATTGAAAATTGCTGTTAACACAAGGTTGCTTTTGGATGGCCGATTGGATGGAATTGGCAGGTTTGCCGATGAAACCTTACGGCTGATAACAACGCAACATCCTGAACATCAGTTTATTTTTTACTTCGACAGAAAATGCAACGAACGTTTTATTTACAATTCGAATATCAATCCGGTGGTACTTTTTCCTCCGGCGCGGCATCCTTTTTTGTTCCTTGCCTGGTTCGAAGCTTCGCTACCCTTGCATTTCCTGAAGATAAAGCCTGATATATTTCTTTCTCCTGACGGTTTTTTGTCGTTGACCACAAATGTAAAATCGGTTGGTGTGATACACGATATAAATTTTGAACATTTCCCAGAAGATATCCCTTTTCTGGTGAGGGAATATTTTCTACGTATGTTTCCGAGGTTTGCACAAAAAGCCTCACGAATAGCTACTGTTTCCGAATATTCAAAGCTTGACATTACCGAAACGTATCATATCAATCCTAAAAAAGTTGATGTGGTTTACAATGGTGCAGGTTCTATTTTTAAGCCATTAGGCAGTTACGAACAGCAACAAACAAGGTTGAGATTTTCGCAAGGCCATGAATACTTTTTCTTTGTTGGAACTATGCATCCAAGGAAAAACCTAGTCAACCTTTTCAATGCATTCGATGAATTTAAAAAAAATGACACTAAAGGCATAAAGTTGGTGTTGGCCGGTGCCCGCATGTGGTGGACCGATGAAATCCGCCTAGCTTATGAAGGCCTGGAATACAAAAATGATGTAATATTTACAGGGCGCGTTACCGACGAAGAATTGGCAGGCTTAATGGCTTCGGCATTAGCACTAACGTATGTTTCATATTTTGAGGGGTTTGGGATTCCTATTCTTGAAGCGTTCCATTGTGACACTCCCGTTATAACATCCAATGTTACTTCAATGCCGGAAGTTGCTGGCAGCGCTGCAATGTTGGTTGATCCGTTCTCAATAACTTCTATTTTGGATGCCATGCTGAAAATTGCATCGGACGATAATTTCAGGCAGCGGCTTATTATTTCTGGAAAGGAACAAAGACAAAAATTTTCGTGGCAACAAACTGCCGATAAACTCTGGCAATGCGTCGAAAAAGCTATGGAATAGTTTTGTTAGTCAAAAAAAGACAACCTCTGTAATTGGAAGCCCTATTTCAGAATGTAAATTTCAAAAATAGAGTGTACTTATATTCTTGATTAGCAAATATATACTACCCCAAAACACAAATGTAATCAAGAATTCACCTTCTCAACAGATTTTCCGTCTCTCCATTGGCTATATTGTTGAAGCACAATTCCTGAAACAATTATTGCTAATCCTATGATGGTTGATGGCAGTATTTTTTCGCCAACAAAAACCGAAACCAGCATAAGCGAAACAAAAGGCGAAATAAAAACAAGGTTGGAAACTCTGGCAGTATTTGTTGACAATTTTAGTGCCGTAAGCCACAACACAAAGGTTAGCCCCATTTCGAATACGCCAATGTAAATTGCACCAACAATTCCATTTATTGAAGGTATTTCAATGTTTTGCTTGTAGATGTTCCAAGCAAGGATGTAACCCGCACCAAATGCAAAATTTACAAACATTTTTACAATAGCCTCACGCGGATCCTTTAAGTTGATAATCCAGAACGAAGCCCAAAACAGGGCACTGCCGATTGCAAGTATAACGCCAGTTGTATTTGAAAACTTGAATTCTGTGAAATTTCCATGCATAGCTATCACCAAAGTGCCAACAAAACTTACAACGATTGCCAGCAAGCTCAAACGGTTGATTTTTTGTTTCAGGAAAATAATGGAAAAAACCACCAGCATCACCGGCCAGATATAATTCAACGCCACACCTTCCTGAGCCGGTATCCTATTGTAGGCTTCGAATAATACCAGATAATACATAAATGGGTTAAAAAGCCCCATCAATGCTGAGTTGAGCGTTTGTTTCAGGGTAATGGTTTTTAGAACATCTAATTTGCCTTTGGCCATAACCACAATTCCAAGAAAAACAAATGCGGTAAATGTAGCTATCAACAATAACATGGCTGGGTTCAGGTAGTTGAGCGTAAGCTTAAAACCTGTGCCCATGGTTGACCAGAAAACAATCGAAATAAGGGCAAGACTATACGCTTTTGGTTGGTTGTGCATCAAAATGGTTTTAAAAAGGAATGATTTTTCCAAGCGTGTAAAATTACAAGCTATATGCTAACAATCATAGTCCTGATTTTGTTAAACTAAGCATCCCGCAATTTATTGAAATATTATTATAAATACATATATTTCAGTTAGTTGGTCAATAATGTTATGTTTTATAAAGTACTTGCACAGGAAGTTTAAATCACTAATTTTGCGCCCTCATTTGAAATTAAAAACGTATGAGATAATCATGATTGAAAATTGCCCTATAAAATAATTATTTGGTTAATCAGGATGTATTGCATCTTACCAAAACATAAAAACAAAACAATAATAGGATGAAAAAATTAGCAGTAGTTGCCTTTGGCGGAAATGCACTCCTTCGTGGCGATCAGGTTGGGACAATTGAAGAGCAAGAAAAAAATGCCTTGGATACTTGTGAACGCCTTTTAACCCTTATCGACAGGGGATATAATGTGGTTTTAACACATGGAAACGGCCCGCAGGTTGGCAATATTTTACTGGCAAATGCCGCAGGGAACCAGGTTTATAACTTGCCTGAAATGCCTCTCGATATTTGTGTTGCCTACTCGCAGGGATTTATAGGCTACATGCTCGAACAACAGTTGCGCAATGTGTTGCGTGCACACGATCTCGACAGGGATGTGATTACCATTATTACACAGGTGTTGGTTGATCGCGACGATCCGGCTTTCGAAAACCCCACTAAACCTATTGGTCCGTATTATACCCTTGAAGCTGCCGAAAAAATGACTGCCGAAAATGGCAGTATATTTAAGGAAGATCCGCGTGGACGTGGTTGGCGGAAAGTGGTTGCGTCGCCCAAACCTTTGGTGATCAGCAATCAGCGTTCCATTGAAAGAATTGCCCGCGACGGACAGATTGTTATTGCTGTTGGCGGTGGTGGAATACCGGCGTTTTATGTTGCTGAAAATAAGTTACAAGGCATTGATGCTGTTATTGATAAAGATCTTGCATCGGCACTTTTAGGCGGAAACATCAACGCCGACAAATTATTTATCCTTACAGATGTGCCCAAGGTTTGCATCAATTACAATACACCGCAGGAAAAAACCATCGATCGGATGAGCGTTAAACAAGCCAAGCAATACCTTTCCGAAGGGCATTTTGCCGAAGGCAGCATGGCTCCAAAAATCCGGGCTGCCATCCACTTTGTGAAACACACCAGCCGCGATGCAATTATTACTTCCGCAGGTTTGCTTGGAGTTGATAATGGCGGAACACGGATTTCGATTGTGTAAGGTAAAAGGGCAAAAGCTGAAGGGCAAAGGGCAAAAGGCAAAGGGCAAAAGGCAAAGGGCAAAGGGCAAAGTGAAATAACCAATAGCCAATAACCAATAGCCAATAACCAATAACTGCTAACACTTCGACTTCGCTCAGTGTCCGCCAATAACCAATAAAACTTCGACTTCGCTCAGTGTCCACCAATAACCCAATAACCATTAACTAATAACTAACCCCAAAACCTAAACCCTTCAAAAATATGGCATTCAACTTAAAAAACCGTCATTTCCTTAAGGAACTTGATTTCACCCCACAGGAAATTAAATTCCTGCTCGATCTGGCTTTTGAGCTTAAGAAATCGAAATATGCAGGTACCGAACAACCCCGTTTGAAAGGCAAGAATATTGTTTTGCTTTTTGAAAAAGATTCGACCCGTACACGTTGCGCGTTTGAGGTAGCAGCCTTGGACCAAGGCGCACATGTTACTTATCTTGGGCCTTCAGGTTCGCAGATTGGGAAAAAAGAATCCATGAAAGATACTGCCCGCGTGTTGGGCCGCATGTATGATGGCATCGAATACCGCGGATATGCACAAACCATTGTTGAAGATTTGGCCAAATATTCGGGCGTGCCGGTTTGGAACGGATTGACAAACGAATTCCACCCTACGCAAATGCTCGCCGACTTTATGACCATGATGGAGCATATCGACAAACCTTTGAACCAGGTAACCTTCGCATTTTTGGGCGATGCCAAAAACAATGTGGGCAATTCGCTGATGGTTGGAGCAGCTAAAATGGGAATGGATTTCCGTGCCGTTGCCCCCGTAAGTTGCCAGCCCGATGCTGCATTGGTAGCTCAATGCCTCGAAATTGCCAAAGAAACAGGTGCTAAAATTACCGTTACCGATAAGGTGGAAGAAGGCGTAAAAGGCTGCGATTTCCTTTATACCGATGTGTGGGTAAGCATGGGCGAACCAGCCGAAGTTTGGGCCGAACGCATAAAACTGCTTAAACCTTATCAGGTAAACATGGATGTGGTTGCAAAAACCGGCAACCCCAATGTTAAATTCCTGCATTGCCTGCCTGCATTCCATAACCGCGAAACCATCGTGGGTGAGGATATTTTCCAGAAATTCGGCCTCGATGGACTGGAAGTAACCGATGATGTATTCGAATCGAAAATGTCGGTTGTATTTGATGAAGCCGAAAACCGCCTCCATACCATTAAAGCTGTAATGGTTGCCACTTTAGGCAGCTAATTGCTAATAT
>CAIRHD010000024.1 GCA_903878265.1 uncultured Bacteroidales bacterium | reverse complement strand
CAGTTTTGATGATTGGCGCACCCAAGACTTATTTTGCCACAAAGTGTTACACTCTTTACATCGCATGATATCACTTCGATAAGCCGTACTGTTCCGCATGTATTGGTTGCTACACTGAGTTTGCCGAAATGCTTGTAGAAGCATCAAGATCAAAGCACAGGAGAAAAAACCAGAACTAAGTTTATAAACTATAGGTAAATAAGCCAGCACATCATAATAATATGCGATAGATATAATAAATGTTGCCGGTTAACCAAATAAAACACTATTTTTGTACAAGCATTTACCGAACACCAATTTAATCCCCGACTATAGAACTTCTAAATAAACCCAATCCCTTATTAATTCACACTTAAAACCCCAACCATCATGACAGAAAACAGGATCAACTTTACGCTTACCGATGCCGAACAGAACACAGTGGAAGCATCGTTCAAAACCATTAGCGACATACTTAGGCCCCATGCCATAGTACTGTCGGATAACGATCGCAAAATGCTGCCCCGCTCGGCGGATGGCACATTGCCCTTTCTCGAAAAATCGGCTTCGTATGTGGTAACACACTCCCAATTTAAGCCCGATTATGTGGATGCCGACGAACTGAACGCCGATGTAAACGGCTACAAACTGAGCAGCCGCCTGCTTACGCCCGCTGCCGAAATATTCCGTATGCTTGAGGACATTGCCATGCTTTCTGGCTCCGAAGCCTATTCCTCGTCGCTTAGCTACTACCGCAACGTAAAAATGCAAGCCCGCGACAACCGCCCCGGTGCTAAAATTGTTGCCGACGATTTGGCCCAACGTTTCACAAAACCAGGGAAAAGCACCCCTATTAAATAGTACGGGGTGCAATAGGTAAACAAACTAATACTCCCGGAGGGGGGGGGCCCTCCCCCCCCCTTACCACCTAAAAGACGCAACATTGCGGTTAAAAGACGCAACATTGCGGTTAAAAGACGGAACATTGCGGTTAAAAGACGGAACATTGCGGTTAAAAGACGCAACATTGCGGTTAAAAGACGGAACGGTTCGGGTAAAAGGTGCAGCATTGTGGGTAAAAGGCGAAGTGGTTCGGGTAAATGGTGGAGTTGTTCGGGTAAAAAGCGAAGTGGGGGGTAATAGTTGGAGTTTGAAAGGTATGATTATGTGGCGGGAAATAAAAATAAGTTGCTAAAATTAATTACGACCATTTGTTAGGATTAGCAATGATATTACGTACCTTTGAAGTTCTGCTCACGAAACTTCTTCTTATAAATATGAAGAGTTAGTTGGTTGCCGGTTCTAAATGGTTGTTGCCGGCTAATCACGTAAAAAAAAATCTATTATCATATATGCTTGAATATGTGGTTTAATAAACTTTATGCTTGTTGATAAATACAGCCAAAAGTTTCATAAACGTGATGCTTATGATAGTTATGGGTAACTGTTAAAAGAGAAACATTTGAGATATTAACATGAGACAAAAAAAAGAAGAATATCACAAATTGACAAGTTTGTATGTTAAACAAAAATGGTTAATCCCGAAAAAAGATGAACTGAAAGAACTAATAAATTTCTGTGGAGACACCGATTCAAAAGATTTAGTTTTTTCTTTACTAGAAAGGTTTTTTTATTTAGATGCTGAAACATTAAACATGCTTCTAAATGACATTGCAGACTATATTATCAATAAATCCGGATATCAAGAAGAAACGACACAAATACTTTCAATGACTTATGATGACGAGGCAGATAGTGGACAGAAATTTTTAGAATACATTAAACACCCAATATACAAAAAAGGTTGGCGCTCAATAAAGACAGTCAATACTTTAGGTAAAGGAATAACAAATTATAATAAAGGCAAGACAGAAATTATCTTAATAGATGAATTTATTGGGAGTGGGAGGACCCTAAAAGGAAGAATTGATTACCTTAGCAAAAACATAAAAGGCCCTTTTTCTATAAAATGTTGTTTTGTTGCTGGCACACATGAAACTATATCGGATTTAATAAAAAGTGGAGTTGAAATATTTTGTCCTTTACTACTTGAAAAAGGAATTTCCGAATACTTTAAAGGCAATGAACTCTCTAAAGCTGAGGATTTGATGTTAGATTTAGAATTAAAATTAGCTCAATATATTAAAAAGAAAGAATTATTTGATTATTCTTTTGGATATGGTGGTGCTGAAGCATTATATACATTAGAAGGTTGCAATGGTAATACACCGAATTCAGTATTTCCAATATTTTGGTGGTTAAAAGATAAAGAAGAAAAACAAAGAAATACTATCTTAACAAGATTTGAAATAGGCTTTTAAACAATGAAATTTGAAAATAACATACTTAAAGACTTGTATGAAAGTGCAAATGGATTATTTGCATATACTTTCTATTCAAGATATTCAATAGAGCCAGAAGAAATGTTCTTCTTTATTGAAAAATACACTCAAAAAGGTGTTTTAAAATACGAAAACGACAAATTAAATTTAACAATTGAAGGTAGGGATATTATCTTAAAACAACTTTTTTTCAATAAAAAAGGTAAGGGAAAGTATTCTAATTTACCTCAAGAATTTGTTCAAGAGAAATTAGAAATAAATTCGTTATATTTGCCGAACATAACAAAAGTATCGGCTGAAATATTAAAACTAAAGAAGGTGGAATAGAAACAAGCATTAAGGAAGCGGTGTCGCTTCCGAGGGCTAAGGCTAATTTTAACCCAGTCAAAAATCAAGATTTTTGACAGCTGCACTAGGCAAAGCCTAGTTTCGCTCACAATAAACTAAGTTTATTGGAGCGTGCTCCAATAAACTTAGTTTATTGTGAAGGCTGAAGAATAGAAAGTTGTTTGACCACCTTCTTTTTTAATTTAACGCTAATGCAAAAAGAAATAAAAAAGTGGAGCACTTTCTTCAAAAATAGTGGAGTTTCCGAGGATATTTCCGAAAAATATATCGAATATATTAAGAGACTTCTTGAAAATAATGTTCCTATAGTTTTTGACTTCAATCATTTATCATTATTATTTGGGCGCACTACAGCTTACCTAGCATCTGTTGTTAATTCACCAAATAACCATTATAGAAATTTTAAAATTAAAAAGCGAAGTGGAGGTGAAAGAGAAATCACTGCACCTTACCCAGCATTACTTGAAATACAATATTGGATATATAATAATATATTGAAAAATATAGCAATAAATCCGTGTGCTCATGGCTTTGCTTTTAAAAAGTCAATAATTACTAATGCTACAATTCATAAGGGACAGAAAGAACTTTTAAAACTCGATTTGAAAGATTTTTTTCCTTCGATTAATATTAATCGTATAATTTATGTTTTTAAGTCTGTAGGCTATCCTAATGAAATATCATTCTATCTTGCATCATTATGTTCCTTTGAAGGTCATTTGCCTCAGGGAGCGCCTACTAGCCCAATGCTTAGCAATATTATTACTAAACAACTTGACAAAAGATTAATTTCGCTTTCAAAAAGATATGAACTTAAATATACAAGATATGCTGATGATTTGACCTTTTCAGGAGACAAAATTCCGGCAAAATTCATTGAATATATTACAAAAATTGTAAACGATGAAGGTTTTGATGTAAATGAATCTAAAACAAGACTTTATAAGAACAGAAGGAAAAGAATAGTAACTGGCATTTCTGTTCTTGAAAATGAGCTTAAGATACCTAGAGAATACAAAAGAAATCTTAAGCAGGAATTACACTTTATCTTCAAATATGGTTTTGTTTCTCATGTTAAAAAAAAGAAAATAAGAAAAGCGAATTATTTATTTTCTCTTCTTGGGAAAGTGAATTATTGGATTTCTGTTGAGCCAAAGAATCAATTTGCATTAGATTCTAGCAAAAAGCTATTTGATATATATTTAAACAACTACCAACAATAAATCGGACTTCTTATGGCTATAGTGCCGCACGTATCCTTTCCCCTGCTGCCGCGCGAATCCTTTCGCGTGGTGGCGTGGATAAAAAAGTAAATATACTGCAAACCAAACTGAGCAAATAATTTGTAGTTTCGTGGCCCACCCCCTGCTGCCGCGCGAATCCTTTCGCGTGGTGGCGTGGATAAAAAAGTAAATATACTGCAAACCAAACTGAGCAAATAATTTGTAGTTTCGTGGCCCACACAAACATTCTTGTAGGTTTCCAGAATAGTACCAAGCAATCTGCTACTTGTCATAACATCAACCGTTAGCATTAATTTTAAGAAACAGAAACGATAGACATAAACCGGAAAAGTAAATCATAGTTCAGCCAATGGATAATTTTGAAGAATATTTACGGCAGGGTGAGCCAAACAAAGCAGAAAAAGCAAGGGTTTGGAAAACGGCTATTGGCTTGCAACAAGTTGATGGGCTAAAACCGTCTTACTATCTCATTGCTACTGCCAAACAAAACATTGATGGCGATATTACCATTGACGAAGTAAAACAGCGCATTGACACTTATTATAAACAGCACCCAACCCAAACAAACGAAGACCGCACCGAAGAAGCCGATAAAGTTTCGGCCAGAATGACAGAAATTTTGAGTGAACAAACATTTACGTTTTCACCGGCTGAATACATTGCTATTCATCGAAGGTTATTTAAAGGCATTTACAAATTTGCAGGCAAAATCCGTGATTACAACATCACAAAACAAGAGTGGGTGCTTAATGGCGAAACGGTTTTATACGGAAGTGCCGAGAGCTTGAAAGCCACATTGGAATACGATTTTGAACAAGAAAAAAAGTTTAGCTTTAAAGGATTAAGTCAGCAAGAAGTTATTGAACACATAGCACATTTTATTTCCTACCTCTGGCAAATTCACATTTTTGGTGAAGGCAACACACGGACAACAGCCATTTTTTTAATTAAATATATGCGTGCATTTGGCTTTAAAGTAAACAACGATTTGTTTGCAGAGCATTCGTGGTATTTTCGAAATGCTTTGGTACGAGCTAATTACAAAAACCACACGAAGAATATTCACGCTTCCAATGAATTTCTACTTCGTTTTTTCGAAAACTTATTGCTTGGCGAAAACCATATCTTGAAAAACAGGGAAATGCATGTTCAGTGTGTTGACCCTGTAAATGACCCAATAAAAACTAAAAATGACCCTGTAAATGACCTTGTAAATGACTCTGTAAAAAGAAGCATCTTGCAACATTTGAAACAAAACCCCAAAACAAATTATAGTGATCTTGCCGACAAAACAGGATATTCCACGGCAACCATAAAAAGACATATTCAAGATCTAAAAAAAATGGGAATAATTGAACGCATCGGAAGCGATAAAACAGGCTATTGGAAAATTATTGAATGATGAATAAATCACCTAACCCCGTTACCGCAAGAATCCTTTCGTGTGGTAAAAAAAATATAAAAAAGAACATAAACTACTTACCAAACTGAGCAAATAAATTAAAGTTTTCTCACCTGCGCAACCATAGGTCTTGGATAGCTGTTAAGTACCAAGCGATAAAGCGAATCGATCTCGTCCCACAGAACCCTGCAACTTGTTAAATCTTCGATTATTGGCGATAAACATTGACGCCAAGCCAAACTTGAAACTTTTATCCGTATAAAAGAACATAGTTTGAGTGGTATTTTGTACCTTTGATAAGTGGAAACTAAAAAGAAAATATTAGTTGACATTGAAATCGACAGATTGACCAATTCCATTGAGAATACGGTTTCTGGTGATGTTTTTGATACCGACATTTTTCAGCTTCATAGTAAAGACATCAAACAGATAAACAAAGCAGTGTGGCAATTTAATTGGCAAGAGCAGTTAAAACTTAATGGCCGGGAAACATACAAGCTTGTAATTAAGAATAATCCGAAAATCATTCAAGGCTTGATTAGTTTAAGCGACCTTGGAGACCATATATACATGCACTTAATTGAAAGTGCAAAGTTCAACAAGGGTAAGACGAAGATTTACACAGGTGTTCCCGGTAATTTAGTTGCATTTGCTTGCAAACTTTCTTTTGATAAAGGTTATGACGGTTACCTTGCTTTTGATGCTAAGACAGTTTTGGTTCGACATTACGAAGAGACACTGTATGCAACCCATTTTAAGGGAACAAAAATGATAATTGAATCACCGGCGGCAAACAGATTAATTAATCAATACTTTAAAAAATAGCAATGGGACTAATCAGGGAACCGAAAAATGTTGATTTCACAGTTTTAGATAAACCGTGGACAGACGAAGAGCGCAAGGAATTTAGTGCTTACATCAAGATGCGGAAAGAACAACAGAAAAAGCGACTCAAACGAATCACTTCACATAAAGAAGTGGCTTCTTGATTGCTCATATTTGGCAAGGATTCAAAACAGCCACTAATAAAAAGGACTTCAATTGGCGCCAAGTATATAGTTCCTGTTGAACTAAATTCTATGTTCATCCTATACTTTGAACACAAATACCCGCCAATCAAGCAACAAAAAATCCGGTAAAAGACTTCCTCTTACCGGATTTATTATAAAGAAGAAATGGTTTACAAACTCTTTATCTCTGCAACCAATTTCTGTAAAGTGGCTTTAGCATCACCAAACAACATGCGGTTTTTGGCATGGTAAAAGAGGTTGTTGGGGATGGCTGCGTAACCGGCGGCCATACTGCGCTTCATTACAATCACATTTTTGGCATCCAATGCTTTAATAATCGGCATTCCGTAAATCGGGCTTGATGGATCGTCCTCGGCGGCAGGGTTAACAACGTCGTTGGCACCAATTACGATAACCACATCGGTGTTCGACATTTCGTTGTTGGCATCTTCCATTTCAACTAATTTTTCGTAAGGCACATCGGCTTCGGCCAACAGCACGTTCATGTGTCCGGGCATACGGCCAGCAACCGGATGGATGGCATACTTAACTTCAACGCCTTTGCTGGCAAGCAGGTTATCGAGCTCGTGGCAAAGGTGCTGTGCTTGTGCAACTGCAAGTCCATACCCGGGAACGATAAATATTTTCTGCGAATAACTCAGCAAAACAGCAGCATCGCTCAGCGATATTTCCTTAACGGTTTTGTCACCATCTTCGGTTCCGGCAGCACCGGCCACACCAAACGCGCCAATAATAACATTGAGCAACGAACGATTCATGGCCTTGCACATCAAAATGGTAAGTATAGTCCCCGACGAACCTACCAAAATACCACCGGTAAGCATGGCCTGGTTGCCATAAAGGAAACCGCCCATTGCCGCAGCAACACCCGTAAACGAATTGAGCAAGGAGATTACTACCGGCATATCGGCACCGCCAATCGGCATTACGAAGGTTACCCCGTAAATTAAAGCGGCTAAAGCGAAAAGGTAAATAGGAAGGTTGTTGTCGGCAACTGGTTGCATAAACAGGATCACGAACAAGGCAACAAACAGCACAACTAAGAAAGTGAGGTTTACGATACGCAATATAGGATGTTTTATATCGCCAATGCGCCCGTCGAGTTTGCCAAAGGCAACCATACTTCCGGCAAACGAAACACCGCCGATCATCAATCCAAGCAAAATGGCAATACCTTCGCCACCCAGCATATTTGACATGCCTTCGGCAGCCAGCATGTTTTGCATTTTCGGGAATTCCATCAGTGATATCAAAGCAGCGCAGGCACCGCCCATACCATTAAATATGGATACCATTTGCGGCATGGCGGTCATCTTCACTTTAATTGAGGCATACCAACCCATGAAACTTCCGATAGCGAGAGCAACAACAATCCAAATAACGTTACCGATTGGTTGCCCGTCTTTCTGATGAAAAAGGATGGTAAAAAGTATAGCGGCACCCATACCGGCTGCTGCCCAAAGGTTGCCGGCACGCGCTGTGGCAGGGTGGCTGAGTTTCTTTAGCCCAAGTATAAAAAGAATGGAGGCTAAAAGGTATGAAATCTCAAGAATGGAGATTCCACTGGAAAATTCAATGAGTTTTGTAATTGGTTCCATGATTTATCTCCTTATTTCTTTTTCTTAAACATTTCGAGCATACGGTCGGTAACCACAAAACCACCAACAACATTCAGGGTGCCAAGTATAACGGCAATAAAGCCGAGGATAAGCGAGAGTGTGCTTTCGGCGTGCCCCATTACAATGATTGCCCCGATAATTACAACTCCGTGTATGGCATTGCTGCCCGACATCAGGGGCGTGTGCAACACAGCCGGTACATGCGAAATGACTTCAATACCAAGAAATACAGACAAGAGGATGATAAAAATCATGTCTTTGTATTCGAGGAAAAATTTTAAGATATCTTCCATAGTTTACTTTAATTATGAATTAATTATTGTTTTTACTCTATCATTTACAATCTCTTTCCCGTGTGTAACCGCTGTTCCTTTTACAATATCATCGTCCCAGTTCAGGTTCAATGCGCCTTCTTTGGTGATAATGAGTTTGAGGAAATTGATCATATTTTTACCATACATACGGCTGGCATCGGTTGGCATATCGGTAGGCAATTGCGAATTGCCGATGATTTTTACACCGTTATGTACAACTGTTTCGTCGTTTTTACAGAGTTCACAATTTCCTCCGGTTGAAGCAGCAAGATCAATAATTACCGATCCCGGCCTCATGGCTTCAACAGTTTCCTTTTTGAGCAAAAGTGGAGCTTTGCGACCTGGAATTTGCGCGGTGCAGATAATTACATCCGATTTTACAGCCTGATCATGGATGGCTTGTGCCTGACGGGCTTTGAATTCGTCGGTTTGCTCAACGGCATAACCTCCGGCAGCTTTGTCGTCGATAGCTCCTGTAACCTCTACAAATTTTCCACCAAGGCCAACAACTTCTTCTTTTACGGCTGCACGTACATCGAATACGTAAACCACAGCCCCTAATTTCCGCGAGGTTGCAATGGCTTGCAGTCCGGCAACCCCAGCTCCCAAAATCAGCATATTGGCGGGCTTAATTGTTCCGGCAGCAGTCATAAACATTGGGAAAAATTTGGGCAAGGTGTTTGCCGCAGTGAGCACGGCTTTGTAACCGGCAACAGTTGCCATCGAGGATAGGATATCCATCGCTTGGGCGCGCGAGGTGCGGGGCACCACATCCATACTGAAACCAGTAATGTTTTTGGCTGCCAGTTCCTGCACCAAACCCGTATTGAAATAAGGGTTCAACACTGCCATGATCACCTGCCCATCTTTTAAAAGGGCAATTTCATCGGCTGTTGGCGGCTGAATTTTTATTAGCAGGTCAGCTCCTGCAATAACGTTGGCCTTCGTTTTGATGCTTGCGCCTTCCTGCTCGTATTCGGTGTCCGAAGCAAAGGCAGCAAGCCCAGCTCCGGTCTCAACAAGCATGGTCACGTTCATCTTAACCAGCGTGGCGACACTCTCGGGGAGCATAGCAACCCGGTTTTCGCCTGCAATTTCTTTGAGTATTCCTATTGTCATAACAGTAGGTTTTTTTAGGGATTTGTTTGAAGCAAATGTAAATGAATTTTGGCCATACTCTCAAAGCTTTTTGAATACTTTTTTTAAACTTTCAGTATAATACGGAATTTAGTTAAAATGGAGGCTCTTCAGGTAACACCAGAGTGGATAAAAACTGCAAGGGAAGGCAATAAAAATTATCGTTTATATGTTAACGGCGACAACTATATCTGAGCATAAAGAACACGCAAAGTCATAACACGGAGGCATGGAGGGCACAGAGGAACAAGGAGGTTTTTAGAAACCACTAAATATTTCGTAACTATTCTTAAAATTAGGGTTTAGCGGTTGGGGCAGCAATTATGTAATATTTTAGATAGCAAAAAAGCAATATTTGATTTAGCACTGTCCTAATAGCCTAAAGCCTAGAGGCTAAATCGTGAATGGCAAACCGCTCTTGAGAGTGTGCCTCAACCTTTATTTAGCAACTTTCACCACTTTGCGTGATGGAAATTCTTTGTTGCCATTTGCGGTTTTTAGAATGTACAATCCAGGTTGGAGACTGATATCATACAAATCGAATTCGATTGTTGATTTCCCTTTGGCTAAGTTTACGGTTTTGCTAAAAACTTCTTTCCCCACCATATCGAGCAGTTCAAAATCATAATTTCCAGGCTGAGCTTGCCTGAAATCAATATAGAATTTATCCGAAAATGGGTTAGGGTGGATGGAAATACCATTGAGATTCGCTGCACCTTTGTCAACTTCTTTTAAGGCGGTAGTAATATCGCCCCATTGCAGATTGATAAGTTTATTGTCGCCGGTTCCGTTGAAAGTTAAACTCTGCAACAACCCATCCGCTTCAACTGAGCAAAAATCCTGATCGGCCTGGAGTACGAGTGTTAGCGCATTGACCCGCATATTATCGGGCACACCGGAATAATCGATATTTATTGTAAGTTCATTATCTGACAGCGAATAATTCACTAAACTTTTATCCCTAACATTCAGATATTCCATAATATACTGGTTCGGAGCCATCCAAATGTTATCGGCACCTGCAATGCCATATTGCAGTGCAACATTTTCCATATAAAACTGGAACAAAGGGAAAAGCATACTTGCACCCGATGATGTAAACCCAACATGGTGCGTAAAATCGTTCCACCAATAATGAAGGCCATTGATACTTCTAACTGCAACGGAATCAATTTTTTGCATGATGTTCCCAGTGTTTTGGTTGGCATCGCTAACCAGCATTTTATACAATTTGAAATTATTCAAATCAACAGCTTGATCGACCCTGTAGCCTTCTGGGAAACCATTATACGAACTGTTGTTGCCTGTAACACTAAGCATCCCATTAGCAAAAGCAGGGATCACATAATTTTGGTCTCCGGCGGGTGGTACAAAATGGGTAAGTCCAATACCTGATTTAGCCTTCACATAAGCAGTGTTTTGGTTAATTTGATACACATAGTCGATAGCCGTATCATTGGCTATATGTGAATAGCTGTGATTTAACACCGTCCATCCTGCATTGTACATGGTTTTTAGCTGATCCCAGGTTACATAGCTCGGTGTATTCACATGCAAGTCGTTTCCCGCTGCATTCACTGAATACCAGGATAAACCAGCCGAGAACGGAATAGCATTCCCACAGCCATCGCTATAAAAATATCCTGGATAAATTGTGTTGTTTCCTGTTACAAGCCCTCCGTTAAGTAGCGGAAAAGCAGCCGTATAAGCATCGATAAGCCCATCGTCGAGGATGAAACTGTAGGCAAAATCCTTGTTGTACCGCAAAGCAGCCTTTTCCACGGTAATATTGGTGGGTGGATTGTTAAAAGATACGGTGAGTGTTATGCTATCAGAATGGGCAACTTTAGCTGCTTGCTGAGCAAACGACTGAAAACAAAGGAGTAAAGCAATACTGAAAATTGAAATTGATTTCATCATACAATAGCTTCAGAACGTTTGGAAAAATTGAATAGGCTTGCTTAAATTTATAATCCCAATCTAAAAAAACAAGTATGGCAAATCATGACATTACCCGAAACTCTTGGATTTTCAGATTGGGTTAACTGCATTCATTAAGGTTAAATTACTGCACCTTAATTACTTTAACTGATGAGAATGTTTTTTGTCCATTTTTTACGTTTAGCAAATAATTTCCAGGTTTCAGGTTGGTGCCTTTCAAATCCAGATTAAATGTCGATTCGCCCTTGGCTTGGTTTATGGTTTTGCTAAATACCGTTTTACCACTCATATCAACCAACTGAAAACAAATTTTGCCTTCGACCAACTGATTACACTCTATTTGTATGCGATTGGTAAATGGGTTTGGATAAACAGAAATTTCTTCATCCTTTAACGTAGGTACTGAAGTGTTGGCTTCGGGGGCAAGGGTTACGGCCGCTTTTAATGTAGCGCTTCCCCAATTTACATTGATGATTTTATTGGTTCCGCTCCCATTAAAGCTTAATCCTTGGGCACCGTTGGCCACAACACCGGTATAATTCTGGTCGGCCTGTATGGCGAGGGTGAGCGCATTGGTGCGAAGGCTGGCTGGCACCGCAGCATAATCAATGGTAATTGTTAATGTATTCCCATTAAGGGTTTGGCTAACTACGCTATTGTCGCGGGCACTCAAATATTCGTAAACATCCTGTGTTGGGGCCATCCACATATTATCAGCACCTGAAATCCCATATTGTTGATTCACATTATCCATATAATACTGGAATAACGGGAAAAGCAAACTAGAGCCTGAAGTCTGAAATCCTACATGATGCGTAAAATCGCTCCACCAAAAGTGCTGTCCACCAACACT
>CAIRHD010000023.1 GCA_903878265.1 uncultured Bacteroidales bacterium | reverse complement strand
CTTGATGATCCGATTGTTTTTTCTACTGACATGATTTTGTTCTCCTATATTTGATTGTTGTTTTTCCGTACTTTACATTGAAGGGACGGTTTACCTTCTTTTAAGTTTTTGTTGGCAACAGCAGGCAGCTTATGCAGCTTTTGCGGTCAAACCAATAGCTTCAGCATATTTCAGGTAAGTTTCAACTGAAGCTACCACGATCCTTGCTTCAATTGCAAGTAACTCGATACCAACCAATGAAACGCGAACCCATGCATCAACTACGACACCTTTGTCGAGGATACGGTCGATAACTTCAACGAGGCTTGATGATCCGATTGTTTTTTCTACTGACATGGTTTTGATCTCCTATATTAAATTGTTAAATACCGTGCTTTACGTTTTGAGGGACGGTTTACCTCGTTAGGAATAGGGTAATACAAATAGCAAGCCAATAAATTATCTGAGTCTTGAATTTGGCTAACAAATGGGTCTAACTTGCACGATTAGACTATCAAAAAAAAATGAAATTATTTGTTTAGAAAGCTGATTATAACTAAATGATTATAAAATCAGCTTGAAAAACAAGATGAAAAACCGAACAGTTGTGCGGAAAAGCGAACACTTTTTTATGGGTTTATTGATTGGTTGATTGGTTTATTTGTTGATGATGGATGTTGGATGGATGAAAGGTTTTTGGATGGTTAATGGGATTGGTTAACCTAAACAACCGCTTCTAGGGTTGGGGTTGAAAAAATTAACTGCGTATCGAATTCTTAGATAGGGTGTAACGCTTATTTAGATACTGCATACTGCTTACTTAGATAGGGCGTACCGATTACTTCAATAGGGGGTACCGCTTACTCGGATAGGGCGTACCGCCTGCTGCAATTAGAAACAACCGCTTTGAGGGTTGAAAAAATCCGGCTCTCACGGCCAAACTAACAGGTGTATCCATAACGGCCACTATTGATTCCTGTAAAGTAATAGATACTGCATAATGGTACAAGATAACCTCTGTGATTCGCTGTTAATGAAAATGAAAAAGTGCTTAAAATCAAAGGTATGGAAAATGATTTTTCAAATTGAGATGATCAATTCACCACAATGTTTAGCAAAAAAATGAAGGCTTTTAGTAACGATCATTGTCATATTTGGATAAATATCAATTCGCATTGCAAATAATAATGTGCCTATTAAATAGCCTTACAATAGTAATATATTGATTTTAAAGCCTATACCAATCAAAAATAGCCTATCAGCCGATAAAATAATAGTTAACAATGTAAACCATTTGCATTTTGCTGTACTTTTGCAAAAACAAAATTCCACAATTCCACAAATGGCGCAAATCGAACAACCGCTTGGAAGGATTCTATCAATGCTTGGAAAAGGGTATCTCCATCTTTTGAGGGTCAAACTGCAGCATCTGGATATTGACAGGAATTATTATGCATTGGTTTTAATTGCCGGCCACGAAGGTGAAATCACCCAACAGGAACTGGCACTTCTTCTTGGTCAGGATAAAGTTAGCATTGTGCGGGTAGTAGATTACCTTTCGGAAAAAGGCTATATAAAAAGGATAAAAAAGCCTGATGACTTGCGCAAACATCGAATAATTCTTACAGACAAAGCAAAACTGGCAATTCCCGAAATCCAACAGTCGTTTAAGGAGATAAATAAATTGGCCCTTAATGGGTTAAGCGATTCGCAGGTTTCAGAATTTACCGAAACCATATCAAAAATAAAAAATTCAATAACCGAAAACATTAAATCTATATGAGGTTTACATCAATCATTTGCTTACCAATCATAGTGGCTGCCCTAATTTCCTGCAAAGGCGAAGCCAAAGATAAAGCAATAACAAAAGAAAAACCACCGGTATCCGTTGACGTAATTATTGCCAAAAACACTGATTTTTCCTCCGATATCGAAGTGAATGGCACCGTATTATCCGAAGAAATGATCGAACTTCATCCGGAAGTTGGTGGCAGGCTTACCTATCTGAACATTCCCGATGGAGCCTCTGTTACAGCTGGAACCATACTTGCAAAAGTGAACGATGCCGACCTTCAGGCACAACGCCAGCAACAAAACGTGCAACTCGAGTTGGCAGAGAAAACCGAACAGCGGCTATCGAAATTACTTGCTGTTAATGGGGTTGATCAAGCCGGTTACGATGCAGCTCTCAGTCAGGTGAACCTTTATAAAGCCAATATTGATGTGCTTGATGCACAAATAAACAAAACAGTGATAAAAGCCACATTCACTGGTCGGCTTGGCCTTAGGCTTGTAAGCGAAGGAGCTTATGTTTCGCCTGCTACAGCCATCGGAACCCTACAGCAGACCGATAAGATAAAAATCGACTTTGCGGTACCCGAAGCTTATGAAAACCTGATAAAAATCGGGAAAACCATTGCTATACAAACCAATACTTCTAAAGAGAATTTTACCGCTACAATCAGTGCTATTGAGCCACAAATAAGCAAAACTACCCGAAACATAAATGTGAGGGCAAGGCTTTCGCATGGAAATATAAGCCCAGGTGCATTTGTTAAAGTTTTGCTCAACGAAAACATGAGAGGCATAGTGGTTCCAACCAATGCTATAATTCCCGATGCCCTTTCGAGCCAGGTAGTGTTGGTGAAAAATGGCAAAGCTACATTTCAAAACGTAGAAACAGGAATCCGCACCAGCGATATTATTGAAATAACCGATGGCCTTCAACTAGGTGATACTATTGTTGTTAGCGGAGTACTTTATGTTCGGCCTAATGGTAATGTAAAAATAAAGAAAGTTAGAAACTGATAAATCTATCCTCATTTATTTTTGAAAACGACCTTAAAAAGCACTCTCTCAAACCCCGAATTACCGACAATATGAATATATCAGAACTATCAATAAAAAGGCCAATCCTTGCAACAGTTATGAACCTGTTCCTCATACTGTTTGGGGTAATTGGCTACACATACCTTGGGGTTAGGGAATATCCTGCAATCGACCCACCCATGATTACGGTAAGCACTTCATATACAGGTGCTAATGCAGATATTATCGAAAGCCAGATTACCGAGCCTTTGGAAAAATCAATCAATGGGATACCTGGCATACGCACTATATCGTCAACAAGTTCGGTTGGCCGCAGCAATATAAATGTAGAGTTCAATATTGATGCCAACCTCGAAGCTGCCGCAAACGATGTCCGCGATAAAGTAAGCCAAGCTGTGCGTAACCTGCCCATGGACATTGATGCGCCGCCGGTTGTGACCAAATCGGATGCAAACAGCGATTTTATCATTTTACTGGCAGTACAAAGCCCAACCAAAGGCTTGCTCGAACTTAGCGATTATGCCGAAAACGTTCTCCAAAACAAGTTTCAGACCATTCCGGAGGTTAGCGGTGTAAATATAATCGGGCAGAAACGGCCTGCCATGCGTATATGGATTGATCCGGATAAACTGAATGCTTACGATATTACTTTTAACGACATCACAAATATCCTGAACAAGGAAAACGTAGAAATTCCTTCAGGAAAAATATACGGCAACAAAACAGAACTTACTATCAGGGCTTTAGGAAACCTGACTACCGAAAAGGAATTCAGGGATTTGATTATCCGTGGCGACGATAAAGGAATAATCAGGCTTGGTGATATTGCAACGGTTGAACTTGGTCCCGAACGCTACGAACAAAGCTGGAAACTAAACGGGGTGAGCGCCGTTGGGATTGCAATTACTCCACAACCTGGTGCCAACTACATCAACATCTCCGATGAGTTCAACAAAAGGCTTGACGAAATTAACAAATCGCAGAAAAGCGACATTAAATTTACAACCTTAATCGATAATACCCGCAACGTACGAAAATCGTTGAACGAGGTTGGCGAAACGCTTCTAATCGCGATCATACTTGTTATACTCGTTATTTTCTTCTTTTTCCGAAACTGGCTCATTGCTCTGCGACCACTCATCGACATTCCTATTTCGCTGATTTTCACATTTTTCATCATGTATGCATTTGGTTTTTCGATAAATATCCTAACGCTATTGGCCATTATCCTGGCAACAGGTTTGGTGGTTGACGATGGGATTGTTGTAACAGAAAACATTTTCCGGAAAATCGAAAAAGGCATTCCTGTACGCAAAGCAGCTATTGATGGCAGTAAGGAAATTTTCTTTGTGGTAATTTCAACTTCCATTACTTTGGCAATTGTTTTTCTACCGGTTCTTTTCTTGCAAGGATTTGTTGGCAGTTTGTTCCGCGAATTTGGGATTGTGCTTGCATCGGCGGTATTGGTTTCGGCTTTCGTTTCATTAACAATCACACCGGTCCTCAACATTTACCTGAACCGCAAAGGCGCACAGCATGGCAAGTTTTACAATAGCACCGAGCCATTCTTTGCCGGTATGGAAAGTGGCTATAAAAACCTGATCACGCGGTTTATCAAATATCGGTGGACATCGTGGGTAATAGTGGTTATATGTTTTGCAATAGTTTTTTTAATTGGAAGTGGCCTCCAAAAAGAGATTGCACCGCTCGAAGACAAAGGAAGTGTGCGCTTGCAAATTACCGGGCCTGAAGGAGCGAGTTACCCATATATGATGGAAACAGGCGATAAATTGGTAAATTTCCTTATTGATTCAATCCCGGAAGCCGATTTCTCGTTTATTTCAATCCCTGGGTTTAACGGAACGGGCGTTAACAACGGCTTTGGACGCATCGGGCTTGTGCCGACAGACGAACGCAAACGAACACAAAGCGAAATTGCGCAGGATTTGGCCAAGAAAATGGGGCGTTACAACGATGTAAAGATTTTTCCCATCGAGGAACAAACCATTTCGGTCGGGCTTGGCTCAAGGGGTTCGCTACCGGTTCAGTTTGTGATACAAAACCTGGATTTTGATAAACTTAAAGCTATTATCCCAAAATTCCTTGATGAAGCCAAAGATGATAAGACTTTCCAGAATGTGGATGTTAACTTAAAATTCAACAAACCCGAAGTTGATATTACCATCGACAGGATAAAAGCACGGGAATTTGGACTGACAGTTACCGATATTGCGGGTGTGCTGCAAAGTGCATTTAGTGGCAGGCGGTTAGCTTATTTTATCATGAACGGCAAACAATATCAGGTAATTAGTCAAGTTGGACTAAAAAACCGACAGACCCCAGCCAATATTTCAAACTTGTATGTTCGCAATAATAAAGGCGAAAATATTTCGCTGGCTTCGGTTACCAAAATTGAACCTAATGCAACGCCTCCTTCACTTTTCCATTTTAACAGGTACAAAGCCGCCACTATCTCGGCTTCATTAGCCGAAGGCAAAACAATTGGCGATGGCGTTGCTGCCATGCAGGCCATTGCCGACAAATTATTAGATGAAAGTTACCAGACTTCGCTTAGTGGTCCTTCGCGCGATTATGCCGAAAGTTCGTCGAATACTGCTTTTGCATTTATTTTGGCTTTGGTGCTCATTTTCCTTGTGCTTGCAGCGCAATTCGAGAGTTTCAGGGATCCACTCATTATTATGATTACAGTTCCTCTAGCCATTGCTGGGGCGGTGCTCAGTTTGTGGGTTTTTGGTCAAACCTTGAACATATTTTCAGAAATTGGGATGATCATGCTAATTGGTTTGGTTACCAAAAACGGTATCCTAATTGTTGAATTTGCTAATAAAAAGCGTGACGCAGGTTTGGAAAAACGACAGGCTGTAATTGAAGCTGCAACCCAAAGGTTAAGACCAATTCTAATGACGAGCTTGGCCACTTCTTTAGGCGCTTTGCCAATAGCCTTGAGCCTTGGTTCAGCATCCACAAGCCGCATACCTTTAGGGATTGTTGTGGTTGGCGGATTGTTATTTTCGTTAATCCTTACTTTATTCGTAATCCCAGCCGTTTATTCATACATTTCGGGCAAGAGAGAGGTGATTGAAACAGAGATGGAAGAAGTTAGTTAATGCGATAATGTGTTAATGCGATAATGGGCTAATGGGTTAATGTGCTAATGGATAAATAGGGGTTTCTGTTAAACGCATTAATTATTGATAATGAGTAAAATAAAGGACATTTTGAAGAACGATGTGCAATCTTATTTAACGCACAACCGAAAAAAGCTTGCACTTGAAATTTTAGTCTGTTCTCAAACATTATCCCAGCGGGATAAAATATTTATAAAAAATGGTTCAAACGGTGCGGATATGCGACCCCGTCGGGGTCGAACATCTTTCAAATAATCATTTTCTATAAATATGCAACCTCTCTGAGGTCAAAACGAACCTTTATGAGTATATAAGCAGACCCTAAATAGACATATAATAAACAGTTTGTCATTAAAAGCTTTATTGTTAAATAGTTAGTAACCAACAACGAATAACCACCAAAAGAATCTAAAATGAAATTATATAAAAACAGGTTTCTTTTTGCTTTAGTACTTATACTTCCTTTTTGGGGTATGGCGCAACAGCAAATTACATTGAGAAATGCTATTGACACAGCACTGCGGAACAATTTTGACATACAGATTGCAGAAAATTTCGTTGAAATTTCCACAAAAAGCAATTCATTCGGATTTGCCGGCGGATTGCCTACCGTTACTGCTAACG
>CAIRHD010000022.1 GCA_903878265.1 uncultured Bacteroidales bacterium | reverse complement strand
GAAAGAGAACTCAGGAAAAACTTAACCGCGCCCTACTTGATTATAAACAAAATCGCAAGGGTAATTGCAACAAGCGTAGAAATGCCTCCAGCTACAGCCAACTTTTTTTTGCACTCTTTTGTTTTCAACAAATCTATTTCACAAGCTTTCAATTTATTATCGCTGACCACCAGCGAATCGTACCACATTTTGGATTCCTTTTGCGATAAACCCAATGCACTATCACAAATAAGTTTGATTTCCTTTTGTGTTGAAATTTCAATTTTTTGTAGCGAGTCCGTTTTTTTACAATATAAATACCCGGTGGCGGCTTTCAGGAATTTTGTGTACGCCCTATTACTCAAAACATAAAGCGAATCGCTTGTGTTGTTTTGCCTTGTTGCCCCAGGTACCAACAAACTGATGTCCTGTGCCGATACGGATATTGAAACACCAAGAAAAAAAATGGCAAGTAGTTTTAGGCTCATATTAACCTCCTATTTGGTTTATAAGTTCCTGACCCAATATCACTTTTTCATCTGCATTCATTTTATCTATTGCACCAATTTTTGCAATTTCTTCCTTTTTCAAATCGTTGATCTGGAGCGAGGTTTTTGCCGATTTATACTCCAAAAAATCCATTCGGGCTTGCATAGCTTTAATTTTGCTGTCGTATTCCATTTTGGTGTTTGCCCAATCCTGTTGCCTTTCGTCGTGTTGCTGAGTAATTGCTTCAATGCCTTGACCCTTAAAATTGAACAATTTAGCCTTGAAAGTAGCCCAGATACCAGCAAGTACGGCAATAATTGACCCAGGTGTGCCATCGCCTGCCACAAACATCATTACAACAAATGCAATGATACCTAAAACGATTATGCCAATAATAACATACAATATTGTTTTTCCCATGACTGTAAATTTAGTATCTGTTATAATTCATCAGGATCTTCACCTACTATCTCGGTGCCATCGGCACACATTTGCGGAGCATTGGTATCGGTTGGCTGCTGGCTCAATTTCATCAAAGCAGCATCCTGCTCACCTTTTTGAGCAAGTATTTCCGAATCAGCTTTATCCCGTCCTTCGGCAATGCGGAAAACTTCTTTCATGCCCAATATCAGTGCCCAAATTGTAGTATTGAACGTAAGCCACTGTGCACCAGTTATGTGATTGTTGATAAGCAGCATTGTTGATACTACAATGCTCGCCGCAAGGCACCAAACTTTAACACTGATAAGCGTGAACATTATTTTCGATAACCATGCCCCCCAGAAACCTTCTTCGTGGATCATGAGTTTTTCGTTGGCTGTTTTATTGCTTTGTATTGCCATGATCTTTTCCTCCTTTTACTTTGTGAGTTCCATTAATTTTTTCGAAGTCTGAGGACCAACTATACCGTCAACGGTTAGGCCATTGTTTTTCTGAAACTGGAAAATGGCTTGCTTGGTTTGCATACCAACAATCCCATCAATGTTTCCAATATAATAGCCTAATTTTTTCAATCGGGTTTGTAGATCCGTCTCATCTGTAATCGGCTTCAAAATCCCTTCGCCTCTATTTACAATATCATTGCGGTAGTTTTCGATCCATCGCGAGACAACATAGCCAGGACAAGCAGGTTTGCCAAAATGGTAATGCCCATAAACTTCTTGATTGCTTAGGTTTAAAGCTTTTTGCAACCAATCGACAAGCCATTGTAAGGCATCCATTTGTTGTTGGCTGGGCCCTTCTTTCCCCAAAGCATACCCAGTACCATTAAAATTCCCGACAAGCATGATCCCGACACTTTCGGTATTATAACCCTTGGTGTGCCAGGTTATACTCGATAGCTCGTTGGCTTGAACGATGGATCCATCTTTTTCTATTCCAAAATGATAACAAAAATGAGGGCATCCGCGTGGCGACACATGGTTGGGGCCAATATGATATTGGTTTACACCCTCAACATTCGACTCGCCAAGTTCCTGGTGGACGATGATCTTTTTAATCTTGTCGAGGCTGCGTGCCGACCAACGGCGTGTAGGATGCCACGGAAGCAACTGGATTTTGTTTCTAATTTCCATGATAATACTGTTTAAGTGGTTTTTGTTTGATTTTTGGGGAGGTTCAATTTTTCGGTTTGCCTATTGAAGTGATGCATAAAATGAAGTTGCGGATTTGCTGCAAAATCTTTCCTGTATTATTAGCCTGATTTATCTACAAACTTTATAGAACGCAGATAACACGAATGTTACGGATTTGCACAGATAAGGATAAAAATCTTCTCAAATCCTTTTATCTGTGTCATAAGTGTTCAATTGCTCGCAAGTGATGAACTATTCAGGTTATGACTTTAAGAAAAAGCAGCTTCAGATATGTATGCTGATTTCGCTTTTCCGTCGTTTTTCTAGATAAAACCATCTGAATGAAAACCATTCAGATGGTTTATTAATCTATGCGATATTCCTTTATTTCAGCTTTTTCCCCGTTTTCGCCGTGCTGCTTTCCGGCTTTAAACTGTTGCGAAGGTTGGCTACCTTGTTCAGTACATCGAACCAAAATGGAGCACCCAAACAAACGGCAAATACGGTTATGATTAGTCCGAAAAACTTCCGAGAATAAAACAATGTCCATAGCCAACCCTTGCAAGCAATGTTCCCATGCTGCGACTTAAACACATTAAACTCAGCATCCAGATTCCAACCAATTGGTATAAATGTTCCCAAATACTTTTTGGTGCTATCAATGGTGTTTATTTCCTGTTTTACTTTTGTAACAATGGTTTGTAAGTTGCTGGTACTATCGGTTATTGTGTCGGTAGTTTTGCTTGTCCTAATCTCGTTCACTTTGGCAATATAGTTGGAATCGCTGGGTGCTGCATAAGCTACAGCCGCAAGTTTTTCACGGGCATCCTTGTTTGAGTATAAATACTGTGCAATGTTAATGCTATCAATATTTAGTGCAAAACTTGCAAATACAGCAATTAGTATTGTAATTTTCGATGCAAAACGTTTATACAAACCCGTTAAGCGTTCCATCAT
>CAIRHD010000021.1 GCA_903878265.1 uncultured Bacteroidales bacterium | reverse complement strand
TATCCTCAGCTTTCGTGTGTGGATTCCGCTGGCTGGGGAACCGAGTTTTCGTTCCCGATTTGTCCGTGCAACGAACAAGTTATGGATTTTTCGTACAAGGTTTGGGACGAAGTGCTGGAACTCTTTCCATCAAATATAGTTCATATAGGTTGCGATGAGGTTGAAAAGGGGACTTGGGCTGCATCGGCTGAATGTCAGGCTTTTATGAAAGAACACGGTATTACCAGCCTGAACGAAATACAGAATTATTTTGTGAAAAAACTTCAGGAACATATTCAATCAAAAGGCAAGACAGTTATTGCCTGGGACGATGTGATCGATGGAAATATTGACAGCAAAATCACCATGATGTACTGGCGCGATTGGGTTACAGATTCGCCTGAGCGATGCGCCAATAATGGAAACAAGCTAATCCTCACCCCGGCAACACCTTTTTATTTGGCAAGCGTCAATACGGATAAAGCCTTACAAAATCTCTATAATTATAATCCTGCCGATATTTATTCTGTTTCGGTGCTTACCAAAGTGCAAGGATTACAAAGCTGTCTCTGGACAGAGATTGTTCCTTCCGAACCCATGTTTGAGCATTATGTTTTCCCTCGTTTACAGGCACTTGCCGAAATATGCTGGACTCCCGGCAACAATTGGTATTCTTTTCAGGTTCGCATGAAACCGCATTTCGACTATTTAAACCAACAGAAAATCAACTACCGAAGGCCGGGATGGGCAAAGTGAACCAGGGGTTTCAACGTTTCATATTTATTAAAGTAGGGAAATTCGATCAATGACTGCAATTCTCAATTTGTACGATTTCCCGTTTTGCGCATATTGAGGTTTTTACTGCGCATATTCCTACGTTTTTTCAGCTTGGCATGCCTATTTTTGCAATTGCATCAATCAATTAGAATCACAATTCCCTTTCCAATTTTCCATTAATTTTAATCTCATGTTTATAGGCGTTGATTTAGGCGGGACCAATATTAGGGCTGGGCTATTACAAAAGGGAGTTTTAACCGAAGTTAAACAAACCTTATTGGTTGAAAAAGAATCTTTGCAACAAACTGTAAATCAGATTATTTCAACTATTGCGCCATTGATAAAACCCGGAGTTAAAGGTATTGGCATAGGCGTTCCTTCAGTAGTTGATATCGAGAACGGAATTGTTTATAATGTGGTAAACATCCCTTCCTGGAAAAAAGTGGAGCTAAAAAAGATTATAGAAACGGAATTTGGACTTCCGGTGAGCATAAACAACGATGTGAACTGTTTTGCCTTAGGCGAACATTTCTATGGTCAAGCAAAAGATTTTTCTTCGTTTGTTGCATTGGCAATTGGCACAGGGCTGGGAGCCGGTATCGTAATAAACAATTCACTTTACGTAGGGAACAATTGTGGCGCTGGCGAAATAGGCTCATTGCCATATCTCAACAAAAATTTTGAATTTTATTCAAGCAGCACATTTTTCGAGGAAATACACTCCACTACTGCGCTTAAAGCCCATAGTGCTGCAATTGCCGGCGAAGAAAAAGCAATTTCAGTTTGGAACGAATTTGGGTTTCACCTCGGCAACGTGATTAAAGCTGTTGCTTACACGTATGATCCACAGGCAATTGTGCTTGGCGGTTCTATTTCAAAAGCATACTGTTTTTTCGAGGATTCGATGCTGAAATGCCTGGTGGATTTCCAATTTCCTGAAACGATAAAACACTTGAAAATCCTTCGTTCGCAGGTAGAAAATATTGCTTTGCTCGGTGCGGCAGCATTGGCTAAAAATAAGTAGTTTTGCTTTTATCTTTTGCAATTTCAGTACTTCAATAAGCTAATAAGTACCTGTATATCTATACATTGCTTCTCCTTCATGACTGGATTCCCAAAAGTATAAAGCCAAAAACCAATAATCCCTTTGTCAAATGGCACAAAAAACTCTTCTTCAAACTGGATTTATCCTTGCCTTGCTTTGGCCAATTTGCTCCTTTTCGCAAAGCAAAGCTGATTTATCGGGAAAGGTTTTATTAAAAGAAAACTGGTTCGTGCAAAAATCGGGAGAAATAAACCGGCTCGGATCCGATCTATCGCAAGAAAACCCAGTTAAAGGAACATGGTTTAAGGCTTCTGTCCCTTCCACGGTAATGGGTGTGCTTACCAAAAACGGTTTATATCAAAATATTTTTGAAGGCGCGAATTATAAAAATATCGACAAACTGCCGTTCGACCAATCTTGGTGGTATGTAAGGCCTTTCGAAATTCCGGCGATTAAAAAAGGTCAACATGTATCAATCCATTTTGATGGCATAAATTATTATGCCAATATTTGGCTTAACGGCAAGCTGTTGGCTTCCCGCGACAGTGTTTTTGGAACATTCCGCCGCTTCGAATTTGATATTACCGATTTGCTCAAGCCCAAGGATAATGTTCTGGCTGTTGAAATTTTCAGGGCACAAGCTGGCGACTTCAACCTGGGATTTGTTGATTGGAACCCACGGCCGGCAGATGAAAATATGGGGATTTGGCGTGAAGTATATTTAAAAATTACGGGGGTCGTTGCCCTGAACAATACATATATAGAATCAAAAGTAAATACAGCAACCCTGCGTGAAGCCTCTCTTACCATTAAAACCAGCCTCACAAATTATTCGAAAGATTTTGTAGAGGGCTTTTTAAATGGCAGCATTGGCGATTTGCAATTTCATTACCCGGTTTTAGTAATGCCAGGCGAAACAATAAATTTATCGCTCACAAAAGAGCAAATTCCTGCTTTGGATATCAAAAATCCGAGGCTTTGGTGGTGCAACGGTTTCGGAAATGCCGAGCTGTATCAACTCGACCTGCGTTTCGAAACCAAAAACAATATTTCCGATTCCGAAAAAATTACTTTCGGCATCAGGGAAATTGAGTGTTACACCAATGTGGACGGCCACAAAGGGTATAAACTCAACGGCAAAAAAGTGCTGATAAAAGGTGCAGGTTGGACGGATGATATTTTTCTTCGCGACAGCCTTAAAAGCCTCGAAACCCAAATGCAATATGTAAAACATGCCAACCTGAACACGATTCGTTTCGAAAGCATTTGGGGCAACACCCAGGATATTTACGATTTATGCGATAAATATGGAATCCTGGCGATGGTGGGTTGGAGTTGCCAATGGGAATGGGACGAATACCTTGCTAAACCCTGCGATGAATTCGGCGGAATCCAAACAGAAGCAGAAATGAGCCTGGCAATCAGTTCGTTCCGCGATCAGATCCTTTGGTTGCGGAACCACCCAAGTATTTTTGTGTGGATGGTTGGCAGCGACAAATGCCCAAAACCCGAACTTGAAAAGCGGTATATCAACCTTTTCAAAAACCTCGACAACAGGCCATACCTTGCTTCCGCAGGCACAAGGGTGAGCACCATCAGTGGCCCAACCGGCGTAAAAATGAACGGTCCTTATGAATATGTAACACCAATTTATTGGTATATCGACACAATAAACGGAGGTGCGTTTGGGTTTAATACCGAAACTGGGCCGGGGCCGCAAGTACCTGTTTATGAATCATTAAAAAAGATGATCCCTTCCGATAAGCTCTGGCCAATTAACGAAAATTGGGATTATCATTGCACACATTCAAAACATGCGTTGAATACTTTGGGCGTTTTTAACGAAGCAATGAACGGTCGGTATGGAAAACCTGTTGACCTGGAAGATTACCTCTTGAAATCGGATGCGCAAAGTTACGAAGCCTTAAAAGCTATGTTTGAGGCATTTAGGGTAAATATTCCAAAATCGACCGGCATTATTCACTGGATGTTAAATTCGGCATGGCCATCTTTGTATTGGCAATTGTACGATTATTATTTGTTGCCAACACCTGCTTATTATGCAGCTCGAACAGCTAACCAGCCCTTTCAACTAATTTATAATTATGGCGATAATTCGATATACGCTGTAAACGAAACCCAAATCGATAAGCATAATGTAAGGGCAAGGTTGAAATTGCTGGATGTAAATTCGAAGGAATTGGTAACCAAAGAGTTGTTTTTTGATATTGCATCAAATACATCGAAAAAACTTGTTGCCCTGGAACCAATTGGTGAAACAGCTTTCCTCGACCTGAAACTGAGCGACACAACAGGTTCTGCCATTGCAAACAATTTTTACTGGCTTTCGGCCACAAAAGATGAACATGCCTGGGACAAAACAACATGGGTTTATACACCTTTGAAAAATTTTACGGACTTTTCTGCTCTAAATTCATTGCCCAAATCAGAAATTACTTTAAAATACAGTATCAAAAATAGCGGTGATGAAATAGTTATAACAACAAGACTATCGGTCATAGCGTCAAAAACCGCTTTTTTTATTAGCCTTGCACTCGTTGACGATTTAGGAAACAGCGTTGTGCCTTCGTCTTGGGAAGATAATTATTTCAGCCTTCTTCCAGGCGAGAGACGCGATATTACCTGCAAAATACCAAGATCTGCTTTGCATGGGTCAAAGCCAAGTATAAAAATTTCAGGTTGGAATATTAAGCCACAGACAATTACTATAGACTAATTTCTGGCAAGAAAAATTTCATTGAAAATCTAACTGCACAAACACGTAAAATCCCATGAAGAAAAAGAACCCAATGATGGTGCTGCTTATTTTGCTGATTTTCTTTGTCATTTCGTTTCTCACCAATATATTGGGGCCAATAATACCTGATATAATAAACAGTTTTGGCTTGGGCATTGGCATGGCCGGATTTCTGCCATTTTCATTTTTTATTGCCTATGGCATTATGTCGGTCCCTGCCGGGATAATGATTGAGAAATATTCGGAAAAAACTGTGATGATTTCAGCATTTTCCCTTGCCTTTATCGGGGCGCTGATGTTCGCTATATTCCCAAGTTTTGCAGCCGCACTGCCTTCTCTTTTTATAATAGGAATTGGGATGGCGATGTTGCAAGTGGTCATAAACCCTTTGTTGCGCCATTCGGGCGGCGAGGAAAATTTTGCATTTTATTCGGTGCTGGCGCAATTGGTTTTTGGTTTGGCCTCATTTTTAAGCCCACAACTTTATAGCTATCTTGTTCAAAATGTGCATAGTGGAAACACTTCGCTATTTATCAGGTTGTTAAACCCAATTGTGCCTGCCAACCTTGAATGGGCCTCGCTTTATTGGGTTTTTGCAGTGGTGGTGCTTGCGATCATTATTGTAATATGGCTGATTAAATTCCCAAAAGTGGAGTTGAATGAAGATGAAAAAATCGAAACCGGTCAAGCTTTCCGTGAATTGTTGGCCAACAAACAGGTGATTCTATTTTTCGTGGGCATTTTTGCTTATGTGGGCACCGAACAAGGCATTGCCAATTGGGCTTCCAAATTTTTGCAAACATACCATGGTGTTGATCCAGCCACTACTGGAGCCAATGTAATTTCGTATTTCTGGGGCTTGTTGACAGTAGGTTGCCTTTTGGGCTTGCTGCTGCTGAAAATTTTCGACAGCCGTACCGTTTTGTTGGTATTCAGTTCGGGAGCAATACTTTCGTTGGCAGCGGCTTTGTTTGGAAGTGCAACAGTTTCGGTTTATGCTTTCCCGATAACTGGATTTTTTGCTTCGGTAATGTGGTCGGTTATTTTTTCGTTGGCCTTGAATTCAGTCCCAACACACCATGGCACCTTTTCGGGGATACTTTGTACAGCCATTTTGGGAGGTGCCGTTGTGCCATTGTTAATCGGCGGCATTGGTGAGTTAATAGGTCTGAAATTCGCCATGCTGCTGCTTTTCGTAAGCCTGGGTTATATTTTCAGCATAGGAATTTGGGCAAAACCGCTTGTTACAAATAAGACTTTCAAAAGCGACTCCTTAGCTTGAAGCCCAAAATGAGGCGATTCTACTATTGTGTGCGCTGAATCCACCGAAACAAAGCCATCAAAAATTCACAAAGTATTGTCAATCTGCATTATAAACTTGGTAAACTCAGAGATTTCGTTGTAAATCAACCTTCGAAGTGGCTCTTTTGTTATCTTAAATAATCGCTTACCGCCTTTTGGATTCCTTTTTTCACGGTGTTCCAGGTTTGATTTTTAAAACTTACCGGCGTTTCGCTGTCTTCGGCTTCAACAAAATAAGTGATTGCATTAGGAATACTGATAGCTAGCATTTGGTTCGGGTATTTCTGTTTGTGCCAATCCATCATCTGTTGCAAAGTGAAATTTTTGAGTAATTCGTACAAATCCCAAAAATCTTTTTTCTTGGCACGCCCTAATATGGCCTGTATTTTCATGGCCGCAATATCATTGCTGCTGTACATCCTAATTTTATCAACTTCGTCAAAGGCAGAAATCGGCAAATGTGGATAATAAACAATGTCAACTTTTACTTTTTGTATATAACAGAATATCCCAAAATTCTTGTGCCCACTTTCGTAAACAAAATCACTTCCAAATTCCATTCTCAATTCATTTTCAATGGTTGTATGGTCTATTTTTTCGTGAAAAAATAAATCCAGATCTATCGAACTGCGGTGACCATAACGAAGAGACAACGCTGTTCCCCCAACCAAAGAAAAGGGTTGGAGCGAAGGAATGGCCATCAGTTTTTTCAATAAGGAAAAAGTCCGGGGTTCAACTGTCTCAATATGTAACATCTGAATTCTTTTAAGGGTTTTCCAATAACAGCACTTGCAAGATGAATCCTGTGCTCGGGCAAGAATTTTGTCTTTAGCAAAGCCGATGATACTTTTTCGTCGCCATAATACCGGCGGCAATTCCGGATATCTTCCACATCGCCGCGTTCAAAAACCCTTTCGATAACAAAATTGGCTTTGGCATCGTAATCCAATTTCTCGAAATTTACATCCCAAAAAATACGCTTTTCGAATATGGGTTTTGCTTTTTTGACCATTTTTATACAAACCTTAAAACTAGACTAACAGCAGGATGTGTAATAATATTACCATTTCAGCAACCAAGCAAATATAAGCGGCGCAACGATTGTGGCATCGCTTTCCACAATGAATTTAGGTGTATGGATATCTAATTTTCCCCAGGTTATTTTCTCGTTTGGAACAGCACCGGAATATGAGCCATAAGAGGTTGTTGAATCCGAAATCTGGCAGAAATAGCTCCAGAACGGAACATCGTGCCATTCCAAATCCTGGTACATCATAGGCACTACACAAATCGGGAAATCGCCCGCAATGCCACCTCCAATCTGGAAAAAGCCAACACCCTTCCCCGATGAATTGGCGCGGTACCATTCGGTAAGCCACATCATATATTCAATGCCGGTTTTCATGGTTGATGGCTTGAGTTCGCCTTTAATGCAATACGATGCAAAAATATTTCCCATGGTGCTGTCCTCCCAGCCTGGAACCACAATCGGCAGGTTTTTTTCGGCAGCCGCCAGCATCCACGAGTGTTTTGGGTCTATCTCGTAATCGTTTTCCATCACACGGCTCAACAATAGTTTGTACATGAATTCGTGTGGGAAATATCGTTCGCCTTTTGCCTCGGCATCCTTCCATATTTTTACGATATGGTGCTGTATTTTACGGAACGCTTCTTCTTCAGGTATGCAGGTATCGGTAACGCGGTTAAGGCCTTTTTCGAGAAGCTCGTTTTCCTGTTCAGGTGTCAAATCTCGGTAATTGGGTACGCGGCGGTAGTGCGAATGTGCCACCAAGTTCATAATATCTTCTTCGAGGTTGGCTCCTGTGCAACTGATAATCTGCACTTTATCTTGCCGGATCATCTCGGCTATAGAAATACCAAGTTCGGCAGTACTCATTGCACCGGCTATAGAAATCAGCATTTTCCCACCTTCGAGCAAATGGGTTTCGTAAGCCTTTGCTGCATCAACCAAAGCAGCAGAATTAAAATGCCTATAATGGTGCTCAATAAATTGGGAAATAGGGCCTCTGTTCATAAAATGCGGTTTTTCTGCAAAGATAAAAAAACAGTAGATGCAAAAAGGTTTTTCGGGGAATTATCAAAGCATACATGGAGAACCAGAAATAAATCAATAAAAATATCAGTAAGCATAGTAGAATCCCGAAATATCTAACGAATTTTGCAGCCTCAAAAATAAACAAAAATAATTTACTTAAATTACTGATATTATGGATTTTCGCCCAGAAAAGATCTTCTCAAAAAAATGGTTTATCAGCTACAGCCTGATCATAATTGGTTCTTTTATTTTAGCAGCAGGATTTGTTTTTTTTATTTCGCCTTATAAAATTGTGCCTGGCGGCGTATATGGAATTGCCATCGTAATACATTACATGACCCAAGGATTATTGTCGTGGGCGCCTTCCGGCTTTCCTATTGGTTTAATGGGCTTAATCCTCAATATTCCGCTTACTATAATAGGGATCAAGATATTAGGCCCGAGATTTGGCGTGAAAACCGTTGTTGGCTTTGTGCTTACTTCGGTTTTTATGGATTTGATAACTTATCTGTATGGTGAAGCGCCTTTGGTTGTCGGCGATGCTTTGTTATCGTCCATTTTTGGAGGCGTACTGGTGGGCTTAGGATTGGGTTTGATTTTTAAATCGAAGGCAACTTCGGGTGGTTCGGATATTGTAGCCATGATAATTGCTAAATATACCAGGCTTCCACTCGGACAACTTATGATTTATGTTGATTCGGCTATAGTGCTTATTGGTTTGCTCGTTTTTGCCGATTGGAAAATTCCATTGTATTCGTGGATCGTAATTTATGTTACCGGCAAAACCATTGATATTGTGCTGCAAGGCATGAGCGTGGACAAAACCTTGTTCATTATTTCCGATAAATTCTCCGAAATCCGCGACCGTATTATTAACGACCTTCATCGCGGCGGAACATATATTCCGGGAAAAGGGATGTATAACGGATCGGATAAAACCATAATTTTTACCGTTGTGAACCGTCGGGAAATGGCCTTGCTCGAAGAATATATCCATGAAATTGACCCAACAGCTTTCCTTACCGTGCTCGAAGCCAATGAAATACTTGGTGAAGGGTTTAAATCGCTGAAAGAAAAATTGGAAGATTGATAGGGCAAGGTTTAGTGGTTGGGGGCGAAGGTCGAAATTGCAAGAAGAACTTAAGAATCGACTTTGCTACAAAAAACAGATTATTTATCCCGAAAAGACAGAGTCCAAAAACCAAACAGAAGTTTTTATTGACTGCACAGTTTATCACTCAACTTACCCCGATTTGCGAACAAGTTTTGTTTGACAGCGAATGGAGTTTTGAACTATATTGCGGGTAACATATTTGCAATCCTGGACTTTGTATTTGATAAAAATTCGGTGTGCGTACAAGCCTAAACGTATATCTTTGCATTACAAATCCAAGAATGTAATTTTATGCGCTACCTCCAACTTTTTGGCATTTTGCTTTTATTTATTGCAAACAATGCTTTTTCACAGCTTAACAAAGGCGACATTTTTCTTGCTGGTTCTACCAATTCGAGCCTAACTGTTGGCTCTGGTGGATTTTCCGGCAATGGTGGGAATTCCAAATTCGATTATACCAAAATCACCTTTAGCCCGCTTGCAGGTTATTTTGTGATCGACAAACTGCCGGTAGGTTTGTTTTTCGATTTTAAATATGAGAATCTGTACAACCAGGAGAAAAGCAGGACTATAGAATATGGGGCATTTGCACGATTTTATATCTTGAAAACCGCTAAGTTTAACCCATATCTCGAAGGAAGGATTGGATTTGGGAATTCACTCAGCAAATTCAATTATAGCAATTATGAAACATCCGGGAAGATATTTACAGGACGTATCGGCGGTGGCTGCACCTACTTCTTGAACCAGCATGTCGGGCTTGATGCCTTGTTAGCTTATGATTACAAGAAAACAAAAACGGAATCAAGTTCCGAAATTGGCTATCCGAGCAACCGCACCTACAAGACAAACGATTTTTCGATAAATATCGGCGTTGTGCTATTGCTTGGTAAAAAGGAATAATTTCGTATTCCAGTGATAATCAAGTGAAGCGATCTAACTTTATGGGCTGAGGTTACTCAATCTAACTCTCAAAAAACAAGTAATTGCATGTATTAATGATGTCAATTGTAGATATTTTGGGGATAATTAATTCTTCCCTGAATTCACTGTTAACAAAAATCCCCGCTTTTGACGGGGATTTTTAGTTGTAACCACAAATTTTATTTCACAATACTAAGTTGCCGCGTAATCTGAGCTTTATTGTTTTCGAGAACAAGCAGGTAAGTTCCTTGAGCAAGTTTCCGTAAATCGAATTCCTTTTTCAGGTTGCCGCCAACACGCAGATTATCTATTCTATACACTTCTTCGCCCACAGAATTCACAACTTTAACATTTACCTGCTCACTGCTATTGCTCTTAAATTCAATAGCAAACCTGCCATTATTGGGGTTTGGATAAATGGCAAACAGTACATTGCCCACCATTTCCTCAATTCCGGTACAGTTTTTAAAGTTCGCTATGCTTGATCCTTTAGCTTTACAGCCATTTGCACCGGTAGCCACAACCGAATAAATGTGGCTGCCAAGTCCAATCCCAGCCGTATCAACACTTATAGTTGGAGTAGTGAAATTGCCAGGAGTCCAAAGATACGAAACTGCACCTTGGGCATTTGCGCATAAAATGAGGGCAAGGTTGCCACAAAGCATCGTGTCGGCAACCATATTTAAAACAGGCAACGGTTTTACCTGAATACTTGCCATGCTCGGAGTGTTATTTGTGCAACCATTTGCATCGGTTACGCTTTGTATTGTATAGGTTGTGCTCAAATCTGGTTTCACCCATTCCTGCCAGGTCGAGGATGTGATATTCCGTGTTTCGCCATTGTCGAAAACAACATTATAAGGAGCCAAACCCACCAGGGAATAATTCAATAGGGTGCTGTCGCCGAAACACAATTCGTTGGCAATGGCAATACTTGCCTGTGGCCTGTTGTGGATGTTCGCAATAACAGTATCCCTAACTGATGGGCAGGTGTTTCCTGATGTAGCAGTTAAAAATAACATCACTGATCCTTTGGTCAAATCCGAATTTCCCAGCGTGTAAATTGGTGAAACTATTGTTGTATCGCTAAAAACCCCATCACCAGAGGTTTTCCAAACCAAAGCCGAATAAAAAGTGGCAGAAGCTTGTTTCAGGTTAACCGGCAATCCTTCGCAAACCGAAACATCGGATCCCGCATTTGCTGTGGCAAATTGATTTAAAGTCAGCACAAAACTACTTTGCGAAGATTCCTTGTAAGAAAATCCGGTTACGCTTAAAGTCAAGGTTACGCTTCCGGCTGCAATATCTGAGGCACTTGGTGTATAAACAGGGTTTAAGATAGCAGTGTTGCTGAATTGCCCGCTTCCTGAAGTTGACCATAACAGGGACAGGTAGTTGGCTGCTGATCCGTTAAGTTGTATGGGTTGGTTTTCACACGAATTTATGTTGTTTCCAGCATAAGCCATGGTACGTGTCTCGGGTGGGAAAACAATAAAATCGACCCATGCATCATCCAATCCAGCCGTTCCTGCACCATCTTTTAGATATTCCCAACGGAAAGTATGTTCACCGGCAGAAACAGGATACGACATGCGTTTCCAATTAAGATTCCCTGTCCATTGTCCAACTTTCAGGTTATCAATATAGAAGTTCAACATATCATGGAAAAGCTCCGATGAAACTTTGCGATAAAAAGAAATACTGTCATCATACATCACATTATAAGTAATGTTTAGAGATGCGGTTTGATTATTTGCAATGGTTTTCGAGCGGGCTGCAAAACTGCCTTCCCATACGGTAGCATTATCGAGTTCCCAATTATTGTCGCCACTAAACGCCCAAGGGAACTTAGTGAAAGTGCCTGTTTCCCAGTCTTCAACTATCAAACCGATAGTTTCTACAAACGATTTCTGGGCACTTTGAAACGAGTAATCTATTTTATTGGTAAACTGGGCAGCAGAACCAAAAGGCACTGTGGCAACAGTAACATGAAAAACTGCGCTATCTGTCAACCCAGGGCCAATCGCCGAAAGGCTTACTATTGGATTCTCAATGGAAACAAACGACTGCCCACAAACAAGATGGCTAAGTGGGTGCGCAGCATCGAATTGACTGATGTTTTTGTATTTAATTATTATATCAGCAGTTTCGCCCGGGTCAATCACATGGTTATTGTTGCCCAAAGGATCGTTTACACGGATATTGTAGATTGATAATTCAGGTGCAAATGCGTTCATCGAAAAGTAGCTGTAATTCACGCTATCGAGGTTATTTACCGCTTTAACATTGAATACCAGTTCAGTGCCATTGGTAATAGAATCTGAAATGTGAAACGCGAAAGCATCGGTAATGCTCTTGGTTTCCGCTATCGCGAAATTGCCATAGTTTTCGGTGCTATCAGTAAACGTTACCATTGGCGAATCGCAACTGAGCGTAACCATTACATTGGTGTCGGGTTTGCTGCCGATATTTTTTACAGCAACTGTTAACAAAAGGTTTTCGCCATAGTCGGGAGTCCCATTGCTGTTTCCCGACAAATAATCGTTCAATGTATGATTCTGATAAGCTATATAGGCTTGATTCATTACAGGTGAAAGAAAAAACGGCGACACATAAGTCATGGCATGGCCCGAACGGGTATCAGTCCAGCAAGGGTAAACCATACCATCCTGAGCGGTGATTGCCAGGTAGTCGCCCATATATCCGGTTGCAAGGTTTGGTACTGGCGTTGGAGTAAAGGCCACATCGCTTACCGCAAAATCGGTAAATGTTTCGCCACCATCACCCGAAACGGCGCACCAAGCTTCGGCCTGGGTGGCTGTTGCATTACGGTTGTCGTAAAATACAACGGCGACGTTCCCATTCGATGGATCGCAAGTAACCCAAGGAAGATAATGCTGCTTGTTGGTGCCAAGTGGATCGGTATTCACCTTTATCGGTGTTGACCATGTAAGTCCCTTATCGCTCGATTTTATCAAATAAACTTCCACACCTTGTCCTGTATTTACTCCCGGTGTATTTACATTTGTCCATACAACGTAGATATTTCCGCTGTTTGCACTGTTGCTGATATCAACAGCCATGGAAGGGAATGAATTTACGCGCATATTTTGTGTAACTGCGTGGTTACGAATCCCTTTTATGTTATCGATAATTCGAACCGCAGGCATATAGGTTTGCCCACCATCCATAGAACGTGCAATTGCCAAAGCTTTTTCGTCCGAAGGCCAGCTGTCGTATATTGCCCATAAAATATAAACCTCGCCATGCATGCCGGTCTTGATGTTGACCCCTTGATTATGACTTCCTGCATTTGCTGCTGAACTTACATGCACAACAGGTTTCCATGTCAATCCGGCATCGGTACTGCGCGAAACACCAATTTCGCCATCGTTGGTTCCGCCAAAAGTTGTCCACGCATCGTACAAGTTACCATTGTAAAGGCTTGAAGTGCTGTTATCAATCCACATGTGGTTCTTATCCAGCATATTATTGAAACCCGAAGGTGCTGGTGCAACAACTTTGGCCGTCCAACTTGTTCCTTGGTTATCGCTATAAGCGACGCTTTGGCCGCTGCCACTGTTTATATATCCTACAAACCACCTTCCGGTGTTGCTTATTGCCGTTGTTGGGTCGCCGCTATTGCCTCCGGTTGGCCCTTGAATGGTGCCGCCCCAAGTTGCCGCACTATCCGACGAAAAAAGTGCATCTGCCCCATTTACAGATCCGGAGCTTGGATTGGGTGTCGAATTATTAGAATTTAGTATTAAAGCAGGGTCAGCAGGCGAAGCAAAAATAGAATTTTCGCTTTGCGTTGTATTGGTTGTGGTTACCGGCACATCGGGCGAATTGCTTGTCGCCATTCCCTTGGCGATAATTTTGCTCGTTTTAAATACAGGTGCTGGTGCAACAGCCATGGGAGCAACTGGAACAAGGCCTGCTTCGGCCATTTTTTTCCAATATCCCATATTATCTATACGGGTATCAACTTTGTATTTGGCTGGCAACTGATCGCGGGTGAATTTTACTGTGTCTTTCTCAAATTCAAATTCCCTTTCCTGCGAAAACAGAAAGGTTGAAAAGAGAAACAACGAAATTGACAGGAGGAAAAATGATTTCATGGGATTAAAGATATGGATGTATTTTCAAATGATTAAATGCCAGATTATGGCCTTTGCTAACTTAGATTGTAAGGCTGCGAAGGTATTACTTTTAGCAACATTCACGAAAGTTATCAATCATATTTTGGCAACTATTCAGCCCTTACAAAGTATTGAAAAACAAATACATGCCACAGATTTCGAAAATTTCGCAGATTAGGATTAAATCAATTCAGTCATTTTTAACATAAAAACTATCATAAATAGTATTAGATCTGTGCTAATCGGTGGAATCTATGGCAAAAATGGCGACTTGAGGGTCTGAATGGTTATCAACATTGTAACTATTCAGATCTCAAAATTAAGATTGTCTAAAGTGCCTCATTAGCTTGATATATAAAATTATGGAAGCAAACTAATGTATATAGTCTTGATGAATTTTCGGCTTTTTCAAGTAAATTTAGAATTGTTTTATTACGAAGCAGGCCATCAATTCAATGATGGAGATACCATGCACCGGCAAGTACAATATATATGAATGCTTTATCGGCTCTTAAAAAGGCATTACCGGCGTCATGTTGACGAGGATTTTCTATCCGGCTTCCGTTGGAGCTGTTTGCCAACCGCTTACATCTTTACCTAAAAGTCTTTTTTCTGAAAAAATGTAGTTACTTCACCGCATTGAATACCAACAAAGGCTTCCCGGTTTCGCTATAAATTTTGTGCGAAACGCTTGGGATGAATATTTTTTCCAAAAGGCTGCGCTTGTGAGTGGTAACTGCCAGGGCATCAATGTTATTATCCCTTATGTAGGTTTCTATCCCGGTAACTATGTTATCGCTAACCAGGTTGTTGAAACAAATGTCAACCCCTTCGTATTCGGTGCTGAGGTGCTCCTTCAATTCATCCAGTTTAACCGAATCCCAAGGTTTTTTCTCAACAAAGCTGATGTGTACACAGTGTATTTTAATATTGAAAGGGGCCAGCATTTGTATCAAGCGGTTCAAAACCGAGTAATCGGATGGATCGAAATCGGTAGCATACATCAGCGACTTTATTTCCTCAATGCTTTTTATAGTCCCAGCAGGCAAGGCTAGAACAGGAACTTCCGAGTTTTCGATGATGGTATTGGTTACCCGGCCAAATGCCTTGTAGTTATTGAGGGTAAGCCCTCGTGTGCCCATCACGATAAGTGCTGGCCGGTATGTTTTGCTATACTCCAATATTTCGTCGGTACTGAAACCGTTAAGCAGTTTTGCGGTAACCCGCACAAGTGCCAAGTCCTCGTTTATACACCATGTTTTAAGTTTGTGCTGGAGCTTCAGCATGTTTTCGCGTGCGCTTTTTTCAATTTCCCGAAGGCTTTCCACCAATTTGATTTGGTAGGAATAATGGTCGGCATAAGGCGAAACGTCGATGGCCGGATTATAAAAAATGTGTAACAATTTTACCTCGGCCTTATACTTTGCTGCAAGGCTTACTGCAAACCGGCAGGCATCGAACGAAATACCCGAAAAATCGACTGGCACCAGTATTCGTCTAACTGATTGCATTTTATTAATAGCCTGCTCTTTTGCCAATCCTGTATTTTGTAAGGATTGGTTGATGATTTTAAGGGATTCCTGCACATCGTTTTCCCTCACACGCAAATCGACATATCCTCTTGGAAGCACCGTTTCTTTAGAAACTAAAAAACAATCTATGCCGCTATCCTGAAGCATAATTTGCAGTAGCATGGCTCTCGACCAAGTAAAATGACCTACGGTAATAATCCTTTCTTTAATGGTTTTCATAAGTCCTCCTTTTTAAAAAAACCTTTTTTCGAATAATCACAAATATAGTAAATATCAGGCAGAAAACTATGTGTTAGTATAAATATTTTTTTAAATGCTGCATCCAAAGGGATGACAAAACGGGTTTCTTAACGCAAGTTGCTTATTATATGTTAATTATAAGCTCTTCAAAGCAAGTGGTTTTATGCGATTTATAGGTAATGGGGTAAATATTCGTATCTTTGCCAAAAAATCAATAGTTTATGCAACGCAATAGTAGGCCGGGTAAGGGAACCCCGAAGAATAGTGATCCCCGGCCTAAAAGAAGTTCTGCCTCTGGAAGTGGAAGACCTTCATCAACAGGTAGAAGCAACAGCAGAAGTGCAGGTAGAGACGAAAGTCCGCGCCGGTCGTTTACAAAAAGCAGTGATGCCGAAAGACCAGCACGTCGTTCGTTCGACAAAAGTGGAGATGGTGAAAGACCAGCTCGTCGTCCTTACGAAAGAAGTGGAGATAGTGAAAGACCAGCACGTCGTTCGTTCGATAAAAGCGGTGATGGCGAAAGGCCAGCCCGCCGTTCATTCGACAAAAGCGGAGATGGTGAAAGACCAGCACGCCGTTCGTTCGACAAAAGTGGAGATGGCGAAAGACCAGCTCGCAAACCTTATGAAAGAAGTGGCGATGGTGAAAGACCAGCTCGCCGTTCGTTCGATCGAAGCGGAGATGGCGAAAGACCAGCTCGCAAACCTTATGAAAGAAGTGGCGATGGTGAAAGACCAGCACGCCGTTCGTTAGATAGAAGCGGCGATGGTGAAAGGCCAGCACGCAAACCTTATGAAAGAAGTGGTGATGGCGAAAGACCAGCGCGCCGTTCATTTGATAGAAGCGGAGATGGTGAAAGGCCAGCACGCAAACCTTACGAAAGAAGTGGCGAGGGCGAAAGACCAGCACGCCGTTCGTTCGATAAAAGTGGTGATGGCGAAAAGCCAGAGCGTAGATCTTACGAAAGAAGTGGCGATGGTGAAAGGCCTGCACGCAAACCTTACGAAAGAAGTGGTGATGGCGAAAGGTCAGCACGCAAACCTTATGAAAGAAGTGGAGATGGCGAAAGACCAGCACGCAAACCTTACGAAAGAAGTGGTGATGGCGAAAGGTCTGCACGCAAACCTTATGAAAGAAGTGGTGATAGTGAAAGGCCAGCACGCCGTTCGTTCGATAAAAGTGGTGATGGTGAAAGGCCAGAACGCAGATCTTATGAAAGAAGCTCTGACAGGAAAAGCAATTACGACCGGAAACCAGCAACAAAAAGCTATCCGGGCAGCAAGCCAAATCCTCCAAGTGCCGATGGCAGCATGCGCCTGAATAAATTCCTGTCAAATTCCGGGATTTGTTCCCGCCGCGAAGCCGATGAACTGATTGTTGCAGGTGCAGTTATGGTAAATGGGGTTATTGTTACCGAATTGGGCACTAAAATCCTGCCTACGGACAAAGTTCAATATGGCGATGAAAAAGTACGAAGGGAAAAACTTGTTTATGTACTGCTCAACAAACCCAAAGGATATATCACAACCACCGACGATCCTTACGACCGTAACACGGTAATGGCTTTGGTTGCCGATGCCGGAAGGGAAAGGATTTATCCGGTTGGCCGCCTCGACCGCAATACCAGCGGCTTGCTGTTGTTTACCAATGATGGCGAGCTCGCAACCAAACTAATGCATCCCAGCCATAAAGTGCGCAAGGTGTATCACGTTGAACTCGACAAAGCGCTTACTAAAGCCGATATGCTTACTATTGGCGAGGGAATAGAGTTGGAGGATGGCCTTGCCTTGGTTGATGAGATTTCGTACGACGAAAGCGGAAGCAGCAAAAAGGAAATTGGCATTGAACTTCATTCGGGTCGCAACCGTATAGTCCGCCGTATTTTTGAATCATTAGGATACGAGGTTGTAAAACTCGACAGGATGGTTTTTGCCGGGCTTACCAAGAAAGATTTGCCCCGTGGGCGTTGGCGTTTCCTCACCGAAAAGGAAGTGAATTTCCTGCAGATGATAAAATAATAAGGAACAAAGTCAAAAAATAAGGAGTGAACCATGTTGGAGTGAAAAAAATAATTACCTTTGCACTCCAATTTGCCCCGGTGGCGGAATTGGTAGACGCGTCGGTCTCAAAAACCGATATATGTGAGTATGTGCCGGTTCGATTCCGGCCCGGGGTACATATAAAAAACGCTGATAATTTGCATCGCAATTGTCAGCGTTTTTTTATTTGTTTTTGTCAACTGAAAGTTAATCAGGATATTATATTGTTATGGAGGTGGTTGGCTGAAATCTTGGCAAATCGCATGGATCCAAAATCTTAGGTGATTACTGAAATATGATATAGATTTCAAATTAGACATAATCTTTATTATTAAACTTGAAAACTACCAACTTCAAAACACGGTTTCAGTTTCCAAGTATCTTTTAACTATGTCAATATTGAATCCACTCCGATAGCTCTAACAAAAAGAAAACCATGGAGGCTCAGAGAACACAGAGGAGCACAGAACATTGTTAATCAGCACTATAAACTTAATGGCTTTGTGCCTTAGTGGAGAAAAAAGACTTTTCGGAGCGGACTCAATATTAGGTAGAACCTATTCCGACCAACAACTTCCAATGAGTTGGCCATCCAAAAAATGTTTCGTACTACAATACTCTTCTCACTACAGGTATCAGGCGTAACAACCAGGCTGTTACAAAGGTGGTAATAAGTGCCGTTGGTGCTACAATCGCGAATTTCAATAATGGATGCAAACCAGAACTGGAAAAAGCATACAACAACAAAACACATATCAACGGGTGGATAAAATAGGCCAGGAAAACACTTTTGCCCATTGTATCGGCCAATTTACCAGGTTTGTTAAAATATTTCCGGAACAAAACTATGGAAACCATGCCGGTTCCCAGGGTTTTAACAACTTCCCAATAAGCGTAAAACAAGGATGCCAAAGATCCTGATTTTGCTATCATTCCAATCCCTAAATTTTTCCTGAAAATAACCAGCAACACAACAGGAACCGCCATTGCTACAAAGGCTGCCATGGCCCAAGGAAGAGCATTTTTCAATTTGAGTTTTTCTACCCAATTATAACGGGCGGCAGTGGTTCCCAAAAAGAATGAAGTCCCGAAAAATATTATGGATCCCAATGGCCTGCTACCAGCAAAATCGCCTCCCATCGGGAAAATAATCCTGGCAACGAAACTCAAGAAACCAACCACCAAAACAAAAAGGAAAATTTTGGTGTTGGTAGGAAAAGAATCCGATTTCGGCTTATACCATCCTTGCGGGTAGAAATGCCAAAATCCGGCATAAGCCAACGAGAAAATCAAAATCAAGACCACAAACCACATTACGCCCATAAAACCATAAATACCAGACTGATAGCTTTCGGTAAGGAATTGGAGAAAGCATCCATCGTAACCTTTTGCAAGTTTGCTGAAATACCTGACGAAAGATCCGATAAGAAAATAGTACAAAAGCAAGGGCAGTCCCAACCTCACGATCCTGTCCTTCACAAACCGCGAAACACCCTTTTTATTCAAAGACGGATAAGTGAAATACCCGGCAATAAAAATAAACATCCCCATAAGGAACGAATAGGCCACAAGCACGAAAAGCGATAAAACTGCTTTTGTCAGGAAATCATTCACCGACTCCAGGTAGTTCCATCTGCCTCCGCCTATTGCCCCATAACTCGCAGCAATGTGGCCAGTGATTACATACGAGATTAGGAAAACCTTTATATTGTCGAGGTAAACAAATCTTTCTTTCATGTTGAGTGAAAATATTTTTTTGCCAAAGGTAAAAAAGACAGGGTTTTATACACCCGAAAAAATATCTTTTTTGTATCCATGGATTGTATCCTCAAAAGCTATCCATTGTTTATGATACTGTATAAAATAGTTTTGCAAGTTTTTATCCCACAGTCTTATATTATATTAGATACTGCAAAACGCAAAACAGCAATTCCGGTTTTTAGGTTTTCGGACCGGGTCAATCTTTCAATCAGTTAAAATGCAAATCGTATATTGAACATTCGTCATATATTATTTGTTTAATATCACATGCTTAAGTCCCGAATCCATTTCTGAGCCACAAACCATTTTCTTTGCGTGATTAAATACCTTTTAATAGTTTTTTCTTCTATTTTCTGCATCAATACAACGTTTAGCCAATTTGTTGTAAAAGATATTCTAGCCGTTCATCCACAGGCAAGCATTTTTGACCCTGAATACAATACCCATTTGAATATAGTCTGCTGGAAATCCGACGACAACGATCTTTGGATTAGCGGACTCAACCCTGTAACCCATTTGTACGAGCCATCTGATGGGAAAGGCACTTTTGTTACCTGCAACCTTTCGTGTGGAACACAAAGCTTAAATGGCCCCGAATGGATGTTGAGCAGCCAAGGCACACAATTGGTATATGTAAAATCGATTTGGGGAATCAACTATCCAGGAATTGCAACCATGGTACTCGGCGGATGGCAAACCACTACGCTTTTGCAATATCCCAACACAGAATATGCTATGGCAACAGCCAACTATTCTGACAGCACTGCAAGTCTGCTTTTCGAAACGTCTGCAAGTGATGGAATTTCCTGGTTGCACAATACCGATTTAGGGACACGCTATTTTTATCCCGATATCTCACTTGGGTTTTTTGCACGCGACAACCAACAGATATGCTGCGCAACCAATAAAACCAGAAATCCCGGGTTTGTAGAAACTGCATGTAGCCTTCCATATTTTACTTTCATTTCGGATGATACTATTGGTGCCCCTTGTATGTGGACCGATCCTGCAACCAATACACGTCTATTTATGTGCCGGGCCAATGGCTTCAAAACACTCAAAATATTTCAGGAAATAGCCCCGGATTTTTGGGCTTTGTCAAAAGAGTTTAACAGCCCGCTTCCAGATCCATTCAATTACATTACATCCCCCGAACCTTTTACTTGTGGCGGACACTCTTATATTTCTTTCATGGCAGCGCAATCAAGTTCGGGAAAGGATGGTTTGCCAGCACAAATTTGGATGGCATCGGCCGATCCATCGGATACCTTGATGAGGCGGGTGAGCGACAGCACCTTGGGAATACGCACCGATCCTGAGCCGGTTGTATTCAACGATAGTGCCTTTGTTTACTATACCGATGTGATTTCCGATAAAAGTTCACCTATAAAGTACAGTGTCAGGAAATGCAATACAGGCCTTGGAAATTTATTTACCCCAATAATGTTGAATCAGGTTGCAGCATCTGAAATTTCGGTGTTTCCAAACCCTAACAACGGTCAATTCAAATTGAAATCAGGCAGTCATTTTGCTTCAGGTTCCATTATTAAAATTTATGATATTTTGGGCAACGAAGTCTATCGCACCCAGACTGAAAACGAATGTCCCGAATTGCAATTGAACGCTTTGCCCATTGGCAACTATTGCCTTAAAATTGAAGGCAATAAACAGCAAGCTACAGCAAAATTTACAATTAAATTATAACGCTGCGTCTATTTCTGTGCCGTGTTCAGGAGTTATGCAAACGGAAATTTACAAGGTTTCCCAATGATAAAACATGGTCGCTTTTCTTTTCGACAGCTTGCAACCAATTCCTATCACATCAATTTATTGCAAAACAAGCAGCTTTAAACTGCTGGAACGGATATTTTTGTATAAATTTGCCGGGAACATAAAACTACATTTTTAACTCCCAATTCACAATGATTGAAGATTTTATCAAAAACATAGAGGCTGAATTCGAAGACTTGACACCCGGCAAACTTAAACCTGAAAGCAATTTTCGTGAAGCATTTGAATGGAATTCGATTAATGCGTTAATCCTAATCGCGCTCATCAAAACCGAATATAATGTTTCGATCAACGCCGAGGATATACAGAAATCCAAGACCGTTAACGATATTTTTGCAATAGTAAAAAGCAGGATGTAATGGCAATTTTCTCCATCCCCGGAATAAGGCTCGCTGGTATAGCTGCGGCAGTGCCTCGTAAGGAAGTTTCGAACTACGATTACAAATGGGTTTCCGCCAAGGATCGGGAGATGATAGTGAAAACTGTTGGCGTCGAAAAACGCAGGGTTGCCGAACCAGGAACCACCACTTCCGATTTATGCTTTACCGCCGCCGAAAAACTCATTGCCGACCTAAACTGGGACAAAAAAGAAATTGAGCTTCTGATTTTTATCAGCCAGTCGCGCGATTATATCATCCCTTCAACTTCGGGCATTATTCAGGACAGGCTCGGTTTGCCTCATAGCTGTATGGCTTACGATATTGGTTTGGGCTGTTCGGGTTGGGTTTATGGTATTTCGGCCATTGCCAGCATGATGTCGGCCACGCGGATAAAAAAAGCTTTATTGCTGGTTGGCGACATTTCGACTTTAACCGCCTCGTATCGGGATAAAAGCACCTATCCATTGTTTGGCGATGCTGCAACGGCAACTGCTTTTGAACTAAGTGCCGATACCGCACCCATTCATTTCAACCTCGAATCCGATGGTTCGGGCTACGAAGCCATCATTATCCCCGATGGTGGGTTAAGGAACTTTATCAGTAAAAAATCATTTGATTACAAAAAACACGGCACAGGCATTTACCGCACCCGGTTCCAGCTTGCGCTCAATGGCATCGAAGTTTTTAATTTCGCTTTGCGCGAAGTGGTTCCAAATGCCAAAAAGCTGATGCAGGAAATGCAAAAAACCACTGCTGATTTCGATTATTTTGTGATGCACCAGGCTAACCTCCTAATGAACGAAACCATACGCAAAATGATGAAAATAGAGAAGGGAAAAACGCCTTACAGCATCCGCGAATTTGGGAATACAAGTTCAGCATCCATCCCACTTACAATCGTTCACAGGCTTCGCGAGCAGATAACTTCCCGTAAGGTACAACTGCTCACAAGTGGTTTTGGTGTTGGTTTATCATGGGGAAGTGTAGCTATAGAATTGGATAAAGTGATTTGTCCTGAAGTGATTGAATTTTAAAAAGCTTCAATTGCTTCGCGTTCAAAGAGTTCAAGGTTCAATTGCTTCGCGTTCAAAGAGTTCAAGGTTCAAGGCTTCGCGTTCAAAGTTCAAATGTTCGCTTGTTCAAATGTTCAATTGTTCGAATGTTCGCTTGTTCGAAATAATATCGCGAAACAAGCTTTCCACCCAAAATGTAAAAATTCACAAAACCCTGTAATCCTGAATCATATAGTTAGATAACGGACACTTTTCCCAATCTTAAAATCCTTTTTTGTGTCAGAAACGTTTTCACTCAACGGAAAAACCATACTTGTAACCGGTGCCACTTCTGGAATCGGGAAGAAGTGTGCCATTGATTTGTCTGCATCAGGTGCAAAATTAGTTGTTACCGGACGCGATGAAGCCCGTTTGAACGAAACAATGACTTTGCTACATGGGGATGGGAACAGTTTTTTTGTAGCCGATTTGCTGGAATTCGATAAATTCGCTTCAATAGCCGAAAGCCTTCCATTGCTTGATGGTGTTGTACATTCGGCAGGTATTACCGGACATTTGCCTGCAAAATTTATCGGTGTAAACGATATTTC
>CAIRHD010000020.1 GCA_903878265.1 uncultured Bacteroidales bacterium | reverse complement strand
GTGATAACCATCCGTTTAATACCTTACCTTTGCATGGATTTAGTTTGTACACAATAAGATAGAAAATCCTAAACGCGGATCGTATAAACCAAAACTAATTTTATCCCACCCTTTTTTCACATCAGCTTTTGTACGCTTGTTAGATATCAATTTGATTTTTATTTCTATCTGTCATGATCCAAAAAAGAATTACCGCCCAAATGGAATTAAAAAGCATTCCTGTTTCGGTGGCACCTACAAAAACCAATCATAACCAGTTTCCTGTCGTGGAAATCGGTGCCCCGGCTGGAGGACAAGGATCCCTCGTGCAATTTTTGGGGAAATATGCCTGTTTATAGCGGCATAGCTGATGATTAGCAGGAAAATAGTATCGGCATCATTCTTTCCTCACTTGTTCCGATGGCCCTCCCGGGGCTGAAAATAGTGAACATACATTAATTTGTCATCAACAAAAAAACAGCCTTATGGGCTAAAATGCTGCTGCACTTTCGCAAGCTTCAATACAAACGAACTCCTCTTACCATCGTATACGAAAAATGAAATCAAAATCCAAAATTCTTCGACAGGAAGCTGAAGCCATTCTGCAAAAAAGGCCAGCCCGACAAGTCTCTCTTACAGAAGGCGAAATGCTGAAACTGGTTCATGAACTGGAAGTGCATCAGATTGAACTGCAATTGTTGCTCGAAACGACTGTCGAAGAGCTTTCCTTAAAAGCAAACCTGGCCGCAGAATTGGACATTGCCAATAAAGAGCTTGCCTTTCAAAATATCGAGAAAGCAGAACGAGCTGAAGAATTGATCATTGCCAATATAGAGCTTGGCTTTCAAAACGACGAGAAAGCAAACCGGGCGGCCGAGTTAGTCCTCGCCAATAAAGAGCTGGCCTTTCAAAATGAAGAGAAAACAAAACGAGCCGTTGATCTTATCATAGCAAACAGCAAAGCGCAGAAGTTTTCCGGCGAGTTGCAGGAGTCTCAGATTGAGTTGAAAGCGCAGAATATTGAACTAAAACAAAGCGAACAACGCTACCAGGCCCTGGTTGAGTGGTCGCCTTATGCTGCCCTTGTTCACAGGGATATGGAAATAATATATGTCAATCCGGCAGCTGTTAAATTGTTTGGGGCAACATCGGAACAGGATCTTATAGGAACTCCTGTCATGCGCTGGCATCATCCCGATTATCATCAGATCGTTCAGCAACGAATACGAAAAGCGGCTGAAGAAGGCCTTCCGGCACCCATGATCGAGTCAAAATATTTTAAACTCAATGGAGTTGTAATGGATCTTGAAGTACAGGGCATGCCAATTATCTACAATGGATTACCCTCCATACTTGCCACCTTTAACGATGTTACCGAACGCAGGCTGTTTGAGCATCAGCTCGAAGATCGTTTAAAAGAGCTTCTGATTCTGTTCAGTTTGAACCAGTTTGCCAGTGAAAAGGATTTTACCCTGGACTACTTGTACCAGCGTTTCGTTGATATCCTGCCTCAAGGGTTTCGATATCCTGAGATTACCTGTGCCAGGATTGTTGCGGATGGTGTTGAGTTCTGTACAGAAAATTTCGAAGATTCCGCATGGAAGCTATCGGCACCCCTACTTGTGAACGAATCAGTTATTGGACTAATCGAGATTGCTTACCTGGTGAAGAAACCGGAAGAAGACGAAGGCCCTTTTCTTAAGGAGGAAAGGAAGTTGATTGACACCTTGGCTTTACAGTTGAGACAAATCATCAAACGTAAAAAAGCTGAAGAGGAAAATGTCCGTCAATTGGCTTTGATCAACTCATTGCTTGATTCGATCCCCGATATGATCTTTTTCAAAGATACTGAAGGGGTTTACCTGGGCTGCAATCCGACTTTCGCCAATTTTGTCGGAAGGTCACGAAGTGAAATTGTGGGCAAAACCGACCATGATCTTTTTGAAAAGGCGGTTGCTGATTCTTTCAGGCAATACGACATTGAAATGCTTGCGCAAAAACTTCCCCGGCACAATGAGGAGTGGATCACTTATCCTGACGGGAAAAAGGCTCTTATAGATACGCTCAAGACTCCCTATCGGGCAGGCAATGGCAGCCTTTTAGGAGTGCTTGGGATCAGTCGTGATATCACTGAAAGAAACAGTGCTGAAAATGAACTAAAAAAAAGTTTAAATCGCTTCGATGAACTTGCCAGGCAAAGCAGGGTATTTCACTGGGAAGTCGATGTCACAGGCCTTTATACTTATGTCAGTGATACTGTTACGGAAATTCTGGGCTATATGCCAGAGGAGCTTATCGGCAAAAAACACTTTTACGACCTGCATCCCGAAAATGGCAGACAAGCCTTTAAGGCAGGAGCATTTGAAGCTTTCGCGATCAAACTGGCTTTCCATGATCTGGAGAATGAATTAGAAACTATCGACGGGCAGATTATATGGGTATCAACCAATGGGATTCCGATAGAGGATAAGAAAGGGAACTTAACCGGATATCGTGGCGCCGATACCGACATTACGGTCAAAAAGAAATCAGATGAGCACTTAAAAGCTAAAGTTAAGGCCGAAGTTGCCAATAAAGCAAAGAGCACTTTTCTGGCAAACATGTCCCACGAAATCAGGACGCCACTTAACGCAATAATCGGCTTTTCGCAACTGATGAACCGCGAAAAAACATTGACAGACACACACAAAGAATATATTACTTCTATCAACCGCGCTGGCGAACACCTGCTGAAACTCATCAACGACATACTCGAATTGGCGAAAATCGAAGCTGGACGCATGGAGTTAAAACCTGCAAATTTCGACTTACATGCCCTTTTGAAAGATATGCAGATGATGTTTAAAGAACAAGCACAATCAAAACAACTACAGCTTATTTTCGAAAACTCTGCCAATCTCCTGCAACATGTATTTGCTGATGATAATAAGTTACGCCAAATACTGATCAACCTCATAGGTAATGCCATCAAATTCACCGACAGTGGAGGAATTACCGTGCTTTCCCGTGTTGAAAAAGGCAAATCCGTTACAAGCCTCCTGATTGTCGAAATACAGGATTCCGGTCCTGGAATATCTGAAGATGAACTGGAAAAACTCTTTAAACAATTTGAACAATCAAGCATCGGTATCAAGTCCAGCGGCGGCACCGGTTTGGGGCTTGCTCTTAGCCGTGAGCTTGCGCTATTAATGGGTGGCAATATTTACGTTACAAGCACAGTAGGCAAAGGCTCAGTTTTTACAATTGAGGTAGTAATTAAAGAAGGAAAAACCGAAGATGCTGAAGTTGCCAGTACAAAACGCGCGGTTTGCATCGAAAACCCACAGCATGAGTATCGGGTGCTGGTGGTTGACGATAATGAAGAAAACCGGCAGGTTGTTGTAAATTTCCTACAATTGGTCGGTTTTCTAACAAACCAAGCCATCAATGGCCAGGATGCCATCTCGAAGTTTGAACAGTGGAACCCTCACCTGATTTTGATGGATATACGCATGCCTGTAATGGACGGTTATGAGGCAGCCCGCCGCATCAAATCAACCGAAAAAGGAAAGCAGACCCCGATTATTGCAGTAACAGCCAGCATGTTCGTAGAGGAGCTGGAAAATAAAATCGCTACTGATATACAGGGCTTTATCCACAAGCCGTTTAATGATAACGAGTTTTTTGATACCATTGCAAAAGTGCTCGGCATCGGCTACGTCTATGAAGAAGGAACAAGCCTTGGCGCTGCTTCCAGATATCTCAATAACGAAGGTTTGCTTGAAAAAGATATTGCCCAACTGCCAGATGAACTTGTGTCAAAAATAAAGAATGCTGTCAAAGGGGCAGATTTTCACCTGCTTATCAAACTCATCCAAACGACAGAAAATGACAATCCGCAACTTTCCCATCATCTCATGTCAAAGGCTAAAAATTATGAGTACGTTTATTTACAGAACATACTAACTGCAAAAACTTCAAAACAATGAAAAATCAAATTGAATCAGACACGTACATCCCAAATATTTTGATTGTCGATGATGTTCCCGCCAACCTGAAATTATTGTCCGACATATTAAAATGCGAAGGCTACAAAACGCGTCCTGTTCCCAGTGGGGAACTGGCATTGCTGGCAGCAGAAAGCGAAAAGCCCGACCTGATCCTACTCGATATCATGATGCCTGGAATTGATGGCTTTGAAGTTTGTCGGCAGTTAAAGGAAAATCCGGGCTTAAAGGACATTCCGGTAATTTTTATCAGCACGCTGGGCGACACTTTTAGTATCGTAAAAGCCTTAGCCACAGGCGGAGTTGATTACATCAATAAGCCTTTTCAGGCGGAAGAAGTAAAAGCCAGGGTTAACACACATCTTAGGCTGTACCAGCAAACCAAAGAACTCCAGGGACTTAATGCCACCAAAGATAAATTCTTCTCAATCATCGCCCACGACCTTCGCGGACCTTTCAATGGTTTTCTGGGATTGACCCAAGTTCTGGCCGAAAACCTGTCTGACTTTACTATGCCGCAGTTACAGGACATGCTATACGCCATGAAAAATTCTGCCTCTAACTTATACAACCTGATCGTTAATCTTTTGGAATGGTCGCGCATCCAAAGAGGGCTGGTCACTATTTCCCCTGAAACCTTCCCGTTACTTCCTAAAATTTCTGAAATACTGTCAATTACTCGGGAAGCATTATCTGCCAAAGAGATCAAGGTCAGTCTTGATATTCCCAGCAACCTGCTACTTTTTGCCGACATAAATATGTTCGGCAGTATTATGCGGAATCTTATCACCAATGCTGTGAAATTCACTCCAAAGGGTGGAAGTATTGTTGTTTCAGCACAACCAAATTCAACCAACTCCATCAGGATTTCTGTAAAAGATACAGGTATTGGCATGAGCAGCGATTTGCTTGGAAAACTTTTCCGTCTCGATGGAAACACTAGCCGTAAAGGTACTGAAGGGGAATTAAGCACCGGTTTGGGGTTGATCCTGTGCAAAGATTTTATCGAAAAACATGGAGGTGAAATTTGGGCCACGAGTGAAGAGGACAAAGGCTCGGTATTTTCATTTACTATCTCAGGATCTTATGCTCAGAAACAGGAAGAAGTTATTCAAAATACCATTCCTGACAGTATAAAAACACATCAGGTCAACAACCTCAAAATCCTCATTGCCGAGGACGATTATGCATCGGATAAGTTAATTTCTGTCTTGTCGCGTCAGTTTAGCTCGAACATCCTAAATGCACGTACAGGAATCGAAGCTGTTGAAACCTGCCGCAATAACCCCGATATCGACCTGGTGTTTATGGATATAAAAATGCCGCTTATGGATGGCTATGAAGCAACACGGCAAATCCGGCTATATAATACCGACGTTATCATAATTGCACAAACAGCAAATGATTATCCTGAAGCCAGGGTAAAAGCGATGAAAGCAGGTTGCAACTATTACATTACAAAGCCAATAGACAAAGAAATACTGATAAACCTGATTCAGAAGCACTTCGGGAATTAGTCATTGTAGCTTACCCCCCCCCCGTTGCCGCACGAATCCTTTCGCGTGGTTCATTATAGTTGCAAACCTCTTCAATACCCAATCTTATAATGTTTATTTATTGGGAAATTGCGCTTTTGGTATTTTTGCTTAATTGTATCGCGCACCGGGCATCCGCTTCATAAGTTTTTTTCTTTTTAAAGGAATTTTTTATTGCTCATAGAAAAAAACGTTATTCCCACTAAAGCCCTATTCCATCAAAAAACCAAATCTTCTTAGCACCACCACTATTCACTGTTCACTGTTCACTCTTCACTACCCCACCCTCCCACACAGGCATTGCCGGATGGCTCGTTGTATGTTTTCCTGTCATAGTTATTACAATTGTTGTCCATTCATCCCACACAATAATACTATTGGTCATACTTTTTCCCGCCATACCTTTCACAATCGCTGAGAAGCAAATTCCAGGATGGTAGGATTCAGCAATAGATTTTAAAACCTTTCATCCGCGGTGCTCCAACGCGCCCTCTATTGCTGCTATACATTACCTAAAAAAGGGAATGCCTTTTGCAACCGCACAGAAGCACATGCCTTAATGGTAGGATTAAGGCAAAAGCTTCCACCTCCTTCCCACTCCCAAACCCCACGCTTTTGCCCTCTTAGCGGCATACCTTGTGCACCTCTCCTTCCAGTTGGTCATTGAGCCTATCGAAATGCAGTCAGATGCGCGAACCACCGGCGTATGGATTTAATTAACCCAACCGCTACACCAATTTTCCCATCTCCGCCCTCCCTTTATCTTTTATTCGTTTCTTTGAATGTGCCCTTAGTGAAGTCGAAGGGATACCCGATACTTCCGGATTGTTTTTATTTTATTTCATTGATATTTTTCATACCTTTGCTAAGAAATAGCATTTACTCATTATCCTACCATCACAGCTAACAGGTGAGCAATAGTATTATTCTGTCCTACATTTTACCAGTTATAGCCAACGCTAAAAAAGACACGGTAACAGGAAGTTCAACATTTAACAAACTTTGTTATGGACATTCAGGACAAATCCAGGAAAGAACTCCAAAATGAGTTAACGGAATTACAGAGAGAGTTTAATTATTTAAGTGTAATAAAAGACATTGACACCGCTAAGCGCATTCAGCTTGAGCAGGAATTAGCCATCGCTCTTCAGGAAATTGCTTTTCAAAATGAAGAAAAAGGCAAGCGCGCAGCCGAATTAATCATTGCCGATTTGAAGCTTAAGTTTGAAACCGAAGAGAAATCAAAGCGTGCTGCCGAATTGGTTATAGCCAATATTGAACTTGTATTTCAAAACGAAGAGAAAGCAAAACGGGCCGCAGAGTTAATTATTGCCAATAAGGAACTTGCCTTTCAAAACGAAGAGAAAGCAAAACGGGCCGCTGAGTTAATAATTGCCAACAAGGAACTAGCCTATCAGAATGAAGAAAAAGAAAAGCGCGCTAAAGAACTGGAAAATGCGAATAAAGATCTTGAGCAATTTGCTTATGTTGCCTCACACGACCTCCAGGAACCCCTGCGCATGATTTCGAGCTTTATCCAGCTACTCGAACGCAAATACAAAGATAAATTAGACCAGGATGCAAACGAATATATTCACTTTGTTGTTGATGGAGCAGCCCGTATGCAACAACTCCTCATCAATTTACTTGATTTTTCGAGGATAAGTACACATGCAAAGCCTTTTGTGCAAGTTAACACCAAAACTATTGTCGGGCAGGTTGTTTCTATTCTGCACCAGTTGATAACTGCAAATAATGCCTTATTAGACTGCGATGATTTGCCGCTTGTCATAGCCGATGAATCGCAGATTATGAGGGTATTTCAAAACCTTATCGAAAATGCCATTAAGTTTAAAAGGAAAACGGAATTGCCCAAAATACATATTTCGTGTACCAAACAGGACAATATGTACCGGTTTTCGGTGGCAGATAACGGGATAGGTATTGAAATGCAGTATCACGACAAGGTTTTCAGCGTTTTTCAGCGTTTACATTCAGCAAAGGATTACCCCGGAACCGGCATAGGCCTATCCATTTGCAAACGAATTGTTGAGCGGCATGAAGGGACTATCTGGTTCGAATCGGTGGTAAACGAAGGGACTACTTTTTACTTTACAATACCGGAGTAAATCGCCACAGATTCACAGATTAATGGTTAATAAGATAAGATGCCACAGATTCACTGATTTATTAGAAACACAATTAAGTCAATCTAGGAACAAAGAAGCGAAGCGATCTCACCGCAGGTAATCTGTGGCAATTTTAAAAGACGAAATAATAATCTGTGAATCAGTGGCAAAATTTTAAAAAGCTTTTAGGTATGAAATATTCAGAGCAACAATACCCACTTCAAGATGAATCGTATCAGATCATCGGAATATGCATGGAGGTTCATAGAATTTTGGGCAGAGGATTGCTCGAAATAGTTTATAAAGATGCTATTGAATATGAATTTAACAGGCAAAATATTCCTTATGAACGCGAGAAAAAATATGGAGTTGAGTACAAAGATGTGATTCTACCTCATAATTTCTTTGCTGATTTTGTAGTTTATGATCAGATTATTCTAGAGGTAAAAGCACAGAAAGGAATTATTGATGAGCATTTCCGATGGGTAATCAACTATCTGGCAATATCAAAGTGTCCTTTAGGGTTGATAGTAAACTTTGGCGAAAACTCATTAATAACAAAAAGAATTGTTTTATAATCTGTGAATCTGTGGCAACCTTTTAAAATCTGAATCATGGAAAACCTGAAATTCGTTGAAATCCTTTTAATAGAAGACAACCCTGGCGACGCACGCCTTACGCAGGAGGCATTAAATGAAGGGAAGGTGAAAAACAACCTTCATATTGTGTACGACGGGGTAGAGGCAACCGATTTCCTTTTCAAAAGAAATGAATACCAGGATGCCCCCCGTCCCGATCTTATCATTCTCGACCTTAACCTGCCCAAAAAGAATGGGCAGGAAGTACTGGCCGAAATTAAAGCCGACGATAGCCTGAAAAGCATACCTGTTATTATTCTTACCATCTCCAAAGCCGAAGAGGATATTGTCAGGTCGTATAATTTACATGCCAATTGCTTTTTAATCAAGCCAATCGACTTGAATCAATTCTTCGAAGTAGTACGATCTATTGAAGATTTCTGGCTCTCGTTGGTTAAACTTCCCCGGTCATGATAAAATTCAATATTCAGGCAAAGATCCGCCTGGCCTTTGCCATGGTGTTTTCCATCATGCTGCTGGTAGCAATTTACTTATTTGTGCAACTGAACGCCATCAGCAAGCAAACGCGGACCCTTTACGAGCATCCTTACCGGGTGAGCAACACCATAAGGGATATGAAAGCCGAAATTTACCTGAATGAAAACCTTGCCCAAAATATCAGGTTGGCTGATAACGACCGCCAGCTCGACAGCCTGAAAGCCATAATAGACCGGAAAGATAAATTCATACTGCAAAGTTTCAAAATTGTTTCACTGCAATACCTGGGCAACAAAGCCTCGGCCGACAGCGCATTGGCCATATACACAGCCTGGAAATACACCTGCGACAAAATGTATCAGCTGAAAAAGGATGGCAAAACCGACAGCGTTCAACTCCTCATAAAAAACAGTATCATCGTAAAATTCGACAGCCTGGTTTATTCCCTCAGTATAATATCCGATTTTGCGGAAAACAAAGCCAAAAATACGTTCAAAGAAGTTGTGAAAGCCGAAGACAATTCAACGCATATATCAATTATCATGCTTTTGGTTTCCGGCATTTTGGTGGTATTCTTTATAGTATATCTTTCGCAAAACATTGTCCGCCCGATAAAAACCTTTGTGAGCGAAGCCAATATTTTATTAAAAAAAGAGGAAACAACACACGTTGTTGCCGACGAAAAACTGTTGCTGCTTACACTTGATGAATTAAAAAATGCCTACCTGAGAATCGAAAGCCAAAGCCTCAAAATTGAGCTCATAAACAATCAGCTTGCCAAAATCAACAATGAACTCGAAAACAAAGTAGAGCTACGGACAGCCGAATTGACCCTTGCCAAAAATGAACTTGCCGTTCAGTACGAATCCTCGCGGCATCTGGCTTCCATCGTCGAATCGTCGGAAGACGCCATTGTGAGCAAATCGCTGGATGGAATAATCGAAAGCTGGAACCATGCCGCCGAAAAAATGTTTGGCTACACGGCCGATGAAGCCATAGGGGAAAATATTCTGATTATCATTCCGCCGGAAAATACCCGCGATGAACAACTTATACTTGAGAAGATACAGAACGATGAAACGATAAAGCATTTCGAAACAGTAAGAAAGAAAAAAAACGGCGAAAAATTCCCTGTTTCGCTTACGGTTTCTCCGATAAAAGATAGCGAAGGGAAAATTGAAGGTGTTTCAAAAATAATACGAGATATTACTCAACGCATAAAAGGGGAGGAGAATTTTGCCGCTTCCGAAATGCGCTATCGCCGCCTGTTCGAATCGGCAAAAGATGGAATCCTTATCCTTGATGCGGAAACAGGAATGATAGTGGACATAAACCCGTTTATGACTGAACTGCTGGGCTACTCTCATAAGGAGTATCTTGGGAAATCAATATGGGATGTCGGCCACTTTAAAGATATAGTTGCCAACAAGGATAATTTCCTGGAACTCCAGCAGAAAGAATACATCCGCTACGAAGACCTTCCGCTCGAAACTTCAGCCGGGCAGATAGCGCATGTGGAGTTTGTAAGCAATGTGTACACAGTGAACAACCAAAAAGTAATACAATGCAATATCCGGGATATCAGCGAGCGATATAGGGCCGAAGAAGCACAGCAAAAATGGAATGCTCAGTTTAAGAAACTTTCGTTTAATGCGCCGGGAATGATTTTTCAGTTTACCCGGAGAGCTGACGGAAGTTTTTATGTTCCTATAGCCTCCGAAGGTATCCGTGAGTTGTACGGATGTACACCCGAAGATGTACTGGAGGACTTTTCGCCTATAGCAGAGTTCATACATCCCGATGATATTGTGAAAATGATGATGGAAATTGACCATTCAGCTAAAACTCTGACACTTTTTAGTTTTGAGTACAGAGTTCAGCTTCCGGGCAAAGCAATGAAATGGTTGCTCAGTGTATCCACGCCCGAGAAAATGGAAGATGGCACTATCACCTGGTATGGATTTAATACCGACATCACCGAGCGCAAACAAGCTGAAGATGCGCTTTTCAAATTAACCGAACAGCTTGAGCACATTTGTGAAATGGCTAAGATTGGAGGCTGGGAACTGGATATTGCCACCACACAAGTCACATATTCCAGAGAAACGGCACGCATTCATGAAGTAGATTTTCCGTATGTGCCGCCAAAGTTGTCGCAAGGAAACGAGCATTATCCTCCCGATATTTGGCCTGATGTACAGGCGGCAGTGCAGGCCGCAATTGAGAATGGTACTGCGTATGATAGGGAGTGGCCATTTATTACAGCAAAAGGTAAGCGCATCTGGGTGAGGGTACAGGGCTTCGCCGTAAGGGAAAACGGTAAGACAATTCAGTTGCGCGGCACTTTTCAGGATATTACCGAACGCAAGCAAGCAGAAGCGGTATTACTTGAGAGCGAACACAGATATAGTTCTCTTTTTAATCACATGCAAGAAGGCTTTGCCCTTCACGAGATTATTTGTGATACCAATGGCAAACCGGTTGATTATCGGTTTCTCGATATAAATCCTTCATTTGAACTGCTAAGCGGTCTGAAAAAATCAGAAATAATTGGAAAAACGGTCTTAACAGTCAAACCCGACACTGAAACATTCTGGATTGAAAAATATGGCGATGTGGCTTTAAACGGCAACCCCATGGTGTTTGAAAATTACTCAGCGCCATTGAACCGATATTATCAAATAAAATCTTTCTGTCCGGCAAAAAATCAGTTCGCGGTTTTATTTTCCGACATTACTGACCGCAAGCTGGCAGACGAAAATCTAAAACGCAGTGAATACAATCTTTCAGAAGCCGAACGCATTGGCAATTCCGGAAGCTGGGATTATGATGTGGCAACTGGTATCGCAAACTGGTCGGCAAATATGTTCTGTTTATTCGATGTTGATCCGGACATGCCCACAGAATTGGTATTCAGCCACTTTGTCGATAATCTCGTTATTCCGGATGACCGCCCGCATGTTCTTTCCATATTCCAGGATGCATTAACCGGCAAGCGACCGTATGATCTCGAATACAATACAATTAAGAAAGACGGGAGCATAAGAACCATTCATGCAGTTGCTGATACTTTACGCGATGAAAATGGGAATGCAATTCGGATGATTGGTAAAGTTGAAGACATTACCGAGCGCAAGCAGGCGGAAGAAAAATTAAACAGCACATTGCAAAACCTCGAACGCTCCAATAAAGACCTGGAACAATTTGCCTATGTGGCTAACCACGACCTGCAGGAACCTTTACGCATGATTTCGAGTTACACCCAGTTGCTCGAACGTAAATACAGCGATAAATTAGACCAGGATGCCAGCGATTATATTCACTATGCGGTAGATGGAGCTATCCGCATGCAAAAACTGCTCAATGATTTACTGGAATATTCGAGAATAAAGAGCC
>CAIRHD010000019.1 GCA_903878265.1 uncultured Bacteroidales bacterium | reverse complement strand
TGGCGCGAGGATAACGCAAAATTCCGATATGATGCGGAAGGCAAGTATTTAGGTTGTTATGTTGTTTGCCGCGATATTAATGAACGTAAAAAAGCAGAATCACTCTTGAGGGAAAGTGAAGAGAAATTTAGGCTTATAGCCGAAAATACTGAGGATACAATTGCCGTCCTGGATTTGGACCTTACCATAACGTATGTAAGCCCTTCCATCAAAAAATTGACCAGCATGTCGGAGGATGATGTGGTTTTTCAGAAAATAGATAAAATACTCAACGAAGAATCACTCAAAAAAGTAAGAGCCTTATTTTATAAAATCCTGCCGGGTGAAATGGATGGTACTGCTCAACAACAGAGCTATCCACCTATCGAACTGGAGGAATACCATCAAAATGGCTCTGTTATTTGGATGGAACTTTCGTTCTCGTTCCTCAAAGATGCCAACAACAAACCTATTGGCTTGGTTACCGTAACCCGCGATATTACTGGGCGCAAGAAAATTGAGCGGGAACTTATTGCCGCAAAAGAAAAAGCGGAAGAAAGCGACCGTTTGAAAACTGCTTTCCTTAATGGGATCAGCCACGAAATACGTACACCGATGAATGGTATTTTGGGCTTTGCCTCATTGCTGAAAGAACTAGATTTAACTGGCGACCAGCAAAATGAATTTATTGTTTCTATTGAACAAAGTGGGAACCGTATGTTAGAAACTATCACCACAATTGTTAATACTGCGCTGATACAATCAGGAGAAATGGCAATTTCCGTGTCCGAAACAAATGTAAACAAGCTCGTTAAACAAACACTCAACCGCTTTAAACCTGAGTCGCATGAAAAAGGATTACAAATTTGGTGCAATTGCCCTTCAGAAACGAATGAATTGATCATAAAAACCGATGAGGAGAAACTCAGTTTTATACTCTCCCACTTAATAAATAATGCCATAAAGTTTACCGATTTTGGCCATGTGGATTTTGGCTTTACCCTAAAAAAATCAAGGGTTGGTGAGCTTGTCGAACCCAACGAACTCGAATTTTTTGTAAAGGACACCGGGATCGGGATACCCGAAAACCGGCAATCGGCTATTTTTACCCCATTTGAACATTCAGATATTATGAATATCAGGGCATTTCAGGGAGTAGGATTGGGCTTGTCGGTTTCCAAAGCTTACATTGAAATGTTGGGGGGATATATCCGGTTGGAAAGTAAAGAAGGGGAAGGCTCCAGTTTCTATTTTACCATACCGATGCGATAATGTGATAATTTGAAAATGAGTTAATTTTAAAATTAACCTTTCGATTGGTTTTTACCGACCCTCGAAGCGGTTGTTTGAAAATGAGTTAATTAGAAAATGGAACCCATTCCGAAACCCCAAAATAACGGAAATCACTCAGGCACTAAGAACAAAAAGGTTCACAAAGCGTTGTTAGTCAGTATTATGAACTATGTGAAACTTAGCAAAGCGATATCACGAACTCGAAAAAAAAGAAAATTGTGAGTAAACTTAGATGCTTTTTGCCTTTGTGGCAAAAAAAGACTTATCGGAGTGTACTCAAAATGAAATAATTATAAAGAAGTGAAACCATAAATATGGAAACTAAATGGAACAAATTGCTGGCACGTCAGATTTCGCGGAATCTTGGACCAATTGAGAAATTGCCGGTTGAGATCCGTACTGTTTTTAAGGAGATAAACAACGCCTATATAAATTTTGAAGAAGACATTGACCTACTTCAAAATTCATTGGAAATAAGCTCTCAAGAACAAAGGGATGCTTTTCTCAAACAAAAACAAAACGCAGATGCACATGCTGTTACCATCAATAAAATTAAAGAAGCAATTTTTGCGCTAACCCCAGATGGAAATGCTGTTGTTGACGACAGTGGAAATAATGTATCCGACAGCAGTTACCTTTTCGACTCGCTGATAAATTTGATTGCCGATAGAAACAGGGTGGAACAGCAACTGAAAGAGAGCGAAAACCTGCAGCGTTCTTTGTTGGAAAATGTTGCTGTTGGAATTGTAATTATTGATCAGGAAACGCGTACCATCGACAGCGTGAATACCTTTGCTTCCATTTTAATGGGCGAAGACAGTAAAAAAATCATCGGGCGCAAATGCCATCAATATATGTGTCCGGCCCAGGAAAAAAGTTGTCCCGTTTGTGATCGTGGGCTGGAAGTGGATAATTCGGAGCGTGTTTTGCTGCGTGCTGATAAAACACCGTTGGCCGTGCTGAAAACGGTGAAACGGATACAAATAGCGGGCAGGTGGAAACTGTTGGAAAGTTTTGTTGACATATCGGTACAAAAAAATGCCGAACTTGCCCTTCAGCAAAGCAGCAAAAAATGGGAAGCTATCGTTTCGGCCTCGCCTGATGGCATTGGCATGGCTTCTCTGGATGGTAAGCTGCAACTCATGTCCGAAAAATTGGCTTTGATGTATGGCTATACCGTCGAGCAAAAAGATGAATATATTTCAAAAACGATTTTCGATTTTATCGACCCTTCGAATCATACCTTGTTGAAAGAAAATATCGGCAGATTGCTTTCGGGCCAAGGTGGGCGAAAAATCACCGAATATATCGCCATTAAAAAGGACAATAGTAGATTTTATGTCGATGTAAATTCTACCGTTTTATACGATGCCAGCGGCAAGCCCGAAAGCATACTGTTTATTGAGCGCGATATATCCGAACGCAAGCAGGCCGAAGAAGAAAAAACAAGGCAGTCGGGACTCATTGCTTCTTTGCTCGATTCCATCCCCGACATTATTTTTTTTAAAGATGTAAATGGCGTTTACTTGGGCGGCAACCCAGCTTTTGCCGAATTTTGCAATTTGAAAAGGGACGAAATTGTTGGCATTACCGACTATGATCTTTTCGATAATGAGATTGCAGCGGCTTTCAGGGAACAGGATGTGCAAATGATGGAATCGCGCAAGCCCAGCCATAACGATGTGTGGATTACTTATACCGATGGCCGGAAAGCTTTGGTTGACACACTTAAAACACCTTATCTTGGTCCCGATGGGGAAGTTATTGGCGTGCTTGGCATAAGCCGCGACATTACCGAACGCAAACAGGCAGAAGAAGCTTTAAAACAAATTACCACCCGCCTCGAATTGGCAACACGTGCCGGTGGGGTAGGGGTGTGGGATTTTGATGTGGTAAACAACCAGCTTTTGTGGGACAACCAGATGTTTGCCCTCTATGGCGTTGACGAAAAAGATTTCGATGGCGCTTACGAAACCTGGCAGGCAGGTTTACACTTTGACGATAAAGCCCAAGGTGATGCCGAAATACAAATGGCATTAAGAGGTGAAAAAGAATTTGACACCGAGTTCCGCGTGGTTTGGCCCGATGGATCAGTCCGAAATATAAGGGCTTTAGCTTTTGTGTTACGCGATGAGGCTGGCAAGCCGCTCCGTATGATTGGTACCAATTGGGACATAACCCAGCAGAAAAATACCGAAACCGCACTCATAAAAGCCAAATACGATGCCGATGTGGCCAATAAATCTAAATCGGAATTCTTGGCCAATATGAGCCACGAAATACGCACGCCACTAAATGGGATTATCGGTTTTACAGACCTGTTGATAAAAACCCCGCTTACCAAGATACAAAAACAATATACCGAAAATGTTAATACTTCCGGCCATTCGCTTTTGAGCATCATCAACGACATTCTCGATTTTTCGAAAATAGAAGCTGGTAAAATGGAACTCGATTTTATTAAAACCGATATTATCGAACTTACCGAACATGCTTCCGATATTATCAAATACCACGCTTCCCAAAAAGGGCTTGAACTGCTTTTGAACATTCAGCCTAACATGCCACGTTTTGCCTTTGCCGACCCCACAAGGTTAAAACAAATCCTGGTAAACCTGTTGAGCAATGCTGTTAAATTTACCCAAGCAGGCGAAGTGGAGTTAAAAGTAACTTTTTTCGAACTGGATGAAACCAAAGGTCGGTTCAAGTTTTCCATTCGCGACACAGGCATTGGGCTGAACATCGAACAACAGTTGAAACTGTTTAAGGCATTTACACAAGCAGATTCTTCAACCACACGCAAATTTGGAGGTACAGGGCTTGGGCTTGCCATATCCAATATGCTAGCTGAAAAAATGGGGAGCAAAATCGAAATTCTTAGCGAAACCGACTCTGGATCCACCTTCTTTTTTACACTGGAAACAGAATATGAAGTTGGAGAAAAACTACACTACGGTAGCCTAACCGACATAAACCGCATACTGGTTATTGACGACAACGACAATAACCGCCTCATCCTTGAACATACTTTCATTAGCTGGGGCATAGAGTTTGTGGGTGTTGACAATGGGCTGTCGGCACTCAAAATCATTGAAAGATCCAAAGCCTTCGATGCAATAATAGTTGACTACCACATGCCTTATCTAAATGGTATTGATACAATTAGGATGATTCGCGAACAATTAGTGCTTCCACCCGAAAAGCAACCTGTAATCCTGCTCCACAGTTCGTCCGATGACCTTGCTCTTTACGACGAATGTAAAAAACTCGGGGTGCGGTTTAACCTTACCAAGCCTGTAAAATCGCATGAACTGTTGCACTATCTCAAAAGTATTCATACCTATCCCGACCACGAACATGTGGAAAGCGAAGTTGCAGTGCATGGTTTTTCAGATTTATATACCAACAACAGTGCCCCTGTTATACTTGTTGCTGAAGACAATGTTTTAAACATGCTGTTGATTACAACAATAATTAAACAAATGCTTCCAAACGTTATGGTTATTGAGGCTGTAAATGGGAAACTGGCTATTGAAAAGGCCATCGAAAACAATCCGACCTTGATTTTTATGGATATACAAATGCCGGTGATGGGCGGCTTAGAAGCAACCGAAAGAATCAGGGCATACGAACATGGCAAAGGAAGCAATATCCCAATTGTGGCACTAACCGCCGGGGCTGTTAAAGGTGAAAAGGAAAAATGCATTTCGGCTGGGATGGACGATTTTCTTACAAAACCGATCGACCACAAAGCTTTGGTCGAAATACTGAAAAAATACCTGGCAGAAACCCAAAGCAAAACCTGATTTGCTACTGCGTTGGCCATTCGATAAGGTTTTGAATAAAATTACAATGACTTTTCCAATCCAGATGGATTAACATTCATCTCTGTAAATAAGGCGTTCATTCAGAGTTAGCACAAAAAAAATACAAGTGCATTATTGGCTGCCAATAGAACATAAACCAAGAACCAAGTCCTGGTAAATGAATTCTCCCGGCTAATGCAGTTAAGAATTAATGAAACATAGAGTATGGCAAGTAAAAAGGGTACACTGGAACCAGAACTGTCGAAAACATCGACCATCAAATTTTCCGACATCTTTAATCTCGACGATATCCAGAATATCCAGGATCTGTTTTCGGATGCAACCGGTGTGGCTTCAATCATTACCCAACCCGATGGCATTCCTATTACAAAACCAAGCAACTTCTGCCGTTTGTGCAGCGATATTATCCGTAAAACAGGATTAGGGCTTTCAAACTGCTTCAAGTCGGATGCCATTATTGGTGGTTTGAACCCATTGGGGCCGATAGTTCAGCCTTGCCTTAGTGGCGGTTTATGGGATGCAGGTGCAAGCATTTCCGTTGGTGGCGTGCATATTGCAAATTGGCTGGTAGGCCAGGTGCGCGACCAGCAAATTGACGAACAGCGTATGTTGTTGTACGCCGATGAAATTGGGGTTGAAAGGGAGGTTTTCATGGAAGCTCTGAATGAGGTTCCGGTTATGTCGTCCGAAAGGTTTAATAAAGTTGCCAAAATGCTTTTTGCCTTTGCAAACCAACTATCAGAAAAAGCCTACAACAATTTACAGTTGCAATTGCGCAACCAAGAATTGGAAAAAGCAACTACAGCACTTCGCGAGAGCAATGAACTGTTTTCGTTGTTTATGAAATCGTCGCCTATTTATACTTTTATAAAGGAAGTATGCCCTACAGGGAGCAAAGTGCTGAAGGCTAGCGAAAATTACATAGAAATGATTGGCATTCCTGGTTCACAGATGGATGGAAAAAACATGTTTGATCTGTTCCCTGCCGATTTTGCTGAAAAAATGGTAGCCGACGATTGGGAAGTTGTTTCAAATGGCATTGTTTTTGACCAGGACGAAGACTTTAATGGAAGAAATTATACCACGATCAAATACCCAATTTCTAATAACAATATAAATTTTCTGGCAGGTTATACCATCGATATTACCGAACGCAAACAAGCAGAAAATGCTTTGTTGCAAAGCCGCGAAATGTACCGCGATTTGATCGAACTTGCTGTTGATGGTGTGTTGGTTGGCTCAAATAATGGAATTATAATTGATGCAAATACCTGCATCTGTATAATGGCAGGTAGAAGCCGGGAGGAATTGCTTGGCAAACACATTAACCAATCATTTTTCAAACCCGAAAGTTTAGTGGAGTTCCCAATGCGGTTTGATAGGCTTAGAAACGGTGAAACTGTAGTAAGCGAACGCATTATACAGCAGCCCGACGGAACCGAAATTGAAGTTGAAATGCGTACCAAAATGATGCCCAATGGCACATACCAATCTATTTTCAGGGATATTTCCAGGCGCAAACAAGCAGAAGCCTTGTTGAGGCAAAAAAACAATGAACTTTTTAAACTGAACCGTGAAAAAGACAAATTTTTCTCCATTATTGCCCACGATTTACGAAGCCCTTTCAATATTTTTCTGGGAAACACCTATATATTGGCAAATGCAATTCATAAATTAAAACTGGGCGAAATTCAGGAAATGGCCGTTAACATCAGGGATTCAGCCATAAACCTACACGATTTGCTCGAAAACCTCCTTGAATGGTCGCGCTTAAAAAGTGGCATGATAAACTGTAAGCCTTTAGCCTACAATTTGATGTACGAATTTGACCGCTGCCTGAATCCCATCATGGAAATCGCCAAAAGCAAGGAAATTGCTATAAACCTCGCAATCCCAGCAAATTTGGAAGCCCTTGCCGACTTCAACATGGTAGGCTCAACCATACGCAACCTGGTTTCCAACGCATTGAAATTTACAAAAAGAGGTGGAACTGTACAAATTGAAGCCAAACCGCTGTTCAACAATCAGGTTGAAGTTACTGTAAAGGACACAGGAATTGGGATGGATGAAACCATGCTTGGCAAACTATTCCGCATTGATGGACAAATAAACCGAAAAGGCACCGAAGGCGAACCAAGTACTGGCCTGGGTTTGATTATCTGTAAAGAATTTACCGAAAAACAAGGTGGCAAGCTATGGGTTGAAAGCGAAGTGGGAATAGGTTCAACTTGTTATTTTACCTTGCCTTTATACATCGTAAATTAGTTTGAAAATGTGGTAATGCGAAAATGCGATAGTTTAGAAATGCGATAATTTGGTAATTTGATAATTTGAAAATGCGTTGCTCCGAGTGAATGTTGCTGGGTAAAGCCGAATCAAGTCGAAGTTAAACCTTCGAATGGTTTCTGCCAAGCCTTTCAACTTTCACCACTCTTTACCCTCAAGCACCTGTAAAACATGGAAAATATAGACGAAACGGGCAGCATCCAATTTGCCGACATCTTCGATCTCAAGGAAATTCAACAGATTCAGGATTTGTTTTCGGACGCTACCGGAGTAGCTTCCATAATAACCCATCCTGATGGCACGCCAATTACTGCGCCAAGTAATTTCACACATTTGTGCAACAATATAATCCGCAAAACCGAGAAGGGATGTAGGAATTGCTATAAATCCGATGCTATTATTGGAGGTTATAACCCTTCAGGAGCTACAGTACAGCCTTGTTTGAGTGGTGGCTTGTGGGATGCTGGTGCTTGCATAACTGTTGGCGATAAACACATTGCGAATTGGTTGATCGGACAAGTTCGGAGCGGAGACCTGAAAGAGCCTCGTTGGCTAAAATATGCCGACGAAATTGGTGCCGACGGTAATGAGTTTTTGCTTGCTTTGGCAGATGTACCTGCAATGCCTATCGATAAGTTTATGAAATTGGCCGATATGCTCTTTGTCTTTGCCAACCAGCTTTCGGGAAAAGCCTATCAAAACCTCCTTTTGAAAAATGAAATTCAGGAACGCGAAAATGCCACATTTCAGCTTCAACAAAGCAAAGAGAATCTTGCCATTACCCTTAATTCTATTGGAGATGGTGTAATAACAACCGATGATAAAGGCTCAGTAGTAAATATTAACCCTATCGCCGAGGCACTCAGTGGATGGGCACTGTCCGAAGCTTTGGGCAAGCCTTTGTCCGAGGTTTTCCAAATCATCAACCCAATAACAAGGGAAGCCATATTCGATCCTGTAAAAAAAGTGCTTGAAAGCGGCAATATTACTACGTTGGCTAACAACACTACCCTGATTTCCAAAACTGGCGACGAATATATGATTGCCGACAGTGCCGCCCCTATTAAAAACAAGGAAGGCAAAATAAGCGGGGTAGTTTTGGTTTTTTCGGATGTAACCGAAAAAAATGTAGCTCAGGAAAAAATCAAAACAAGTGAGGAGAAATTCCAAGCTCTGTATTACAATATGGCCGAAGGTGCTGCCCTTCATGAACTTATATATGATTCCCAAGGCGTTGCTACTGATTATAGAATTATTGAAACCAATCCGGCATTCGGTTTCCTTCTTGGTATTGAACGTGAATCCGTTATCGGAAAAACAAGCATGGAAGCTTATAAGGTAGAGTATCCACCTTTTTTCGAGACTTATTTACAAGTAGCCCTTTCCGGAGAAGCAAAGTTATTTGAAACCTATTTCCCACCTTTGGACAAACACTTTTCTATTTCGGTTTATAGCCCTTACATAGGAAGTTTTGCCACAATTTTCAATGATATTACCGAACGCAAACTTTCGGAAGCAGCATTGCAAATAAACGAGGCAAAATACCGTAAGGATTTTAGCCTTCTTCATTCGCTTATTGAAAGCCCAATTGATATTATCGTATTTGCTCTGGATTTGAACTATTGTTACACCGCATTTACGCATTTTCATAAAGAAACAATAAAAAAGATATGGGGAGTTGATATCCATACCGGGATGAACATGCTTGATTGCATTTCGGACCCGGAAGATAAAAAGAAAGCGAAAGCCAATTTTGACCGGGTGTTGAAAGGCGACTATTTTACCCTTACCGAAGAATATGGCGATAAGATGTTTTCCCGCATCTGGTACGATAATTATTACAGCGCAATTAAAGATGCAGATGGAAACATCATAGGATTATCGGTATTTGTGATAGATGTTACCTCACGTAGATTCGCCGAGGAAGAATTGAGGTTAAGCAAAACTGCACTTTCGTCACTATTGGGGAATCTTCGGGGAATGGTGTATTCCTGCTCCAACGACAAAGATTGGACAATGGCGTTTGTGAGCGAAGGTTCCCTGGAACTAACAGGTTACCTGAATGAAGAATTTACCTACAGAAAAACTATACTTTTCAATGAAATAATCCACCCCGACGATCGCGAATACGTTTGGCAAACAATTCAGGATGCCATCAAGGAAAAAGACCATTACGAACTCGAATACCGGATTGTAACTAAAGACGGGAGCGTAAAAAATGTTTGGGAGCGAGGCATAGGTATTTTCAATGCCGATGGGTCATTAAACCATCTCGAAGGTTTTATAGCCGATATTACCAGACAAAAACAATCAGAGGAAGCACTTCAGCAAGCAGAGTACAAATACCGGTATCTTCTCGAAAATTCAGGCATCGGAATTGGTTTATATAGTTTGGTAGGCGAAATACTCCTGTTCAATTCCAAAGCGCTGCAAAACCTTGGTGGTAAATCGGAAGATTATGTTGGCAAAACCATTGCCGAAGTTTTCGGACAAAAAACAGCATCAGAATATTTTTCGAGGATAAAGGATTTGGGTAAAGCTAACAAAAGCGTTGAATATGAAGATTCGGTACCTCTGGCTACAGGTAATTTTTGGTTTTTATCAAATTACACCCTTATCAAAGGTATCGACGGTAAGATTTTAGGTGTACAAGTAATCTCCCACGATATTTCGGAACGCAAAAAGGCTGAACAGGAAATCCAAAAACTTGGGAAACATTATCAGGCACTTATCGAAAACGCACCTGATGGAATAGTTCAGATAGATGCGATAGGAAATTACAAATATGCCAGTCCATCGGCACGGAAGATATTCGGATATAGCCTTCAACAGGATTTGGCCGAAGTCCACAGGAATGATAAAATTCATCCCGATGACAGGGAAATGGTTTTGGCCGAAATGGTCAAAATAATCAATGACCCTTCACATATTTCGACACTTCAATATCGTTTTTCGGATATTAATGGCAATTGGAAATGGGTGGAAAGTACTTTCACCAACCTTCTGGCTGACCCGATTATTGAATCCGTTGTTATTAATTTCCGCGATATAACCGAAAGAAAAGAAATAGAAGCTGCATTAAAGGTAAGCGAGGAAAAATTCAGGTACCTTGTACGCGATATGCAGGTTGGTGTATTGCTACAAACACCAGATGCCGAAATAGTTCTCAGCAACCCCAAAGCTCTAGAACTATTAGGACTAACTAATGATCAGCTACTTGGCAAAACTTCCTTCGACCCCGACTGGAATGTTATCCACGAAGATGGCTCGCCATTTCCCGGGGATACACATCCGGTGCCAATGGCAATTGAAACTCATGAACCGGTACATAATGTGGTGATGGGGGTTTACAGGCCTTTGTCAGGCGACCGTGTTTGGCTACTTGTTGATGCTGAGCCGCAATTAAATCCTGATGGATCCATTGACCAGGTAGTGTGCTCATTTGTTGACATTACCAAACGAAAAAAAGTTGAGGAAGCCCTGCTCGAAAGCGAAATCAAATTCAGGGAAATGGCTGACCTGTTGCCCCAAATAGTTTTCGAAACCGATGTTGAAGGTAAGCTCACTTATGTAAACAAACAGGCTTTCAATATTTTAGGCTACCCTGACGACTATCCGGTTATTGGCCTGAATACCCTCGACCTCTATACGCCTGAATCGAAAGCCAGGGCTATTGAAAATATCAGGAACGTGATATTGTATCCTCATAAAGTGGTGAGTAACGAATATACTATGTTGCGGCGGGATGGCACAACATTTCAAGCACTGGTTTACTCGAACCAGATTGTAAAAAACAATATCCCTATCGGTTTGCGGGGCATTATTGTTGACATAAGCTACCGAATAAAAGCCGAGGAGGCAATTAAAAAAAGTGAAGAACGCTTCAGGGTTTTATTCGAAGGTGCTCCCGATGCCATTATCTTGGCTGATCCTGAAACCGGAAAATTATTGGATGCAAATAATGCGGCTTCCCGATTGCTAGGTAAGAACCGTACCGAAATTGTGGGCATGTTCCAATACGAATTACATCCACAAAATATACATTCCGAGTCGAAAGCTACATTTTACCAACACATTCAGGAATCGAAAAACAAGGGGTTTACCCAAGTAGTTGAAAAAGAAGTGGTTCGCCATGATGGTTCTTTAATCCCTGTCGAAATATTGGGCCAATCCATATTGCTTGATGGCAAAATGGTGTTTATGGGTACTTTCCGTGATATTTCTGAACGCAAACAAGCCCAAGAAGCCCTGAAGAGGAGCGAATCCGTTTACCGGGCAATCCTTTTGGCTTCGCCCGATGCCATTACTATTTCAGATCTTGATGGAAAATATACAATGGTATCCCCATCCGCACTTGCGCTGGTTGGATTAAATAAAGAAGAAGAAATGCTTGGCCGTCATTTTACCGAGTTTATTGCACCCGGTGACAGGGAACGCGCATTTGCTCATGCCACCTTGATGTCGCAAGGCATAAAAACCGGTCCAAACCAATATCTTGGTCTTCGCCCCGACGGAAATATAGTTGATATTGAAGTGAATGGATCACGTATAAAAGATGACAAAGGGAAAATAACAAATTTCGTTTTCAGTGTACGCGATATTACCGAACGCAGAAAGGCTGAACTGGAACTACAGGAGAAAAACAAGGAACTCCGGAAAATAAACACCGAAAAAGATAAATTCTTCTCCATTATTGCCCATGACCTGCGCAGTCCTTTCAACGGCTTCCTTGGTTTGACACAAATAATGGCCGAAGACTTGCCAAGCCTTACCATGTCGGAAATACAAAATATTGCTGTAAATATGCGCAACGCAGCAACCAATTTGTACCGTTTGCTCGAAAACCTACTTCACTGGACTCGAATTGAACAAGGCATGATCCCTTTCAACCCCGAAACTTTGGAGTTGAAACCAATTATCGACGAGAGCCTCATCATGGTACTCGAACTTGCGCGGAATAAAGGAATTGAAATTTCGTACCAAATACCTGATGGGATGAACGTTTTTGCCGATAGCAACATTCTTCAGACCTTACTGCGCAACCTTGTTTCAAATGCGGTAAAATTTACGCCAAAAGCAGGTAAAATTAACCTTTCGGCGAAACACGAAGCTGATGGAAGCATTAAAATTTGCGTTCAGGATTCGGGTATTGGGATGGATAAGGATATGATTGGCAAACTTTTCCAAATTGACGAAAATACCAGCCGCAAAGGCACCGAGGGCGAACCCAGCACAGGATTGGGTCTTATTATCTGTAAGGATTTTGTTGAAAAACATGGTGGTAAACTCTGGGTTGTGAGTGAAGTAGATAAAGGAAGCGAATTCTGTTTCACATTACCAACACTAGAAGCGGTTGCTTGAAATTTAATAAACTTTTTACCTTTGCAAAAATGTTAGCCCCATTAAGCATGGAATATCGGTTAAAATGTGTTGACGACAAGCGCACCCAGAAGCTTTTTCACGATGTGATGCGCAAAATCTATAAAAACGACCCAAATTTCGTTTGTCCGCCCGACGATTTTGTCGAAGGGATTTTTACACCCTCAAAAAATGTGTTCTTCAACCATGGGGAAGCTACACGTTGGATACTTTTCGATGAAAACAACAATCTTGTTGGCCGCGTCGCAGCATTTATAAACACAAAAAAAGCCTATACATTCAATGTGCCAACGGGTGGGATGGGCTTTTTCGAGTGTATCGAGGATTATAAGGCTGCCGAAATCCTTTTCGAAACCTGCAAGGCATGGTTGGTGCAACGTGGGATGGAGGCTATGGACGGCCCAATCAATTTCGGCGAAAACGACAATTTCTGGGGTTTGCT
>CAIRHD010000018.1 GCA_903878265.1 uncultured Bacteroidales bacterium | reverse complement strand
GCAAGCCAAAAGGAAAGCGTATCGGATTTAATATACTTTGCACTAGTAAGATACCCTATTTTGTCGGGTTGGCCACGCATAAACTTTAGTGCTGCCAAACCCGTAAATGTGCCATGGTTTCCGCCTCCTGGTACAACTGTGTTAGTTGTATAAGTATATCCGCCACGCCAGCCCGGCAAAGGCATCACACCATCGCCGGTATTTACGAAACCGATTTTGTAAATGTAATCAGAAACAGTAAATACAATTTTATAGTTTTTGGTAACAGTTCCATCCTGAGAAGTTACTTTAACCGTGCCTGTCCTGTCAGCTTCGTAACCCCGCAAATTTGTCGGATTTGTTATTACTACTGTAGCACTTGGGTTATTTGGTGTTCCTCCCATCAAAATCTGTTCTACATTATACGGGACCTCCATGGTGTAATCCAAATTTGAAGCCGTAAAACTCTCGATGCTGGTACCATTAAATGTCAGATCGGTAAGTGTGGCATCGTTTGGCGAAATTTCCATTTTAGTAACACTTACATCGTCGATATAACAAAGCCCTAAAGCGGCAGTCCCATTAACAGAAGCTGCATGGAAACGGATATACAACTCAGGTGCAGCATCGTTTACCGCAACATTAACCAATTGAAACACTGAGTCATTCTTCATATCGCATGGGTCTTTCTTGATTTCCGACCATGCAATTTTATCGTATGATTTTTCTATCGTAAGATGGAAATTGCTCAGTTTTGTTGTATCCCTCACTTTAACATAAAATTGCATGTTGGCAGCAGTATTGAGGGCTTTCAACATTAAAAAGGATTCATTTGGCTTTAGTTTAACCGAATATGTACCATCGTACAATCCATTATTGTGAGTGGTAGAATAAGTTACATTGGTTGTAAGCCATCCTACCGGTGGTGCGTTTGTTACAAACCCTTCCTGAAAATGATAGACCTGAGCCAATGCCGGCCTTGTAAACACAAGGAAAAGGCCAATAACCAGTAAAAAAAGTAGCTGTTTTTTCATGTTGCGTGGAGTTATTTTATTTGTTTTCAATTTGCTTGGTATAGCCTGAATTTCTGTATAAAAAACAAACCCCGTTTGTTAGTATTCTTCTGGTTAGGTTAATATTTATTAGCCGGGGTTATCTCTTAGTAAAGAAATTCGAAGTGATAAAATTAATAATTATGATGAATGGATGGGTTTCTGTTTAGTTCAATATGGTTTCTAACTTGGCCAAGAAACCCAATTAACCAGTTACCAGATTCTTTTGAGTGTCATTTCAAGGAAAAGAAAATCCCGGAATTACCCGGGACTTTCGACAATGAAATTCAAGCTATTCAAATTACGCCAATCAACCAATTTTTTTCGATGCCTTTTAAGATTACTTTCAATTGAAGTCCTTTCATGAATTCTATTTAACATACACCTTGCGGGTTACCACTCCCTGGGCTGTGAGTATTTTGATTAAATATGCCCCATTTCTCCAGGAACCTGCATTCAGTTGCACTTCTTTACCACTGGATTTCAGACTGAAAATTATTTGTCCAACCAGATTATAGACTGTTATTTCTTTCATTTCGAGGCTTGATTGTACCTTGAAGAAATCGGTAGTAACTGTAGGGAATATATTCACCTGGTTGCTCTCATTTTCTGGAATGCTGACCGTTGATAAAAAGTTGGCAATCAGGTTATGGTTAGCTGAAACATTGCTAATAGTTATTTCAGGGTTAGTGCCTAAATTGGTACCGTTCTCTGTCCAATATAAGAAAATATAATCCGGGTTAGCAATCGCCTGAAGTGTAATGTTGCCACCTTGGGTAACATTGCCTGAACCGGTTATGGTTCCTCCCTGCGGTGGGTTAGCTGATGCTGAAACGGTGTATGTGTTTACACTTTGTACAAAATTCCCAATAATGTTATGGTTCGCTGTAATATTGGTTATCGTTAATTCAGGACTTGTGCCTAAAACAGTTCCGTTTTCGGTCCAATTTTCGAATATGTACCCGGCATTCGCAGCAGCCGAAACTGTTGCACTCGAGCCATAAGATACTGCCGTTGATCCCGTTACAACTCCACCTTCAGTAGGATTGGCACTTGCGGTTATATTGAAGACCTGCACCTGAAACTGTGCAACCACATCATGGTTTGAAGTTACATTCGCAATAACCAATTGTGGATTTGAGCCAAGTACAGTTGCACCTTCAGTCCATTGGGCAAAAGTAAAGCCCGTTGCTGGATTGGCAGTTAAAGTTGCATTTGTGCCATAAGGTATAGCACCGGCACCGAAAACAGTTCCTCCATCAATAGGAACTGCCGTTGCAGTAACCTGAAAAGATGCAGGAACAAAATTGGCAACCAAAGTCCTGTCGCCAGCTACATTAAAAGTATATGTACTGCTCGAGCTCACTACATTTCCACCTTCAGTCCAGTTTAGGAAAATATAGTCGGTGGCTGGAGTTGCCGTTAATGTAGCAGAAAAACCCTGTCCATATATTCCGCTTCCGGCAACACTGCCAGTGGAACCCGGCTGGACTGAGGCGTTGATCGTGTAGTAAGCATAAGCATGATTTAAAGTGTAGGTTTTAGTTGTTGTGCCATCTTCGGCAGTAACAATTATAGTTGAAACACCGGGAACTGAAGCTGCTGTATTAATAACTGCTGTTGCCGCCCAATCGGTTGTGGTTGCAGTTACTGTCACAGTTGGTTGAGCAGCTGGAACGGTATCATTGTATGTGGTTATTTCCGGGTCAAAACCAGATACCGTTAATGCATCAACCTTTATGTTACTTAAGGTTGCAATATTACTTACGGCGAGAACACTTTGCCAGGTTTTTGAAACCCTTACACCATCAACAATTACCGTTGGTGAAGAACCAGTATTCCCTTGCCTCAGCATAACCGAACCCAGACCCAGATCGGAAGCTGTTATATCAGTTGCTGTAACCGAAGGTGTAGGTTCAGGGCTACCAATTACCGGGTTGATAAAAAGGAAAGCACTGTCGTTTGTAGTGCCTTCGATTATTTTATACTTTACCACTAGTAAATAGGTTGTATTTAAGCTGTAGTTGAATGCAGAATAATTAGCAGATGCAGGAGCTGTAATTGCTCCTTTGGATATACCAAAAGCCAGGTTGTTTGAACCATCCACTTTTGCATAAACCCTGCCGCGGTAATTCAGGTTTGTGGGGGATGTCGGCGATTCCTTAAAAGTGATAAATGCATCTCCGGTTGCACCCATGGTTACTTTGGCAAGGAGTGCCATGTATAAATTAGTTCCTGAAAGCGTTTGTTTCACAAAACCCCTGAAAACATCCTGCCCTGTTGTTCCCACGGCGGCGGCCTTTCCAACTCCTGAACATGGATACCCTGTATACGACAATCCTTCATTGGCAACCAGAATAGCATTGGTTACATTGGTTTGCTGGGTAAGCCAATTATGCCAGATAAGTGAATCGCCTGCCGGATAATTAAAATTATCGTACATAAGTACCTGTGCTTTAACGGCCTGCGTACATCCGGCTAGTATAAGCAGGAAAATCAATAAACTGCGTAAAGAATTTGTTTTCATATTGTTGAAGGTTTGTAATCGAAAGAAGATTTTGGTTGAAGAATCAATTGCTTAGGCAAAATTGTATTTACAGGTAAATTATCAGCAAAAGCATAGCGACAATAGCAACTAAAAGTACGGTTTGCCAGATCAGAAGTTTACGGGCTTTTGTATGCATAGCTGTTAATTTAATGCTGCTAAATTAAATAGTCCCTGATCGAAAGGGGTTTCCTTACTGTTCAAATAGGTTTCTTTTCAAACCAAAGGAAAGAATGGCATGATTGAATGATCAAAATTGTTCAAGGCTCAAGATTGTTCAATGTTCAAGGTTGTTCAAGAATGCCAATGCTCAAATAGGAGTTCGGTAAAATTATAATTGTTTCAATTTATAAGGATAAGGAGCAATGCTGAAATAAATGGTGAATAATACAAATTCGAAAAAATCAAAATATAAACACTGATTGACTAAACCTGAAATCAGGCTTTGACTCTGTACTCGCTTGGCGTTTTGCCAAACTGCCGCTTGAATGCTGTACTGAAATGTTTTGAATTTGAAAAACCTGATTGAAATGCGACGTCCGAAATAGGACAGTCACTTTCGAGCAGCAGCCGGGCTGCTTTGCGCAATTTTACCACCCGCACAAAATCCTGTATCGAACTACCAGTCAAAGCTTTAAGTTTCCGGTATAATACCGAACGGCTCATGGCCACTTCGCGGCTCAGCTTGGTTACATCGAGCGTATCAGAATCCAGATCATTTTCAATTAACTGTATTATTTTCACCAGGAATTGTTCATCCATTTTATTGCTGACAACCTCCGCAGGGACGAAATTGGGTTGCTCAGCAAATTTTGTACGTAGCAATTTCCTGTTTGCAGTTAGGTTATCAATTGTAACCTGCAACAATTCAGGGTTGTAAGGTTTAGAAATATAGGCATCGGCTCCAGTCTTTAGCCCGGCAATCTGGTTCTCATCACCACTTTTTGCAGTTAACAATATTACCGGGATATGCGAAGTGCTGAAATCCCCTTTTATTTTTTGACAGAACTTTATGCCATCCATTTCTGGCATCATTATGTCCGAAATAATAATGTCGGGCAAATGTTTTTTAGCCGTTTCGAGACCAATTATTCCATTTAGTGCGGTGAGCACATGATAAGCTTTGCCAAACTTATTAGCTATTACGCTGCATATCTGAGGATTATCATCAACTACAAGCAAAATTGGTTTATCATTTCCTTTGTTATTAGTGGATTCACCCTGATGCATACTTTCAACTTGCGAAGAGGTCAAGTCCTCATAATCCATTATGAGTTGAAAAGTAGCTTCTTCCTTAATTTCGGAATCGCTCAGGTGATTTTTTCCAACAGGCAAACGCACTGAAAAAACTGAACCTTTATCTGGTTCACTATCAGCAGAAATGCTGCCGTGATGTAATTCTACCAGTCTTTTGGTATATGCCAGACCAATGCCAGAGCTATCAATTTTACGATTGGCACTCTCGCTTTTGGGTATTTGATAAAACCTTTCGAAAATCAATGGAAGTTCGGTAGGCGCAATTCCGATACCTGTATCTTTAACAATAATTTCAATACAATTGGGCTGCTTTCGGCTTCCCTGCAACTCCGACAATTTCAACTCAGTGATTTGCACTACTATAGAGCCGTACTCATTAGTGTATTTAAAAGCGTTTGATAAAAGATTAAAGAAAATCTTTTCGACTTTCTCCGTATCGAACCAGATTTCAGGAATATCGCCATT
>CAIRHD010000017.1 GCA_903878265.1 uncultured Bacteroidales bacterium | reverse complement strand
TTCGCCTATACCAGTTGTGCCAAAACGCAACTCAAACCGTTCGGGTGCATCGCCAGCGAAGGAGGTAAATGTATAAACCGGATTTTCTGATAGGTTGTGGTTTATCCTAAGTTTAGTATCGCGCAGATAAATAGCTGTTTGTCCAAGGGATTCGAGGCCCGTGGCTTCTATCGAGAAATTGGTGCCCTCATTTTTTATAAAGCTGAACGGGATCACAGTTTCTACCACTAATGCAGGCAGGCTGTTCACCGAGGTAGGCAAACCATCAATTTTTGAATAAAACAATGGTGCATAACCCGGTAAAAAGTCGCTATCAAATTCAAGATCAAAGCCGGATGTTGATTGTGGATTGAACCTTATCTGGCTTTCCTGAAAGGAAGGATCATCGAGATTGTGGGCAAACAACTTAACTACAGGATAATCACTGTTTTTATACCAATCCTGGGCGCTGTGTACGCGTTTGACTGCAGGAATAGTGAACGAACCGCTTCCACCACCGCTTGCCTGCACCATAAATCCGTTGCCCGCAGGTATCGGGTCACCGGCATTGCAGGGAGTGTAACTTCGCCCAGCTTCATTCCAGATATTGGCCACACCACCAATGTTGATTTTGTTCCAAGCTATTGTTTCATCCCAAGTTAGCGCACTTGTAAAAGGATTGCCTATGAGATGCCAGCTTCGATTGATCCCCGTTGAAATACCAAGTCCGATAACCGAAGCATCCGCAACATTGAGAATTCCTGAAAATGTTTTTGTGTCAGTGGTTTTATAAGCTGCCATGTAGCTTTTCCCAAGTCCGAATGTGGTGCTTCCATTTACATCTGCATCGGTAAAAAACGGTGCAACGGTTTCTTTGAAGTTTATCCATTCGTTGTATTTCTCGCTCCATGCATAAAAATCATATTCATCTGCCGGAATAACTGTAAACGCGCCGGTAATGGCATGGTCGGCCACAGGTGATGTGAGGAAATGCCAGCCATCATTCCATGTTCCCCAAACAGCGGCAGGGATGTACCGTTCCACAGTTCCGTCAACATTTGCTGTGTTGTGAATTAATGAGCCAGTGCCATTTGCGGTGGATTGAATCACGAGGCCAATGTTGCCAGCATAATTGGTAAAGATTCCTTTCACGCTGAGTGCTTTGCCGGCAGCAATGGTAAGGGATGCACTGCTTTCAATGGTAAGGTCATGGCATAGTGCAGGTAAGTCAGTGCTCTGGTTAACGGTTGGGCCGGAAAAAGGGCTTACATCAGAAACAGTCACATTAACCAATCCTGTAGGTACACCAGAGGGATTCCAGTTGTCGGCAACATTCCAGTCAGGATTTAGAGAACTTATCCATACCGTTGCGGGTAGTAGTAGCATAACAGTTGTGGTATTGCTGGTTCCGGTAGGGCTTTTTGCTGTAACATTGTATGTGCCATCAGGTAAGCCTGTAAAAATACCCGTGGTATTCTCATAGGTACATCCGTCAATGCTGTAAAACATTCCTGTAGGCTCTGTTATGGTTATAGTTCCTGTAGGATTTATAGCAGTAGGGTGTACTACCGTAACAATAGGCTTCGATGGGAATGCCGTACCTGTAAGTACGTTACCATACGTTGTAATAGCACCTGCAATAGTCAGAAGTCTTCCATTTACAGTAGCACCAGCGCCTAAAGCGATCGCTCCTTCATGTGCAAGAAAAGTTCCTTCTAAATGAGCACCTGCACCACATCCGACAGCACCATCTACTATCCAATATACATTGCTTGGTATTGCACCGTTGATTAGATTAATCTGAGCAACAGCAGCAATCCATAAAGCTCCTGTAATTTGAAAAACAAACATAGCAGAAGGATCGCCTTGTGCATCAAGTGTCAATTGTGTTGTCAGAGTCACCGCCATATAGCAATGATATACGCCCTTAGTGTACACCTCCTGAGTATTAGGTCCACCAAGAGGAAGATCAGCATCAAGAAGCTCTGCATTGGGAGTAAGAGCATGAAATGCAGTAAACGCAGCCAATAAATCAGAAGAACACTGAAGGGTGATAGCGTTTTCAACATACTGAAGAGAAGGAACAGGCGATTGAAAGTTTGTAATAGCACCATAATTAGTACCTATGGCACCACCATTGATAACAGTTGTAGCAGTATTTCCCAATGCTCCTGCGGTTGTAAAAAGAACAAAATCAGTCACCAAACCCAAATTAGGATTGTGATTAAAATCATGTAGTTTTACATTCTTCCACGAAATACATCCTTCTGTGTTCTTTGCAAAAACATTATATTCTCCTGCGGGTAAAGCTAAAAAGCTACGCTCGGGTGTACAATGAACAAAATTGTCAGCAGTATATGTGTAGCCTAACGGAGATGTAATTTCAATGTCACCGGTAGCTATTAAGCAAGTAGGTTCTGTTACAATAACAGTTGGATTTGGTGACATCATACATCCTGCAACAATACAGTTGTTGATATTAATAACACCTGCTATGCTCATTGCGCGTCCTTCAACAGCAGAAGCGGAACAGAGGGTTACCTCTCCTGCTAATGAGATAAAAGTACCTTTCACACTTGCGCCTGCATTTATTGTTATAGCACCGTCTATATTCCAGAATACTCTCTGAGCATTCGCTCCATTTATTAGGATAATCATAGATCGAGATCCAGTTGTGAATGCGCCTGTTACATTAAATATAAACACTGCGTCAGGATTATTTTGAGCGTCTAATGTAACAGTATCATTTCCAGCTATAGTTACAGCACCGCTTAAACGATATACTCCTGCAGTAAACGCACCAGTTAAAACTACAGCCGTTAAAACCTCTGTGACAGCAGTATTGTGTATCTCGTTAAAGAGAGTTACCAGATCTTCTGCACACTGCACTGTTTGAGTATTCTGTATATGCTGTTCACATATCACATTAGTAAAGCCGGTGATAGCACCTGCGTTTGTTCCGATAGCACCACCTTGAATTATTGTACTGCCGGCATTCACCAAAGCACCTGTTTGGGTAAAAAGTGCGAAATTTGCAACTGTACCTAAGGTGGGCATCTGGGCGAAACCGGCTGTGGTTATTAAAAAAAGCATTATCGATGACAATGCATTATGTAATTTGTTTTTCATTGTTTGGTTTTTAATGAATATTGTTGATGCAAAATCCATTGGAGTAAAAAATCATCATGATTTTCTGACAGAAACCGTGTATAAGCGAATAGATACCAGCGGAATGTACGATTGATTTCAGCGAACACCATAAATGCTGAAAAGCACAATGACAATGCATGAGCTTTTATCGTGATGCGATAAAGGACTTCTCCGACCAGAAACATGGCTGTTTCAGCGGTTGTACCCAAGCAAAGCGTCCCTTGTTTTACTTAGGGCTGCGCTATCGCTTTATTGCGTTTAGAAATTAAAAGGAAGTTGTATTTTCCGGCTTTGTTTCCGGCTTTGTATGATTCAGACAAAGCAATTCGTCACAATGAATTGCATCAAATTGTCGGTTTTTGAAATTGGCTACACCATTCGTTGTAAATAAGCATAAAACTCATAAATCCATTTTATACCCAACCAAAGCCCTGAAGAATCCTTAACATAACCAAGCTATTCTATGGAATAGGCAGTTGTTTGGAACCTTAAGCAGGTAAGATACAGGAAGTTGATTATAGTTTATATTTATTACAACCCGTGTGTGGGCAGAACAAGCTGCACCGCAAAGAGGTCGGTTACGCGCAGGCCTGAATTTTCAAATCAGGGTATCTGGTATTGTATGGCCATTAGACACAAACAAAGGATAGGGTTCTCTTTTCAGGAAGGTGTGCATAGGAAAGGAGAGCGTGAGATAATTAACGGGCGAGAACTTCTAATCTATTTAAGGAACTGCAAATGTACATATAAAATATGAATATATGTGTTTAAGTTAAACAATATGATTTAAAGTCAAAACTTGGATTACAGATGGCGTAACAATTCAGCCCTTTTAAAGCATTGAAATACTAATACAAACCACAGATTTCCTCATGTATTTATTTTCTTTTCAAAGGTATTTGTTTTTGCAGGCAATTCGGCAAGCGTTCGACTGAGCTCACGCCGAAGTCTCACTGTGTTACTCAACACATCGCGTGATATCGCTTTGCTAAGTTCGCAGATTAGAATTAATCAATTCAGTCATTTTTAACATACAAACTATCATAAATAGTTTTATATCTGTGCGAATCTGTGAAATCTGCGGCAATAATGGTGAATGGAGGAGGGAGAATAGTTGCCTTTTTTTGTTTGATTATGATATGAATGGTTGTTACTTGTGAGCGTGTTGAAATCGGTGTAAAAGTCCGCAAAACAGGAAAATCAGCCGTAGCAGTGCGGGGAGGTAGCATTGGGTGGTTCTACCTTGCCGTAGCACTGCGGGGAGGTTTCTCCACCCGGTGCGAGCTTCCTGCAGCAGCGCGCGGAGGTTTCCCTACTCGGTTCTAACTTGCCGCAGCACTGCAGGAAGGTTTCCCCACTCGGTGCGGGCTTCCTGCAGCAGTACGACAACATTTCATCGGTGTACGGATAGGCTGCCGCAGCATAACCAGCGGCTATTCAGCTTATTGCGAAACCACCCCGCTCTATCGATGAACCCTTAAAAGCAAACAACATTTCTAATTTTTCTTATACAGGTGCCGTTTGTGTGCTTTTCAGGGTTACGCTTGGCGCGAAGCCCTGACTAAACAGCAAAAGCCTCCCTTTTATGGGATGGCCTTTTGATTTTATGAATAGTTAGTTTTGGCTTTATTTTGTCCTTTTCCGATATTTTCGTTATCAATTCTGACAGGGTTTTGAACCCTGTCAGAATTTTTTCGGAAAACTGCCCCGTGAATATAATTTGGATTATTCCTGATTTCCGGCAGCTTTCACCACATAAACCTTGCGCCCTGCATAAGCAGCAGCCAAGGTTAACAAAATAAAAGTCCCGTTGCCGATAGGGGCACCGCCGCCATTGCTCGGGGCCTGGTTAGTACTTGAGCCTTTGGAACCTACGCCCGATGGCGGTGGTGGCGGACCTTGCGCAAAGCTGCTTTGGGCAATTGCCATAAATGCAAGTAACATTAATGGGAGAATTAGCGATTTGAATGTCTTTTTCATAGTATGGTTTTTATTTATTGTTTGTTATAACGGATTTGTTGTTTCCATTTTTCCCGGTGGTTTCCGGTATTAACTTTTACAGGGTTTGGAACCCTGTAAAAGTTGTCCCGGAAAATTAATTAAAGTTATTTATTTTTTTCCGTAAAGTTAATACCTGTTTACCGCCGAATAAACACCTTACTTGTGTAAGCATTATCTTCCGTTATTACCTTTACCAAATAATATCCTGTGCCGGTGTTCAGGCTGAATTGTGCAAGGTTATCGCTCAGTTTTTGCTGCATCATAATTTGACCCAAGGTGTTATACA
>CAIRHD010000016.1 GCA_903878265.1 uncultured Bacteroidales bacterium | reverse complement strand
TGGTCAACAGTGAGCGAGGTGCCCGACGAGGAAACCACATTCTGCACACCGGCGCGGTACATGGAAATTACATCGGTATAACCTTCGACCAGGAAACACATATCGTTTGCGGCAATGGCATGTTTGGCAAATGAAATTCCGTACAGTACCTTGCTCTTGTTGTAAATCTCGCTTTCGGGCGAGTTTACATATTTTGGCTTGGTTTTATCCGAGGTCATAATGCGGCCACCAAAACCGATAACGCGCCCGGCTTGGCTATGGATGGGGAACATCACCCTTCCGCGGAAGCGGTCGTACAGCTTGCCGTCTTTGTTGATGCTCAGGCCCGATTTCTCCAGCATATCGATGCTAAACCCATTTTTTTGTGCATTTTTGCTGAAAGCATCCCATTCGTCGGGGCTGTAACCTAATTGGAATTCGTGGATGGTTTCGTCGCTAAAACTACGCCCATGAAAATACGACAAGCCCACCGATAAGCCTTCGTCGGTGTTAAAAAGCTGGTCGGCAAAATATTTCGCGGCAAAATCGGTAATCGCCATCAAGCCTTCACGGGCAGATTTATCGGCCACCTGTTCGGCAGTTTCTATTTCTTCTTTTATCTCGATATTGTACTTTTTCGCAAGGTAGCGGAGGGCTTCGGGATAAGTGAATTTTTCGTGTTCCATCACAAAATTTACCGAATTGCCTGCCTTTCCACAGCCAAAACACTTGTATATTCCTTTGGTAGGCGAAACGTGAAACGACGGTGTTCGTTCGTTATGGAAAGGGCACAAACCAGTAAAATTGCTTCCACGCCTTTTCAACGCCACAAAATCGGCAACAACTTCCTCCACGCGGGCGGCATCGAAAATTTGGGAAATAGTGTCTTGTGGGATCAAATGCTTCGAGTGTTTAGAAGTGCAAAATAACGAAAAAAAGGTTTGCTGGAAGAATTGATGTTTTTCGATAAAACAAAAAACAGTTCCATAACAAGAGCAATCGGGCTTGGATTTGTTTTATAACAGGCTGAAAACACTAACAATAGCACATAAATTGGATTATAGTTTTCACTTGAGTTGATGTATAAAACCAATTGAACCGAATATGGAATCGATTGTTCTATTGCTGTTTTATTGCTGATGTGTTGATCTGATTCTTTTAAAAACAATTTAATTTTGATAACTTTGCAGTTGATAACTTTCGCTTCGTAGCAGATATAAAGGTTTACTCATATATTTGTTGCAAATATCAAGATCAAAACAATTAAAGTTAATCGGTTTTATGGCATGCTAACTTGTTATTCCAGTGGGACTAACGGGGCGAAGCATTGCCACAAGTGCATGAAAAATTTGTGTTCGATTGGGAAACACCCGAATAGAACCTCCATTTAAAATCAAGATAAGTGTTTTTCTGTTTGGGTACGAAAGCGCACAACAAACCGAAAAGGAAAGATGTAACATGCTGATATGAAACAAATACCAACCCGAAAGCCAACAATAAAGCCGGCAGCCAAGGTTTCCGCAAAAAAGGAAACCAATAAATCCGTTTTCAAGCCATTTTTCCTTGATCAATACATGGAAAAATATGGTCTTTGGATTACGCTAGGATTGGTTTCGGTATTGATTATAATTATTTTCTTCGACTTTATCGTCGGGAATAAGTATTATTTGTTTAAGGATATTGGGAGCGATTCGATAAATTATTCATGGCCTCAAATCACCTTGTTAACGAAGTACCTGCATACTGAAGGGCTTCCCTTATGGTCTTTTTCTCAAGGTATGGGCCAGAATATAATGCCAAGCCTTTCCGATCCGTTCAACTGGATTGTTATACTTTTTGGCACTGGAAATATTGAATATGGTTTTATTTGGATGGAAATAGTAAAGCTGCTTCTTACAGCCTTTTTCTTTTATAATTTACTGAAAAAATTGCGTTTGTCATCTACATCAGTGCTCATCGGAACATTGTTGTTCACATTCAGTGGATTCATGATTATCGGTAGCGGATGGTTCATTTTCTCGGCAGAAGCTTGTCTTTTGTCTTTACTCCTTCTTAGTTTTGAAAGGCTTTACCAAGATAATAAGTGGTATTTGTTCCCTGTTGCAGTGGCACTGATAACAATGCTACAGCCTTTTGATCTTTATTTTTATGGGTTATTCCTTATAATTTATTTTCTCTTTAGGCATTTTTCTTCAGACGACGCTTCGTGGGAAAAACTATTTTTAAGCTCTTTTAAAATGGCTGCACTTGTTTTGCTTGGAGTCATGATCAGCTCTTTTTTCCTCGTAAGCACCTTGCAAACACTTATGGACAGCCCACGGGTTGGCGGTGGTTTTTCCTACGCAAATGAACTAATGACAAAGCCTGTTTTTGGTCTCGCGGGGCGCGAACACAATATTACTGCGATCATGCGGTTTTTTTCTAATGATCTTTTGGGAAACGGCAGTAATTTTAAAGGATGGTACAACTATATGGAAGCACCTATGTTTTATATGGGGTTGCTGCCATTATTGCTTTTCCCCCAAATTTTCATTTTCCTTGAAAGAAAAAAGAAGTATATATTTGGCGTATTTCTCGCCATATTTTTAATCCCAATCGTATTCCCGTTTTTCCGATATGCATTTTGGCTATTCACCGGTTCATATTACCGCGGATTTTCTTTGTTCATTTCTTTAGCATTTCTTATTTTTAGTCTTATGGTTGTGAACGAATTAGATAAGGTTAAGAAAATTAATTGGTTTATTCTAGGTGCGACATTGGTTGGATTAATAATCCTACTTTATTATCCTTACGAATATATTGACAATGTTCTACAAAAAAATCTTCGTTCATTGATTTTGGTTTTCCTATTGATTTATACGGGAATTATTCTTTTTCTGAACTTTAGCGGTAATCGGAACATAGCAAAAACACTTTTGATTATAGTGGTTTTTGTTGAGGTTGGTTATATGAATAGTATATCGATAAATGAGAGGGCGTCCCTCACAAGTCATGAAGCCCACCAAAAAACCGGCTACAACGACTATTCTAACGAGGCTATAGCTTTTGTTAAATCTATTGATAAAGGTTTCTTTAGGCTTAATAAGGAATATGCTTCTGGGCCAGCTATACACACAAGTTACAACGATGCGAAGATGCAAGACTACTACGGCACATCATCCTATGTATCTTTCAACCAAAAATATTATATCAGGTTTTTGGAAGAGGCGGGTGTAATAAAGAAAGGGGATGAGTTCCAGTCGCGATGGGCATCTGGACTTAATACCCGCCCGCTTTTGCATTTTTTTAGCAGTGTTAAATATAATCTCACCAAACAGGCGAATTCGCAATTTTTACAGCTTGGGTATGATTCTATTACACAAATAGCAGATGTTAAGATACTTAAAGCTAAATATTTTTTACCATTAGGTTTCACATACACTAAATATATTCCTTTAAGCCAATATCAGTCACTGACTGTACTTCAAAAGCAATTAACACTTCTCAAAGCTGTTGTTGTAGAGGACTCTGATTTGACAAAATTTAAAAATCTATCACAATTCAATATTCAGGACACCACTAAAAATTATTCATGGGACGAATTATCTGCCGATGTTAATGCGAGAAAGGCTGATACAATGAAAATGACAAGTTTTACTAACAAAAGAATAAAAGCAAGCATTGAATTGAAAGAGAATAAATTATTGTTTTTCAGCATTCCTTATGATAAGGGATGGCATTTTATAATTGATGGCAAACCAACCGAACCATTGTTGAGCAATATAGGTTTTTTAGGGGTTGAATTGAGGCCTGGGAGTCACAATATCGAATTGTTTTACAGACCGCCTTTTTTTAAACTGAGCCTTATTGCTTCAATAGTTGGATTATTGTTGTATTTTCTTCTAATTGGGTTAAAACATCAACTGGATAATAAAAACGAACAATTAAGAGAAAAAGTTGCTTCAGCCAATTCGATTAAGTAAATTGCTATAACAAGCAATATAATTTATCATCAAGATAAAATTAAAGAACGAATTTAAGGAAAATCAACAACCAGCCTTACATGAAAGAAATTGAACTGATAAAAAGAGATTGTCAATATAAAATATTGTCCCTTTACAAAAAAGCAAATGCAGGCCATATTGGCTCATCTCTTTCCTGTTTGGATTTATTGGTTTATATTTTCTTCAAGAAATTCCAGGATGGTGATAAAGTTATTCTGTCTAAAGGACATGCGGCATTGGCTCTGTATGTTGTTCTTTCAAAAGCAGGTTTTTTCCCAGAATCAGAGTTAGAAACTTTTTATCAAGACGGGACTTTTCTTGCAGCCCATCCACCTTGTGGCAATAAATTAAATGGTGTAATTTTTGGAACTGGCAGTCTGGGGCACGGCTTGTCGCTTTCAACAGGTCTTGCTTTCTCAAATAAATTTACCAAGAAAAAATCCAACATATATTGTATTATATCAGAAGGAGATTGTAATGAAGGCTCTACTTGGGAAGCGGCATTGTTTGCTGGACAGCATAAACTTAGCAACTTGGTTGTATTGATGGACAATAACGGTTTACAAGGATTTGGAGAATCAGAAGGAGTCATCAATTTAAACCCAATTGTTGAAAAATGGAAATCGTTTAATTTTGACGTAAGCACAGCTGAAAATGGCAATGATTTTAAATCAATTGAGCAATCATTCGTTTTATTGAATCCGAATTCCGAAAAACCAAAAATAATTATTGCACGTACCACTAAAGGAAGTGGCGTTTCGTTTATGGAAAATAAAATGGAATGGCACTATTTGCCAATGTCAGATGAGCAATACCATATTGCTATTAATGAAATACCTGCCTAATGCGACGTGAGTTTTCAAAAACAATCGAAAAGATAGCCATTGAAAAACAAGAGCTGATTTTTCTTACTGGAGATCTCGGCTTTATGGCTCTGGAAAACATCAAAGAAGCAATTGGAGAACGGTTTGTAAATGCGGGGGTTAGCGAGCAAAATATTGTTTCAATGGCTGCAGCAATGGCTTCAGAAGGCCTCTTGCCCGTTTGTTACAGTATTGCCCCATTCATAGTATTCCGACCTGCAGAACAGATACGCCTTGATGTTTGTTTGCATAACTTAAATGTAAAAATTGTTGGTAATGGGGGTGGATATGGATATGGGATAATGGGAGCTACACATCATGCCATTGAGGATATTGCAGTCCTGACTTCTTTTCAAAATATGAAATGCTTCATCCCTATTAGTAATGAAGATGTAGAAGGCACAATAAACGCAATGTTTCAACATGTTGGTCCTTCTTATCTACGCTTAGGGTTTGGTGTTTTACCTGAAGGTGTTAGCTTGCCGGAATTTCGGCACACACGGAAACTTTATATTGGAAGGGATATAACAGTTATAGGGATGGGACCTGTATTGTTGAATATTTTCAAGTTGGTTGGGAAACCAAACAGTACATTTACTGCTGATGTTTTTGTGATTTCAGAAATGCCTGTTCCAATCCTTTCTGAAGAAATTAAACACAGTATCAAAAAAACAGGCCATGTTCTTATCATTGAGGAACATGTAAAACGGGGCGGCTTGGGAGAGCACCTAGCAAGCCATATTCTGGAAAACAATTTGCAATGCACTTTTAATCAACTTTATGCAAAAGGCTATCCAAATGGCCGATATGGAAGCCAGAGTTATCACCAGTCATTGAATGGGCTTGATGCAAACAACATTGAATTGGCCATTAACCAAATTTTACATGGATAAAGATATTCTATACTTGCCCAATTGGGATGCAAGCCAAACTGAAGAGGCATGCAAATTGCAAGGCCCAATATTGATTATAGGAGCTTCTGGTTTTATAGGAGCCAATTTGTTCCATAGTCTCCGTAATGTGAGGGATGATGTATATGCCCTTTCTCGAAACCCCCAAAAAAGCTGGCGCTTATCTGGTGTTGAGCCTGCTCATCTTATCAATTCGGATATTATAGAATTCGATCAATTACAAAGGGTTTTCACTAATCTAAATCCGCAAACTGTCTTTAATCTTTCTGCTTATGGTGCTTATGCACGACAGATAGATGCTGAAAGGATACACCTCACTAACTACATGGGTACGGTTAACATCCTCAAGTTACTAATGGACACAGGGTGCAGTGCCTTTGTTCAAGCTGGAACTTCCTCCGAATATGGATTAAACTGCGAGTTTCCTGATGAAAAGTCTGAATTAGTACCAAATTCAGATTATGCGGTTTCAAAAGTCGGTGCTGCCTACCTCATAAAGTACTACGGCATAGTTCACAATTTGCCCTGTGTAAACTTGCGCCTATATTCCATATATGGGCCTTGGGAAGAAAGAGACAGGTTGATTCCTACACTTATAAGTTTTGGTTTACAAGGAAAATACCCCAAATTGGTTAACCCGAGCATCTCCCGCGATTTTGTCTATGTTGATGATTGTACAAATGCTCTGGTAAAAGCTGCACTTACAGCTTGTAAGACCAATTCTGGAGCTTCAATAAATATTGCCTCCGGTAAAAAAACGACATTGAGTGATGTTGCAAACATTTCAAAGGAGCTTTTCAAAATTCAACAAGAACCTATGTTTGGGAATATGCCAAACAGGAAATGGGATCTTGCAGATTGGTATGGTAACCCACAATTGGCTATTGAATTACTTGGATGGAAAAGTAGGCTTGCATTTGAAGATGGGTTGAAATTGACAACAGTTTGGGAAAAAGAAGCTGCCGACCGCTTGAAATATGTTTCTGTCCCAGTAAAAGACAAGAAAATTACGGCTATTATTGCTTGTTATAAAGATAATCAGTCTATCCCTATCCTGTATGAGCGGTTATCAACAATGTTTGTACAAAGCGGCTATGATTATGAGATTATTTTTGTCAATGATGCCAGCCCATTTAACGATGAGGAAGTGGTAGCAAAAATTTGCGCAACTGATTCCCATGTAATTGGCATAAGCCATTCACGAAATTTTGGTTCACAATCGGCTTTTATAAGTGGGATGGAACTCTCAAGTGGTGATGCAGTTATACTAATGGATGGCGATGGACAAGACCCACCCGAAATTATCCCTAATTTTATCGATAAATGGGAAGAAGGTTATGAAATTGTTTATGGGAATCGAATAAAAAGGGAAGCTCCATTGTACATGCAGTTCCTTTATAAATTGTTCTATCGTATCTTTAAGAAATTGTCGGATGTAACGATTCCTGTTGATGCCGGGGATTTCTCATTAATCAACCGTAAAGCGGCTGACCACATGTTAACGTTTTCGGAGAAAGATATTTTTATTAGGGGTTTAAGAGCTTGGATTGGTTTCCGCCAGATAGGTGTGCCTTACATCAGACCTGAAAGGCTTTTTGGACAGAGCACTAATAGCTTTTTCAAAAATATCTGGTGGGCTAAAAAGGGGATATTCTCTTTTAGCATCAAACCCTTGCAGTATATCCAAACAATTGGTTTTATCGTGTTTCTACTAACCATAGGGCTGTCTGCATTCTATGTTATCGAATATTTCCTAAATCCGCCCGAAAATGCCCAAGGTATTCCTACCCTTATCCTAATCATGCTCGGGTTAGGAGGCATACAGCTTATTTCAATAAGTATCTTAGGCGATTATATTGGAAAGATAATAGAGGAAGTTAAAAACAGACCGAAATTTATTAGGGACAAAATAATATATAATGGCAAAACCTATAAAAGGCAGCAAGAGATTAATAAAGTAATCCATGACATTAAACAACAGGGTACAATTTAAGAAATCTGTAAAATATTAAAAATGGGAAGTGTTAAAGATGACCGTGGCTATAACCAAGGGTTTCGACCAAGTTTGACCTTGGAAATCAGAACGGAAAGACGATGTGAATATTTGATTCAACAAATGGATAAACAAGAAATTGCTTCTATCTTGGAAATTGGGTGTGGAACTGGGGAAATGTCTTTTTTGCTCGCTAGAAAAACCAAGATGAATGTTCTTGGAACCGACCTTTGTTTGCCATTTATCGAAGACGCGAAGAGCAAATACCAATTACCGAACCTTAAGTTCAGAATACTAGATTTTAATTGTCCTGATCTGGGGGATCAGAAGTTCGATTATATAGTCGGCAATGGGATACTCCATCATCTTTACAACAATTTAGATATGGCTCTTCAAAATATTAAAGCTCTATTAAAAGAAAATGGCAAGATTATTTTCTTGGAGCCAAACCTTTTGAACCCATATTGTTTCCTGATTTTCAATTCATTGCCAATTTTCCGCAAAATGGCTAACTTGGAGCCAAATGAGATGGCTTTTACAAAAAAGTTCATTAAATCCCTTCTTAACAGGCTGGGCTATACTGAAATCAAAGTTGAATATAGAGATTTTCTGTTGCCCAACACCCCATCTTTTTTAGTTAATTCCATAATTAAACTTGGGTCACTGTTTGAGAAGACCCCTATCCTGAAATATTCTAGCCAGTCTATTTTTATCTCAGCAAAAAAATAAAGTTAGATCAAACACTCATTTATCGCACGGTTCCTCCAAATATAAAGTTTTTCATGAAGCAACCAACTAATAAAATCAGCAAGCACCCTATTTCGGATAACTTGATGCTAAATCAGTATAAACAGAATTTTGTTCTGGGTTCTGTTGTTATATTTCTGTCGCTTGTTTTTTATGCTGTTGTTCTTCTATTAATAAACCAAACTTATCATCCCAATATAATACAGTCACAGGTTTTAGCTAAGAAGGTTTTACTTAATTACAGTCCTGAAGCCTGTTCGCCTGAACCATTAGAGTCGATGTGCTTTGTGACAGCGGTTTTTACCATTACATTATCTATGGTATTACTATATTGGCAGTTGAAAAAACGCAAACAATGGATTGGTAATATTTATCTTGGTAGATTATACATTGGCAGCTTGATTTTTGGATTAATACCACTAATATATTTTACAATAAAAGGGACAGAAGGGCCTAACCCTTTTGCTGGGACTATGCTTAACTATATGGATGTGGTTGCAAAAACAAACTGGGAATTCTATTTTCAAAACACATATATCTACAACCATTTTTTTCAATTCACTTTACTGGTTTTTCCCAGCATAGTATTTCTATTTTTATTTCCTTTTAGGATTCAATCAAACACATTGCATATTATCAAAATAGCAAATACCACCTTGATATATGGTTTTTGTTCAATTATTATTTTCCTTGTTTTTTTAATATCCGCATTCCGATTCCCATATACATTTGAAAATAAATATGATTTTAACGCTGTCTTTTATTCTGTTGTTCAGGTAAAAAATGGTTTGCCATTACTGGTTGACAATTTCAAGAACACTTATGGCTTATACCCCCATTTTGTTGTTCCATTTATAAATCTAATAGGTGGGGAATCAATTATTGGCTTTAACTATATTATGGCATTTCTTCTATCGGTTTGTTTTGGTATGTTGTTATATGTACTAAGGAAAACAATCAACAATAATTTTTTATTGCTTTTCGGTTTTGCAAGTGTATTTTTTATGTGCTATATGTTTGCAAGGCTTGCTTTGCCCTATGATTGCAACTTTGCAATGTTCCCCATCCGATGGATATGGCCTTTTAGTCTTATGTTTTTTGGTAGTGTATATTTGAAAAACAAAATAAAATGGCTATATTACCTTTCTTTCTTCTTTTTCTCAATAGGATTTCTCTGGAGTCCAGATTTTGGTTTGTTATGCTTTGCGACACTTTTAATTTTTTATATTTTTCTCGAATTTGAAAACAAAGAGTTTGTTGCCATCTTTATAAATTCGCTCAAGCATATAGGGATTGCCTTTCTCACACTGGCTTTGACTGTATCTTTGTATATGTTATGCATTAAACTGTTTTATAGTAGGTTTCCGGATTTCAGAATTCTGTTCTCGACAATAAATGTCTTCTCCAACATAGGCTTTGGAATGCTGCCCCTTACCACCCACCCTCACCCGTGGATGGTAGTGGCCTTTATATATATTGTAGGGCTTGCATACTCTGCATTTCATTTTATTGAGAGGAAGTACACTTATAGAAGCAATATGGTTTTTCTTATTACAGTTACGGGTATTGCTTGTTTTTCTTATTATTTAGGGCGAAGCCATAACTGGAACCTGCTGGCGGTTTGTCCTTTTGCCTTTATTTTGCTGGCTATTTTTGCAGATGAAATGCTCTCTATAATTAAAACCCATAAGCTTTTTTATATGCCATTTTCATTTGTATTATTCATTTTGGCTTTTTCAGTATTTCAAACCCTTTATGATTACAAGCGTATCACTGACCTTGTGTATGAAAAGAACAACAAGAAACAGAGCTTTGATGAAAATCAGAGCATCATGCAAAATGCAAGATTTATTAAAGACAACACTACAGAAAAGGAAAAAATCTTAGTCCTAACCAAAGATTATTATCAAGGCTTGTATTTCAGCCTATCGAATACTGCCAGCTCTATCAATCCAGGCTTTGGCGATCTTTTTCTCAAAGAGGATAATGAAAGGATTGTAAACTGGATTAAAAACAACCAACATTCAAAAGTATTTTTCGATCCAGAAAACTTTCGCACTTCAGATGTTAGGTATTACACCTATTTGTCAAGTTTATACAAAGTAAACAAAAGTGATGGCATCGGAGGTAAATTGGCAATGCTTACACCTAGGAAAAAAGATTCAACAAGTTCATTTATTTTGAAGAATGATCCGTATAGCCTTATTCATGAGATGTTTGATTCAGATGTTGAAAAAAGGCTTTCCTATGCTATGGGTAAGAAAGGGAAGATTTCGACAGGCGATCGATTTTCTGTTGAAATTGTTTTTAAACCAGAGAACATCCCAATGGTAGGTCCTACCCGATCACAAACCCTATTATTTAATATTAATGATAGTTCTGGTTTTGCTCTTCAACAAAACGATACAGCGAGAAATCAATATATGATTTGCATTGGATCCCGTTGTTTGCTAATTCCTATCAATTCTGGAAAATGGAATTATTTGGCCTTTGAAATTAATAGAAATATTATTTTGGCCTACTCTAATGGTCAACTAGTTGGACAAGCTGCAATGCCAACCGCATATTTAAACAGTGCTGAAAACTTATATATTGGCAACATTAAAAACTCAGGGGGGTTTTTCTTTGGTGATATCAAGGAAGTGAAAATAACACATAGTTCATTGAAATTAGAAGAGGTGATGGAAACCTGGAAAAATATTGAATACAAATTTAAAGGAACCAGCTGATGTAATTGCTGTGGTTTTTTCACAACTATTTCAACTCATACCCCAAGTCAATCCCTAAGAATTAAAACCCATTAGTCTATTTTTTGGTGTCGTTTGCTGGACTTTTCATGAAAATCCAACAATGCAAAAAATCGTTTCTTAACAACATTTCTTAACAACATTTCTCAACATCATTTTTGATGCTATTAAACTTTACACTAACACTTTCATACATTTTCTCAGGATCTTTTTCTATCCCCACCTTCATAAACCCACAAAACAGAAAAACAACAATTAGGACAACAATATCTGGTAAAATACTTAAAATGAAGCAATTAAAAACATAGATATCACTTCGGTAGTTGCGGCACCGAGCTTCGTTTATTCTTTTTATTCATCTTTGTAGTAAATTCAATTACATTTATATGGGTGGTGTATTAAACCCCACAGTCAAAAATCAGGATTAAGCGGTAAAGTGTGACCGGTATTGATGATATATCCCCAAGTTTTTTATTATCTGCACACCAACATACAATTTTCGAAAACCAACATGAAAGACATGACCGAATTCCATTGGAAGGCATTGGACAATTGTTGAAAATAAAATGGTGAATTGATGTACATGTATTGATTTTCCAAAAGAGAAAAGCCCTGTTTTCGCAGGGCTTTTCTCTTTTCTGTTGTCATCTGATAGCAACCCCTTTACTTCGTATCAATAATAAACGGCGCACTTTTTTTGCTATCCATTATTATCAACTTGGCATTAGGCGAAGTGGCAATTGCTTTTATCATTTCGTATTGCAACTGCTTGTCGCTGAGGCCGGTGCTAAGAATTTTCTGATAATCGGCAATTCCTTGCGCTTCTACGCGCTTGCGTTCGGCTTCTTGTTTTTCCTTTTGCAATACGAAAGTCATTTTCTGTGCATCCTGCTCGGCATTGATTTTTGATTCGATGGTGGTTTTTACCGATGCCGGCAACGTTATATTACGAACTAAAAGTTGCTCAAGGATCAATCCACGGCTTTTAAAATCGCTTTCGATCGTACTAAAAATACGTCCTTGGAATTCGTCGCGCTTGGTTGAATACAATGCCACAGCATCATAATAAACAGCGTTGTCCCTTATTTTAGTCCTGCAAATCGGCCGGACAATCGTATTCCTGTAATCGGTCCCGATTTCTTTCAAAATACGGGGTGCTTCTGTCGGCACAACTTTGTATAAAACCGTGAGGTCAACGATAACTTCGAGGCCATCGGCGGAAAGGACCCTAATGGCATCATCGCCCGATTTATCGCCTTCGTCGTGTACGCCCGACATGGTATAATTTTGGGTGCGGATATCGAAAGTTACCACTTCCACCAATGGGTTTATCAGGTTTAGCCCACTTTCGAGCGTGTTGTTGTTCACTTTTCCAAAGAGTTTCTGAACGCCGACATAGCCGGGTTCAATTTGCTTTACTGCCGATAAGCCAGCCCCAACCAACACCATCAGAAAACCGACAATCCTGATGATTCCAGTGAATGGTTTAAACGGCGATTCTGTGCGGGCTAACACAAAACCAATAACAATTACTAATAGTCCAAGGATGCTTAAAAACATATTTTTAGGGTTTAGGGGTTAGTGATTTTGATTTTGAATCTTGTAGAAATAAAGTGTAAAAATACTACAATAGTAGATGTTTTGGGGCAATCTCAAAATATTTGCTAATGTATTGAATCAAAATACTATATATAAATTGATCAATGGTTTTTGAAGGTTTGGGGACTCCCTTTTTCAGGAAAACTTCCGGCAATCGCCATTAAACACTAATTTTGGCCAAAAATCCAACACATGCTAATCGTAAAACGACACAACACAAACCCATATTTCAACCTTGCTGCTGAAGAATATTTTCTCAAAGAATTTAAGGAGGACATTTTTATGCTGTGGCGAAACGAGCCTTCAATAATTGTTGGCAAACACCAGAATACACTATCGGAAATCAATATCGAATATGTTAAAGAAAACAATATCAGCGTTGTACGCAGGCTTACCGGCGGAGGTGCTGTATTCCATGATTTGGGTAACCTCAACTTTACTTTTATACAAACCGATAAGGATCATACGCTGAACGATTTTCGCAAATACACCGAACCGATTTTGGAAGTGCTGCAAAAACTTGGCATCGATGCCCGTTTCGAAGGCAGGAACGACTTGACCATTGGAGGCAGAAAGTTCTCGGGAAATGCCGAAACGGTTTGGAAAAACCGTGTCCTTCATCATGGCACGCTTCTGTTTTCGGCAACAATGGCCGATCTTGGCCAGGCATTAAAAGTGAATCCGGCAAAATTTAACGATAAAGCAGTAAAATCCGTTCGCAGCCGCGTAACCAACATCAGCGAACATTTAACGAAGCCAATGGATGTGGTCGAATTTTCACAACTTATTCAAAATCATATCGTAGTAATATATCCAGAAGCAAATATTTATGAACTTTCAGAAAAGGACCACCTGAAAATTGAGGAATTGGTGAAATCGAAATATGGCAATTGGGATTGGAATTTTGGCAATTCGCCTTCCTATAATTTCCAAAAGGTTATTCGGACCGAAAAGAGCGGTACATTAGAATTTTGTTTGGACGTAAATAATGGGACAATATTGCAAACCCGAATTTTTGGCGATTATTTTTCACATTCCGACCAACAGGAAATTGAAGCTGCACTAATAAACATCCCTCACAAGGAAGATGCAATCCGACAGGCACTTTCAACATTCGAAATAAGTGACTATTTTTCAAAAATCACCATCGACGAATTTGTAAATGGTCTGTTTTAAGTAGAGCTTTATCGGAATGGACATTTTCAATACTAGCGCATTAATTCCTATCGGGTTATTGTATGTATTTTCACTGGTTCTATTTACGATTTTCCTCTAAATGAGATGGTTTCAAATATTCATATCGGCATTTTAACATGTATTTTTTATTCATATATAATCTATACTTTTGCACCACTAAAATTTATGGCTAATCTTGCTTAAAGCATTTACTTTCTTGAATACTAACCAAATCCATATAGATAAATGAAACAAATATTAAGTGTTATAATTCTGTTTGTGGCTATAAGCATTGCCACCAATGCACAGATCGATGTAAACAAAGTGCTGAAAAACAGCCAGAAAAAAGCTGAAAAAAACATTGAAAACCGGATAGGCAACAAGATTGACAAAGGTGTGGACAAGAGCCTAGATGCTGTTGAAGAAGGTGTAAGCGGTGCCGTAAAAGGCGATGATACAAAATCGAAAAGTGCAAAAACCGATGGAGAAACAAAAACAAAGGAGAAAAGCACTTCCGTCGATGCGAAAACGAAAGGCAAAACCGAAGCAATTGTAAAGCAAGATTCGGTAAAGCCTTCACCTGCATTGCAATGGTCGAAATACGATTTCGTTCCTGGTACCGAAATTATTTTTGAGGACGATTTCCGCGGCGAGCAAAATGGAGAATTCCCTTCACGTTGGGATATCACAAAAGGCACGGTCGAAATGGCTCAATTTGGTGAAGATATGGTTGTCTATTTTCGCAAAACCAATCCAAATACTCCGGAGGCTATCATGCCTTTCCTGAAAAACCGTACTGCCGATTATCTTCCCGACGAGTTTACCGTTGAGTTCGATTGTTATTTTTATGATAAAAAGGCAGATAATAAAACGTATTATTTGTTTTTGTACGATTCCAAAAACCAAATGAAAATTATGTCGCCCAGCAAACCTATCAGGGTTGACTTTAACAGGGTAACATACGACCATGTGGGTGATTACTATCCCGGACAGAGTGAGCAGAAACCCATAGCCGGATGGCGTCATGTAGCAATTTCGTTTAACAAACGTGCGTTGAAAGGCTATCTCGACGATACTCGGCTAATGAATATCCCAAACATCGAGTTTAATCCAACAGGCGTAATGCTTTCGGCTGGCAATGTAAGTGGTTCGGGAAGCAATCCATTTATTAAAAATGTTAGGATAGCCAAAGGTGCAGTGCCACTTTACGACAAATTTTTGGTTGATGGCAAATTTGTAACCACAGGTATTAAATTCGATGTAAACAAAGCCACCATCAAACCCGAAAGCATGGGGACCATCAACTATGTGGTAAAAATGATGGCTGATCATCCGGAATTGAAATTCTCGGTGGAAGGCCATACCGACAGTGATGGAGAGGAAGCCGCAAACCAGAAACTCTCGGAAACAAGGTCGAAAGCAGTTATGGATCAAATGGTTAAACTGGGTATCGATAAAGTGCGCCTCACAAGCAAAGGATACGGCGAGAAAAGACCGATGACCGAAAACGAAACGCCCGAAGGAAAAGCTCAAAACCGAAGAGTTGAATTTGTAAAGTTCTAAATTTCAATCAATAATCCCCAAAACCACACCTCATGAAAAAATTAAGATTTTTAACACTGGCTATATTGGCTGTTACCATGTTCGCGTCCTGCAACAGCAGCAGCACCACTACGAATGCCGATGACAAAATGAAGGATATTGCCGGAGACATGGCTTCAATGAAATCATACATAATTGAATACAAAACAGTTATGGATATGCCACAAATGAAGAGCACTACCACCATGACCCAGTGGATTGATAGCAGCAAGGATAAGTTTGCCATGGAATCGGCGAGTGAGACCGAAATGATGGGAACCAAACAAAATTCCAAATCTCTTATGATTGATGATGGCGAATGGTCGTATATGATTGATTTAGATGCTAAAACGGGATATAAAAGCAAAAGTGGCGAAGCAGATGATAGCCCTACCGATATGATAAAGAGCGATGATGAAGTAACTTTCAGGCAAATGATCGAGAAAGAAGGTGGCAAAATATTGGCAAACGAAACCTTTTTGGGCAAGGATTGCATTGTAGTCGAAATATCGGAAAAATCTGACGATGGCAAGATGTTGGCAACCAAAATGTGGTATTACAAAGGAATTCCGCTCAAAATGAGCAATAAAGCCTACACAATGGAAGCAACCAAATTTGAGGAAAACGTTTCAATTCCAGCTTCAAAATTCGAAGTTCCAACAGGAATTACAATGTCGGAAATGCCTGCAATGCCTCAATAATGTTTTATGCCTATACCATAATTCACGTTAATTCCTTTTAATACAATTTCCCTTATTTGAGAAAATGAAGAAAACAATATTAGCTTATTTGCTCCTAATCAGCATGTTGGAATCTAATGCACAAAATGCGATAGATAAATATGAAATATTCTACAACAAGGTGGATATCGCTATTCAACTTGCAGTGGCCAACCTGTCTGATGGATGCGACCCGTATGGTTTTTCACTTCTTATAAAAACGTCCCTTACTGATGAAAACGGTGGAGGTGCTTACATGTTCACTTTCGACAGGGATAGAGTGCGGGGAATAGTAGAGGAGAAAGCTATAAAGAAATTGAAATTCGACATTTTCGATATGGAAGCACGGGTGGAAGTTGCGCCTGGCAAGGCAGGGATTTATTATCTCCATGCCGGACTCGCACCACCGGAAGCCCCTCAAACAGGACATGAAATATTTTCCGATAATTTTAACATGAAAATTGGCAGCACTTCAAGCGGTTTTCAACAAATTACAGTACAGGTTGGCGCTGTTTTTATCGCCTCCCTGCCCAATGAAGGATCTGTATCGGGTTCAATATTTTATGTGGATGCCAATGATGCCACACAACCATGGAATTTAGAAGCTTTCAAGGGATCACCAAAAGCAAAAATGCGTTACCGACGGTTGGGACCAGGCGATGACCGTACAAATTCGGGTTACAAAGAACCTGAAACGGATTGGAAATTCATCATACCCTATTCATCCCCCCAATTTTTAATCGACAAACGGGATCCAGGTCATTATTATCCTTCAGTTAAATTACACGGTTGCCTGCAACGTTACGAGAATCTGGAAAAAGACAAGGAACTGGAAGCTATTGTAAAACTTACCAAAACAAACCCTGATTGGAACGACCTGCATATTGTGAACGGGGTATCCGTACCGACTGCCAACCTCAAAGCTGATGATGTAAAGGGTAAAAACATTTATACAAAATTCAGTACGGGCAACAAAGTGAAAGGTATTGTTTTGGATGCCAACAACCGTCCGGTATTGGCGAAAAAGAAAGTTATCCTGGAGCCTCGCGGTTGGAGCATCCCTGAAGCAAAACCTGACGATATGTTTGTTTTTTCCAATCCTGCAAACGGGGAATATATTTTTAAAGAGAACGTTCCCAGCGGAGTTTACGATGTATATGTTTTCGGGCAACCGAAAAAAGATACGGTAGCCGTTTGCAATTGCCGCGAACGTGGGGAAGATGCCAACTATACCTATATCAAAAATATCGGCGGTTCACCGGATTTGTTTTTTACTATAGAAACAAATTTAACCCTCACAGATGATTTGGATGAACTATCCATAGGAGATTACGGAGGCAGCGGGATAGGACAGGTAAAAACCACTACTACAAGCAAAATAGTTTATCATATTTCGATGGCTGAACTTATCGGCAACAATGGTGAGAAAAACGTCCTAAAAGGAATAGATGAGTATCCTGTCGAATCGGCAAACAAAGTTACAAGTTTCAAGAGCCAGGTGCCTCAGATTACTGATGATGGCTGGAAAACCGAAGTGGAAACGGAATTCGATAAAAACAACTTGCATTACGGCAGTTTGCCGGTGCTGGCAGAGCAGCAGATAAGAGATGGACAAGCTTACGTTTCGACAGATAAGTTTTTGATTAGGCCGCTATTTAAGTCGGCTTACAAAAAGCAAGACCTCGATTTGTCGGGAATAGAAGATGCGGGAGCGAAAGATATGCTCAAATCGCTTGGAGACTTAGCTAACACGTTAGGCCCTGGAGCGGATAAAATGAACAAAGAAATGGATGGCAAATATTTGGACACTACCAGGGCTAAACCCTTTACATTCGGCGACTTGCTGAGTATTGCGCAGGGCGTAAAGCAACTGTCGTTGACCGATAAAATGGTGCGGAAAATAGAGCCGACTATTAAAGAAGGCTTATTAGCAATGCCAGATGAAACGGCTCAGGGCATGAAACAAATGCAACAGTATTGGCCTTCAGGCATGAATAAAGACATGGAAAAAATGAGTAAAATGAGTAACGGCGGCATAGGCAATTTTGCCATGACAAGCAATTACGACCGTCCGGTTACCACAACCATCGAAAGAAAATTCACCATCCGTAGATCGACCGATAGCGAAATCAGGGAAACACAACCAAAGGAAACCTCTGAAATGTTCAGGGATATTCCAAGAGAATTTTACAAAGAAATAAGGATAATATATTAATTCCCTTGTTGTTGCTACAAAAAAACCTGCCTTAATGAAACCATTAGGCAGGTTTTTTTATTGTTAAAAGTTCCAGTGGGCGCATCAAAACCCTCTATACTTTTTAGAACTTATACGTAAATGCCAGCATTGCCCTGGTATTTGTAACAGGTTTTAAATCGGCAAGTTCGGCCTTAGTGTTGGCAGTTACTTTCCCATAAGTGGCAACAGTGTATTCAAGTTCGAAAGCAATATCGAGTTTGCCCGAAATAAAAACAACCCGGGGCGAAACCCTGTAAACATTATCAATGTTTGAGCCACGGGCATAGAAAGTTGATGTTTTAACGGTTTCGGATGCGCCCATGTTTTTAGAATAACCGGCAAACAATCCGAATTGTACTTTTTTGCCTTGTGTATTAGCATCCAACCAAATTGATCCGGTATTCATGTTCGAAAAATTTTTATTGCCAGTTGCCGTATCATTAATCTGGCTGACTGCATATCCGCCAATCATTACCAAATCGGTGGCATTTTGAGCATAAACCCCTTCGAGTTTTACCGTAAGCGGCTTGAACTTAAGTTTGGCAAAAGCTATGGCCGATATACTTCCAATCTTTTCTGAAGATTGGAACCGCTTGTTTTTCGCATCGTTAACTGTGTAAAGTTCAGGCAGTAACGACTTATAGTCAATCCCTGCACCAAACAAATGCTCAGTCGATTTCGGGTTGTATTGCAGTTGAAAATGAGCATTGGGGACACCTGCATTTCTCAAAAACTTAGAACTAGAAACTGAAGCAGATGAATATGTGTTATTTGCAAAAACATATTCAGGCCCCATGTTTGTAAAATCGCGCTGGGCAAATACACAAGTGATTAACTTTAACCCTCCGAATGATTTGGAAAACCTGATTTGCGGATTACGGGAAAACGGTTGAAATGGAGCACCGGTATTGAACGAAATAACACCTGGAAACGACTCGGCAATGAACATCGGATGCCAATATTGGCCGACCAACAACTCAGTAGTTTTCCAATTAAGCTTCACAAATGCATGGCGCAACCTGAACCCATTAACATCGTCGAGACCAGAACTTGCATTGCCAAAAAAGTCAGCTTCAATTACCCCTGAAGTTTTCGCCCCAAACGCATCAGGTCCGGTTATCGCACCTCTTAACCTCGTTTGTATAGAAAGTATATTGAACGAAGATTTATCGTTTACATCCTTGCCTTTTGCATCTGCTGCAATATTATCAGGATACAGCAAAAAATGCCCTTCGCGGATGTTGACTGTTTGCCGCGTGTCGTAAAAAATATCTGTTTTTACAAAGCCAGAAAAATTGATCCCGAATTTTGGTTCCTCTTTCTTTTCCTGTGCCTGAATTGTGAGAGAACCCACGACCAACAATGCTAATAGTAGATGTTTCATTTTATGTTTTTTAAGAATTGTTTGCGTAACATTATTTACTAAAATCCTTTGTTGAATTATCTTTTTGCGTAAGCAATGATATTACAACTAGAGTAATTACGGCCAATGGTATTGAAATGATACCTGGATTGTCCAATGGTATAGGGGCATCTTTGGGTATGAGGCCATATTTTTCGTACATGGTTGGCGAAAAAAGTATTATGCCGATAGACGAAACAATACCCACAATAATAGACCAGGCGATGCCCTTAGCTGTAGTTTTTTTCCAGAACAAAAGGAAAAGTATAGCCGGTAAATTAGCCGATGCGGCAACAGCAAATGCAAGCCCTACAAGGAAAGATACGTTCATGCCTTTGAAAAGTATGCCTAAAACGATTGCAAAAATCCCAACGCCAATCGCTGCCAATTTTCCAGCCTTAACTTTTGCTTTGTCGGTCATTTTTACCTGCAAATATTTATCGATAAAGTCGTGGGCAATAGCTCCCGATGATGCTACAATAAGCCCGCTAACAGTGCCAAGTACCGTTGCAAAAGCAATGGCCGATATGATGGAGAATATTCCAACCCCAAAAGTTTTGGCCAGTAAAGGAGCCGACATGTTGCTGCTCTCAACATCCAATGCGCCGCTAATCATAGAGCCGAGTCCCATGTAAAGCGTTAGCACATAGAAAAATCCAATAGCGGAAATTGCGACAATGGTTGATTTGCGGGCAGCACGTTGGCTGGGTACAGTGTAATACCTGATTAAAATATGCGGCAATGCGGATGTCCCTAAAAATAGTGCCAACATGAGCGATAGGAAGTTTAGCCTGTCCCAAAAAGTTGCACCCACGGCTTTGGTTAGCTTGTACAAAAGGCCCGGTTTCATTACATCTGATCCTTTCGTGATTTTTTGATAATATACTGTTACTTTGTTGCCCTCATCAGCAAAAGATTTCTTCGAAAACCGGACTATTTCACTTTTTTCAATGGTTTTGATAAATTCAAAAGGGCCAACAGGACCAGTTTTATCAACCTCTTTGCCATCAACTACAATTTTGCTAAGGTGCCCAACCTGATAAAATTTCTTTTCCGACTTTGGCGCCCCATTATATAATTTGACGCCATCTGCCGTAACTGTTATATCGAGCATCTCGTCAAGTGTGGCTTTGTCGCCTGTTACATTTAGTTTAAACCAGCAATCGCTGCCATTTTTAGCAAGTTTTACAAAAACCAATTTGTCAACAACCTTAGTAGTTTTAATACTGTATGCTGAATCGGGAACGCTTACAACTGTGTCGTTAGTAACAAAAGCTGCTGTTTGGGCAAATTTGTGATAGTTTGGGTTTGGGGTTAAGGATAAACCGTTTTGTAAGATATAAACCGTTAAAATGGTGGAAAAAACCACCAATAATGCCCCTTTAATAAATTGGACATAAGTGGTGGAGGTCATGCCTGCAGTTGCAACAATAAATATTACAATGGAACCCACAATTACAACGCCCATCCAATGAGGAAGCCCAAGCAACGGCACTACAAGGTCGCCGGCACCCACCATTTGTGGTATCAGATAAAATATTGAAACAATAAGCGTACTTATGGATGCCGCCAATTTAATGTGTTTCGAGTTAAACCTCGAATCCAAGGCATCGGTAAACGTATATTTTCCAAGTTTTTTCAATGGTTCGGCTACCAAAAACAAGGCTACAACCCAGCCTGCCAAATAACCTATAGAGTATAGGAACCCATCGTAACCCGAATAGGCAATCATTCCGCATATACCTAAAAAGGATGCTGCCGACAAATAATCGCCGGCAAAGGCAATGCCGTTAACTGCCCAGTGAATATTGCCACCTGCGGCATAATAGTTAGCCGCCGATTTGGTTTTTCGGGCAAAGTAAAACGATACCCCTAATACCAAGCCAACTATAAAAAGGAAAATTATTATTGCTATGTTCGAAACTTCGTAAATCATATCCCCGTCTTTTTAAGGTTAATTTTTATTCATTTTATCTTCCATTTTTGTGCAGAAATAATTATAGATAAACCCCATAATTATAGCAAGCGCAATCAATCCAAAGCCATAGATTATGGCAATGTTTTGCCCGCCTACTAATTCTAACCCCATCAGTTCGGGTTTGGTTAAGCCAATAAGCACAAAACCGGCATATACAAGGGTGTAAACAAAAAACATTTTTACCCCTAATTTGGCCTTCTTTTCGGCTGCTTTGTCAATTCCGGTTTTTACCGCAGGTTCGTGTAACATAATTCCTCCTTTTTTTAAATCAATTTGTGCCAAAGGTATCAATTTAGAGAAACGGGTGGATTTCTATTATATTGACTTTAAACATTGTTGTATAACAACTTATTTGTATTTTTAACGCAAAATACGAATCATGCGGTTCTCGAAAAAGATTGACTGTGAAACCTGTTCCCTGAAATGTGATATTTATTCGACCTTAACTGAAAATGCGAATAAATATCAGTTAGTCAATCCGTTGCATGCATGTTTTAAAAAGCATGATGTAATATGCAAACAAGGCACCGACGTAACGCATGCTCTGTTTCTTGTTAAAGGTTCTACTAAATTGTATATTGAAGGTCTCAACAACAGGAATATTATACTTTATATTCTGAAACCACCTGCCTATATTGGTTTGCTTAGTTTTTTCGAAAATACGGAGTATTCCTATTCTGTTTCTGCCCTTGAGGATTCAGAAGTTTGCTTTATAGAACTTGATTTGATTAAAAAACTTTATGTGGAAGATCACAATTTGTTGCTGAGCTTGAATAAAGCTTTCGGGAAATCAGTTTCAGCCATTATGAAGAAATTAATTTCACTTAATCAGAAACAAATCAGGGGACGGTTTGCCGAAAACCTGATATATTTGTCGGAGATGCATCAGAGCCACAAATTCCATTTAGGCATGACCCGGAAAGAAATAGGTGAAATGATAGCCATTTCGGAGGAAAATGCGGTAAGGCTTTTTACCGAGTTTTCGAAAGAGAATATAATTTCCTTAAAAGGCCGGGAAATTGAAATAATGGATATGGCACTTATGAAAAAAATCAGCGAGGTGGGTTAGGCTGAGGTTTTGGGGTTCAACGACGAATTGAAAGGAATTAGTTTGAAAAAGGTCGGAAGACAGAAGAAAGCGCAATTTTGAAATTTATACTTTTGATGGAAAACATTTAAAAAAGGTAATTTTCCAACAATGCCCTGATTCCCCATGATAAAAGAAGTTTTCAGGGTTACTTCCGACTTCCGACAACATTTTTACCCGCTAAATTAACAAGTTGAACCTTGGTTTCAATGCTTTTCCAGAAATAACAACAAACAAGTTAATAAGCCGAAAATTCAATGAGAATACAATATTGTTCCGATCTTCACCTCGAATTAAGCCAAAACAGCAGGTATTTCGAAATGACCCCTTTATCCGTATCGGGAGACATTTTGATATTGGCTGGCGATATCGTTCCGTTACACGATGAGTATTTAACCAATCCTTTTTTCCGTTATATTTCCAATAATTACAAACAAGTATATTGGGTGCCGGGAAACCATGAATTTTATCATAAAAATATTTCTGATTATAGCAGTTCGTACAATATCAATATTTATGAAAATATAAACATTGTAAACAACATTGAATTGCTGCACTCTGGCATCCACTTCATATTCAGCACGCTATGGTCGAAAATAAACTTGGGGAACGAAAAAAACATTGAGCGGAGTGTAGCCGATTTTGAATTCATCAGCCAAAACAACAAGAAATTTAGTGCTGCCACATTTAACAAACTCCATGACGAAAGCATAGGCTTTTTAAAACAATCGTTAAATGGCAAGCGAAACAAAACTGTTGTTGTAACGCATCATTTGCCTTCAGTTTTGTGCAACTCGGAGGCTCACAACGCCAGCTCGATAAACGAGGCATTTTGTGTTGACCTGACCGATTATATCAAGGAATGTAAGGCGAATTTTTGGATACATGGGCACAGCCACTTCAATTATTACCCAATACTCATAGGAGATACTGTAATGCTCACAAACCAGCTTGGATATATCCATTTGAACGAATCCAATGGGTTCAACCGGAAAGCGTATTTTTCGATTTAGGCTATTTGGAGGCTGGCAATAATGATAAGTTATCTGTTTCCCTTGCGATTGATGATTTTAAAGAGATAAATACAAGTCGTTATTGGTTATTGGTTATTGGCGGACACTGAGCGAAGTCGAAGTGTTATTGGTTATTCGCTATTCGTAAATCGCAATTCGTAACTTTTAGATACATTTCGAGTGTGAAAACAAACGCTAAATCCAAAGGCTGTATATTATGTGGTTATCCGGAAATCAATCTTGATTTTGCTTTGGTAGTCGGGTATGGCCGACAATACTTTCTTTAGCATATAAAGCTCCATTTCGATAAGTTTTTTTGTATTGAGCTTATTAGAAACGGGCGCATTGTTATCAATCAAATCAATTTGATTGCGTAAGCGGAGGTTCATAAGGAAGTTATATGCGAATACAATTTCATCTATAGTGTTTTCGCTGATAATGTGTTTTTCTTTCAATGCAACAAGTCTTTCGATAGTATTGGAACACCAAATATTGTTCTGGAGCGAGTAGGTTCGTGCAAACATTATTATAGGCACCAAAGCACTTTTAAGGTCAATGCTATCACCATGCTTATCCGATAAGATGTTGCCTGACGAAATATGTGGGCTTTTGGTATTGAACGTGTTAAAGGCAAGGTGATATAGGAAAGAAGGATTCAAATTAATAGCATCATCTATTCCATTCTTTAATTTTTCTATAAGCATTTCATCTCCATAAACACACCTAAAATCAAAGAAAATAGTTGCCTCCAGCAGGTTTTGTGGCTCGGGTGTTGCTATCCAGTTGTCAAAATATTTTTCCCAGATATCCAGCGGTTTGCACCACATCGGGTTTTTGGCCATTATATTGCCTAAACAAAAAGAATAACCGACGTAGTTTAACGAATTGCACACACGCTCGCCAAGATTGTTGAAATATGCCTGCACAGCAAGCTCCTTTTCTTTTGCAACATTCCCGTATATGATGGCATTGTCCTGATCGGTAAAAAGGGTTTCTTCCTTCCGCCCTTCGCTTCCCAAACAAAGAAAAGAGAAATTTACGGGTGGTTGCCCTATTTCATCTATCGTCAGTTCGATAATCTTTCTTATGATGGCATCCGAAAAAGCAGTTGTTATTTTTGTAACGTATTTAATGGAAACATCGCTTTTTATGCGCGGTTTTAGTAGCAATTGAAGAGTGCCATAACACTGTTTCAGATCATGGTTGGTTTCGGCTTTTCGAATTTTGGCAATAAAAAACGAAAGCGAGTTCAAAAGCATCTTATAAACATCATTGGTCTTCAGCATGCCTTTAAGTTCTCCGGATCCATTTTTAACAGCCAGATGGTTTATCCGTTTTTCTTCACAAAGCGTAATTGCATCAAGTACCGATGTGTTTTCGGAAATATATGTAATAGGCGAACTCATTATCAAATATGCGGGGTTATCGAGGCTGAGGTTGAGCGAGAGGATCCTTTTCTGAATATCGGTATTCGTAACTATGCCGATGTAATCCTTTTCGTTTTTGGTAAGCAACAGGCTTTCTGTTTTCTTTATTGCCAATACCTTGATGGCATCGTTTAATGTTGCATCTGCATCAAGGGTATAAATGGGCTTTACATAATCTTTAACCGATTGTTCAAGCATAAAATCGTTCGATTTTAACTCGGCGATCAGATTATTGGTTTGGGTTTTGCCCCTTTCAAGTAAAGTAATATCCTCAATAATGCAATCGCAAACCCAGTCGTCGGGATTTTCGCTGTTAATGGCCACGATAGAAAGAGCAACAATGGAAAAATCGCCATTTGGCTTGTTTATTTTCAGCACCTTGCCTTTTACAAATCCATTTTCAGCAAGTAAGCCAATCAGGTCTTTCCTGTCGGTGGCATCGGCAATTAAACCTACAAAGTGTATGCCCGACAAATCTTTCAGGCTTTCGTATCCCAGTATTTTGATGGCTGTTTCGTTAGCAAAAAGGAATTTCCCTTTTGCATCAAGTCGAGCTTTAAAAAAACCAATATCAAGTGTGTTGATAAGTTTTTGGTAGTCGAGGCTGGTAACATTCAAACTTTTGTCTATCGAAATATCTTTAACAATCAGTATGTTGACCTCTTTGCCTGAGAAAATGGTAGTTGAGGAAGTGATCAGGGATTCAACCACTCCTCCGTTTTTCCTGTTAAGGTTTAATTCGAATTGCCCTTCTTTTACCTTGTTTTTCGAAAAAGCGTCTATAATATCCTCGTTATTGCTTTTGCTTACTATTTCGTTTAACGAAAGGTTGAGAAGTTCGGCAGGCAGATAACCGGTCATTTTGCCTATCACGCTATTCGAAAAACTGATTTTCCCCTCTATTACCATTATCAAACCTTCGGTTGCAGCTTCCACAAGCGTCCTGAATTTTTCTTTTGCTTCGTGCAAATCGTTTTCTGCCCCGAGCCTTTTACGTTCTGTTTTGAGGCTTTGCCTGAAAATATATAAAAGCAGAAATGTAATTACTATGGAAATACCGATAGATATCCATAGCATCCGGTTTGTGAGGGCCGAAATCTCTTTTTTAACATCTTCAACATAAATGCCTGTGCCGATTACCCAGCCCCATGGTTTGAAAAGTTTAACATACGATAGTTTGGGTACAATATGCAACGAGTCGTCCTTCCACTGCCACATATAATCAACGTAGCCATGCTCCGATTTCTTTACCGTTTCAACAAATTCAACAAACAACCTTTTTCCATGTGGATCCGTGAACCCTCTTAAGTCTTTCCCGTTCAAATCAGTACGGAAAGGGTGCATTACCATACTTGGGGTCATGTCTGTTATCCAGAAATAATCCTTGTCATCAAAGCCATAACGCATATATTCTATTCGCGAAATAGCGGTTTTCTGAGCTACTTCCTTTGTGATGATCCCAGATTTTGAATCTTGTTCATATCTTGAAATAATACTCCATGCCGAGTTGGTCAACTCTTTTATCATCTCGCGCTTGCCATTCATTATATTTTGTTGATAGCGGGGTATTATTATTAAAAAAATAGTGAGGATGAACAACAATATCGCCATGATGGCTGGCAGGATTATTCGCAAATAAAACTTTTTCATGTTGCAGTAGGGTAGGTTTGTTTTTATTGTTACAAAGATAGTTTAATGATATTTGTTTTTGATGGCCTCGCCCAATTTATCGCTGGGTTTCAGGAACAAAAAATGGGCAACTATTTTGGTTACAGTGCTTTTGTGGTTTATGGTTCGTTCTGGAACGGACAGGTAATCATGTTGTTGCTGAATTATTTCAAAATATATGAAGCATCAAAAACCGATGTGGGTTTTTATCTTGTGGCTTGGACCCTTTATACTGCAATAATGTTTGTGGCATCATTCCGGGTTCATAAAGCGATGGTTGTAACTTTTGGAACTTTGCTTTTAGGCTTCATCCTGCTTGATATCGGCCATTTTGGCAATCCTGTGTTCAATGTAGTTGCCGGCTACGAATTGATAGTTTGCGCCATGTCCGCCTGGTATATGATGGCCGGAATCATTATCAATGATTTAGCTGGAAAACAGTCGTGAAAATGGGAAAACCTCTGGTGAAATAGTCAGGAGTAGAGTCTAGTATTGAGAAAATGGAATTCTTCCCTTTGAGTGCTTTATTTTTCTCCTATCCATTGCCATGAAGGCTTGTATTTAATAAGTTTATCTTTCTTTAACAAAGATAAAATACTAATGCAATTGGGCATTTTGCCTATTCTTGAAGCTATTAAAAAACCTCAAAAACCAGTTTTATCAGGTGCTTGTATCGTGAAAAACGAAAAATGTATTTTCCCATATCGCCTTTCTTCATAAAAGAATGGATGCTCTTTAAAATTCAAATATTTGTCATGTTCAAAAACCAACCAGCCTTCTTCGTTCAACCAATTGTTGGAAAAAACTAATTCCGGGATCCTTTCGCGCTCGGCAAGGTCGTAAGGCGGGTCGGCAAAAATCACATCAAAACCTCCCATTGGCCGCGATAGGAAAGTGAAAACATTGGCCTGAATGGCGGTCAACTGTTTGAAATCCAAATCTGCGGCCATCTTTGAAATAAAATCGATGCAGGCCTTGTTCAAATCTACACTCAGTACTGAACTTGCTTTGCGGGCAGCAAACTCCAACGAAATATTGCCGGTTCCTGCAAAAAGATCCAGCACTTTAACTTCTTCAAAAGCAATGTAATTGTTCAGGATATTAAACAAACTTTCCTTCGCCATATCCGTTGTTGGCCGTACCAGCAATCCCATCGGTGGTTTAAGAATCCTGCCCCTATGGCTGCCACTTATAATTCGCATATCGGTAAGTTTAACAGGGTGAAATATTTGTGGAACGTTATCCCGGCCAGCACTTCGCCATATTCGAGTTCGGTTGGTTTTTCGATATAAACCAAAGAGGCGCAATACAATTTCAAGTGTGCTAAAATTGGTGTGCTTTCCGAAAAGCCGCCCATCAATGTAACGGTCTCTTCAGTAGGTGTCATGCCAAGTTGCTCGAGCACAAACACAACAAAATAGAGCACATCCGATGGTTCTATGTATTTGAAAGCGTTCAGGTAAATCAAATTCGGGCCTTGAACCACAACAAGATCAAAATATCTGTGATGCAAATTGATAAATACTTGTCGCAAGTTTGATGTTTGATGCTTTTGCAAAAGACCTTTAGCCAATACTGCAGCCTCACAATGCAGGTTTGCACCCGGAAAAATAGTTTCGCAGTTACGTTTTATATATTCAGGAATTAGGCTTGCCACAGCAGATCCATCCATGGAAACTGCCTCTGTAAGAATTTCCTCTTCCTCATTTTTCTGGTGGGCAGCATTCATCAAATCGGTTTCATGGCCATGTTTCAAAAAAACGAAAGGAGCAACAGTAATTTTGTGGGATGAAATGGCGATGTCGATGCGTTGAAAATGTTGGTTAACGACATCAATATTTTTTAACAAGTCGAAATAGCCATCGTTTTTGGTGGGCCATCCAACGGCTTCAACTGATTGGCCCGAGACAAGCCCTAATTTGTAAACCGAAATGCTCAATATTTTTTGAGTATTGGCATGTGTAACCAAAAATGAAAACCCATCAGCGTCAAGCAAAACGGAAAGCCTGTACCTAAAACCTTGCGAAGCAGCAAACTGTGGATCGACTTTATGTAAAATACATTCCAAAGGGTTATTCATGGTGGTTTTTGGACTTTTTCAATTATAGGTTTATTGAATGCGGATTGGATTTGGTTTATGGTTATGCTGTTGATTTAGCTGATCTGTTTTTACTGTCGGAAGTTGGTTGGCAGAGTCGCAAGTTCTGTTGAAAGCAATTATAAACATTTGTTCACAAGAGGCAAAATCAGGAAATCTTCGCCTTTTCTATTCAAATTTTGCAACAAATGTATGACATTTTTCATTTATTTCTTTTGGAAGCCGTTTAACCTCAATAGCTAAAACGGATAAAACTGGTCGTTTTTGAGACTAAAACGCTCCAAAAAGTATTACGACATTTCATATACATTGCAAATCACTGGTTTTACCAAACAAACGTCAGTACTTTTAACACGCTGTTACTTCATTGTATATCTACTGATTGCATAATTTACAAATTTTTAACAGCAATAAGTTATCATGATTACTGTATTGGAACAGTTCTTGATTATTTACGTCCCAAGAAGATTTGCTACAAATACATAAAGTTGTATATTTGCAGATAAATCTGTAGCTCTAATTATTAACAAAACCCTTTTAAATTCGATGAAGAAGATCCTGACCTTGGCTTTTGCCGTTACCATCCTTTCCACCTTTTCGGGGAATTATCTGTATGCCCAAACCAAAGAAGAAACAAGCAATGCCTTTAATGTAGCACTCGAACTTTCGAAAACCGACATGGCTGGTGCAATTGTAAAAATGCAGGACGTTTTAAAAATGTGTACTACTGTTGGCGCAGGAGCCGATTCTCTCAAAATGAAGGTAGCCAAGGTGTTGCCTGCATGGCAGTTCAATGTTGGCAACAATTTCCTGAAGGAAAAGAAATTTGAATTAGCACTGCCGGCTTTTGAAAAGAGCCTTAATTTTTCGGAAATTTATGCCGATGCCACTATTAAGGAAAAGTCAGAAGGGCAACTGGTTAAACTTTATACCAACAAAGGCAATATGCTTTTGAAGGCGGAAAAAGCTGATTCAGCAATCATGTTCCTCGATAAAGCGCTAAAGTATGATCCTTCTTATAGCAAAGCCTTATTTGCAAAAGGGCAAGCATACAAAAAGGCAGGCGACAACGTAAAAATGCAGGAAAATATGGAACTGACCATTGCATCAGCCTCAAAAACCAACGACACTACAACCATAAAGGCGGCTAAAAACGTTATCGCTTCCTCGCTTTATTCGGAGGGCAAAACAGCGTTTACAAAAAAAGCATACTCTGATGCAGTAGCAAAACTGAATGGCGCTCTTGGCTATGATTATAAAAACAAGGAATTATATTATTTGCTGGCATCGTCGTATAACAGCCTGAAAAATTACGACGAAACCCTTACCGCTGCTGTTTTAGGATTGGCAATGGAAGAGCAAACCCCTGATAAAATGGCCCGTTTTTATTATGAAATGGCAAAAGCATACGAAGGGAAGAAAGACACGGCAAATGCTTGCGATAATTATAAAAAGTCCGCTTTCGGCACTTTCAAATCTTCAGCTGATTATCAGATGAAGACCGTTCTGAAATGCCAATAAAAGCACTTTTTTAACACAAAAAGAGCCGGAATATCCGGCTCTTTTTATTTCCAGCCACGGGTGTTTCCGAGTCATGCCAATATCTTTTTAGTGGCATTACAGGTTTTGATTTTCGACTTATTTTTTACTTGCGGTTAAAATATGGTAGATAGAAATGCCTGGGGTCGCAAAAATCAAATCTTGCTTATTTCGTCGAATTGTGGGATTTCCTCAATGAAAACATATTGTTTGTTTTCATAATCGATTCGGCACGTATAGTGATCCAAGCCGTTGGTGATAAAAAAATATTCTGCCTTCAATAGCATATTGTACCTGGCAGCCTGATCAAAAGCTTTTTCGGTTATTTCAACCCCTGGCGCTTTACATTCCACAAGCAGGTAAGGGCTTCCGTTGCGCGAAAAAACAACCAGATCGAAACGCTTTGGCTGTTTGTTGAGCATGAGCTGCTTTTCGACACCCATTACCGACAAAGGGAATTTCTTGATAAGACTGAGGTAAAGGATAAGATGTTGGCGCACCCATTCCTCTGGTGTGAGCACAACATATTTGTGGCGCACCGGATCATATATTTCCTGCCGGTAATTTATCGTCCGTATCTTGAACTCAAAGGAAGGAAAGTTTAAATTCTGCATCATTCTGACATTTTGAAGAATTAGCTCCCCAAAACCAACGCAAAGATGACTAAAAAATTTATATTTGCCATCTATATAAAAAATTGGCACAATATGAAAACAAAGAAAGAAATTGTAGAAAACTGGTTGCCCCGTTATACCGGTACCCAAATAGAGGATTTTGGCGAATATATTTTATTGGTTAACTTCGGGGCTTACCTCGAAACGTTTGCCCGGTTGAACAATGTCGAAATACAAGGGAAAGACCGTTCTATGCCCAGTGCTACAGCCGGAAACATTACCATGATACGGTTTGGGATGGGAAGCGCCAATGCAGCCACTGTGATGGATCTGTTAAGTGCCATCAACACAAAAGCTTGCTTGTTTTTGGGCAAATGCGGCGGCTTGAAGCATATCAACGCTTTGGGCGATTACATCCTCCCGATTGCCGCAATTAGGGGCGAAGGTACTTCTAACGACTATTTCCCAAAAGAAATACCGGCACTCCCGGCTTTTAACCTGCAAAAAGCCATTTCGACCACCATCCGCGATATGGGCCTCGACTATTACACCGGCACCGTTTACACTACCAACCGCAGGGTTTGGGAACACGACGAAAAATTCAAACAATATTTAAAAGAGACTAGAGCAATGGCTATTGATCTCGAAACTGCCACTATTTTTATTGTTGGCTTTGCCAATTATATTTCAACGGGGGCTTTGCTGCTTGTTTCAGACCAACCCATGATTTCGAGTGGCGTAAAAACCGAACAAAGCGACAAAATTGTTACCGAAAACTACATGGAAAACCATGTAAAAATCGGGATCGAATCGCTCAAACAATTGATTGAAAAACGTGTTACAGTCAAACACCTGAAGTTCTAAAAGGGTAACTACTAAGTGCCTAAAGTTTAGAGTGCCTAAAATGCCTAAAGTTTCTTATTCACTTGATTCACTATATTTTGCAAGTAATAAGTTCAAATAATTTTGAAGGGTATTTTAGGTTTTGCAGATCAAAGCAAACGGTTTTTTGGCCAAATTAGGATTTCGAAGCATGTTAGGGCAATAACTTTAGGCACTTTAGGCACTTTAGGCAATCAAGGCACTTTAAGTACTCTCTAAACAGTAAAACTTTACCATAGTGAAAATTTATCTAAAACTTAATTTCAACCTTTTAAGTTAGCGCATTACAATGACAGCGACCTATTTTCAGTTAGTTAAGGATTTGCAGAAAAGAGCGTTTGCCAACGTTTATGTTTTCTATGGCGAGGAACCTTTTTATATCGATGAGCTTTCCGACTACCTCACCGAACATGCGTTGACCGAAATTGAAAAAGAACTTAGCCAATATGTGCTTTATGGCCGCGACTCATCGGCTGCCATGCTTGTAAATTATTGCAAACAATTCCCGATGGTTGGCGAAAAACAGCTTGTTGTGTTGCGCGAAGCCCAGGATATGGATCTGAAAAAAGAGGAAAACATGAATCTTCTTCTCTCATACATCAACCGGCCCCAGCAATCGACTATCCTGGTAATTTGCCATAAATACAAAGCACCTCCAGCCAAACTGCTCAAGGTTTTGGCGGCTTCCGACAAATCGGTGGTATTAGAATCGAAACGAAAATACGAGAACGAAATGCCTGCCTGGATTACAGACCAGGTAAAAAGCAGCGGATATTCCATTTCGGACAAGGCCGCCAATATGTTGGTCGAGTTTTTGGGGAACAACCTCGAAAAGATTAACAACGAACTGGGCAAACTGTACATAAACCATCCGAAAGACAAAACCATAACCGAAGAAGTTATTGAAAAATACATCGGCATAAGCAAGGATTATAATATTTTTGAATTCCAGAAAGCATTGGCAAAAAAGAATGTTGTCAAAGCAAACCAAATTGCTCACCATTTTGCGCTTAACCCGAACGAGAACAGCATTTTTAAGACTATTCCCATGTTGTTTTCTTTTTTTAGCAAAGTATTGCTCATACACTCCTTGCCCGACAAAAACGAAGCGAACATTTTAAGCAAAGCCAAGCTTACTTTTTTCAACAAACAGGATTATCTGGATGCCTGCCGCAATTACAATGCGAAAAGGGTTCAAGATATAATCGGTTGGCTTCGCGAGTGCAATGTCCGTGCATTAGGGATCGAAAACTATTCGACAGACCAAGGAGAGCTGCTCCGCGAGTTGGTTTTTAAAATCATGCACTGAAAAAATTTGGGTTTTGTAAGCAGCAAGAAGCAGTTCAATGCTTCACGTTCAAAGTTGTTCAAGATGGTTCAATGAAAAGTTGAAGACTGTTCAAAATGATTCAACATAGATTTTCAAGTTGATGACCATGGATTTGGATCGTTACGAAAAACTATCGCCCCAATCCATGTATGAAATGTTTCTGGACAATGCCGCAGACATTGAAATTAGGGATGAAGAAATCATTGTTGCTTTGAAGAAAAAAAGAACCCTCCCTCTGATATAGGGAAAAATGTCCGGTTTCTCAAAAGTGAAGTTTGAATGGTTGGCAAAGAAAAAACTGATCTTCAAGGGTTGATCCCATCCCTGATTATACGCATAATAGTTTCCCATGATAATAGTTGGTTATTGAAATCAAACCTGAAAAAAGTAAAAAGTTAATCACGCCAACCTCATGGTAAAATTGGAATTGTTAATTTTAAATCCCTAACCGAAAACGTCACCCCGACACTCGTTTAATTCACGGTGGCAGGGTTTGTGCAGAAATGCTTGCGCAAACTATGAGAAAGGCGAACGGAATAAAGGCTTTAGTAAAGATTCTTGGTTTTTTCATCGTTGTTCGCCTTTAATTATTGTTCACGTTTGCTTTTATAGTTTGTATTTTCCCCTTGCTGGTAAGCCTTATCAGATACAAGCCTGTGGGCTGATGAAGTGGCAAGCTTTGTAGCCCAACATCAGAAAGTTGTGTAATCAAAAGTCTTTTCCCGGTAAGGTCGAAGACTTCAATTAACGTGTTGCCATCGGGATTATTGACATACAGCATGTTATCGTAAACCCAGGCGTTGATTTGTGGTGATGTTTCGCCTATACCAGTTGTGCCAAAACGCAACTCAAACCGTTCGGGTGCATCGCCAGCGAAGGAGGTAAATGTATAAACCGGATTTTCTGATAGGTTGTGGTTTATCCTAAGTTTAGTATCGCGCAGATAAATAGCTGTTTG
>CAIRHD010000015.1 GCA_903878265.1 uncultured Bacteroidales bacterium | reverse complement strand
TGCGACAGCATGTCAAAAACAGAATTAGACTGCTGGGCAATTCTGGATGAAAAATACAAAACAATGTGCTGTGCCGAAATTCTACAATCTTATGGCATCATTTCTAAAGCCAACTTTTGTAAAACGCTTTCTAATATGTTAAAATACCAGTTAACAGATAAAGAGGACGAAGCGAGAAAAAAACAAGCTTCAGAAAAATACAGGTTTTCTGACAAAATGCTAAAAGCAGATTATTGTGTATGTGATAAACTATTGAAAAAAATTGCAGCAAACCCAGAAACAAATATTCATAAAACACTCACGAAATTTCCAAAAGAACGCCAGGAAAGAATTAGTAATTTTTTGATAAAAAAACACCATTTGCAAATAGCCTAAACAAAAGAAGCAACAGCAAATTTAAAGCAGGGTATTTTATACCCTGCTTATTGCACAAAAAAACATTATTTATAATCATTCTAAATAAGCCTTTTCCCCTCCACCCTTTACCTTGACTGGCTTGGCTTTGTGCCTATATCCTTTTCATCCCCAATCCGAAATCAGCAATCCGAAATCCTTACACTCTCGAAACCTTCACCATCCTTTTTCTGTTGATTATAATCTTAGCCATAATCGCATACCTCGCAGCATCTATCGCATGATTAAATGTGTCCGATGGTTTATTGGTCGCATTCCCGTTATTATCCATGGTCCATGTATAATTCCTCAACTCCCTGATCAGGTTGATGGAATTCTTCGTAACAAACAAATTGTGCGACTTCATAAAATCAATACCCTTCCTGATGCTATCCTCCCCTTTGAAACAAGGTATCATTTTAAAACCTGCCCGGCGCAAATCCTCGATACTCTTTGGCTCTGCCGAATCAGCAACAATTTCATCGTGATATTTCAGCACACCCCTTTCCATCAACAATTTAACCAAATCCGAATTCGTCAACCCAGTCTGGTAAACCTTCTCGTTCATATAAATATTGTTATCCTTCACCGCTATTTCAACCAAGGCTGTCGGGTCATTCGTAAAACCCCAATCCAAACCGTAATTTCTGCTTATCCCTTCCGGCATCCCTTCAATTACTGAAAATCCAGTGAACACCAACCCCTCATAACTCCCATATTCACAATCAACATGTATCCGCTTGAAATTCGGGTCTATCTGCACACGCCTTTCAATCCTCGACCTTTCCACCTCAGTAAGAAAAGGGTTATTTGTAAAATTGCTGAGTATAACTTCAACATCCCCGTAATACTCAATAAATTTCTCCAGCCAAAACTGGCTTGTCGGGTTAAAGTCCCCAATCACAAATTCCGACCGCCGGGCCAGTTCGTCCCACACCTCAAATTTTAACGAGTTTATTTCATTTCCATACAGTAGGTAACGACGGGCACCTAAAGCCTTATCAATACGGTCAGCCGAGAAAAATTCTATAATCGAACCGGTCTTAAAAGTGTAGCGTCCTGAAGATATATTAAAGTCATCAGTACTAAATGTACCGGTTTGTATCATCAATTGTTTCAATATCCTTATAACGCCAATATCCAGATGAGGTTTCGATTCCGACACTATGGTGATTACCCTGTTTTTCTCCCGCATGGCAACCACAAAAATCAGGAATATCATCAGGTCATAAGTTTTGCCCGAACCGGTGCCGCCTTTGTGGATGATTATTTTTTTCTTTTCCTGATAGGCAGCCAGGGTCTTTTTGAATACATACCCGTAGCTAAGATCCACTTCCATCTTTCAGGTTTATAACAATGCCTTCAGGAAATTCATGCCTGATGCGTTGGTTATTAATTTTGTCGCCTTCATCATCGGTCCCAATTAGTTTGTACAACACGATTTGAACGGTTGCATTATCCGAGTTGTACCACTTCTTCCTCAAACCTGATTTCATTTCATTCTTATTTTTGAGTATCAACTCTTTTAGCATGTCCGATTTGTCCAGTTCTTTTTCATAAAACGTTGACCTTGAACAATCCATGAAAGAAACAACCTCATCTATAAATATCAGGTTGTGTTCGGTAATCGCGTCTATTGCTTGCTTTAAAAGCTCCTCGGTTTTGTATGCCATTTCGCGTTATTTTAAATTCTGAATGGATTTCACTTTGCCAAATACTCAAATCTCTTGTCTACAAGTCCCCTCGCTTTCCTTCAAAGAGAGGGGATTTAGGGGTGAGTTCTCATTTCCTATAAACCATTTTCTCAATTGTACTTACCGACAATCCAAATTCCACACTCAGTTCCAATTTAATATCCGTGTAAGTCCTCCCACTTTTGGCTAAAGCATAATACTTCTGTTTTACGACCCATTTCCGTGCATGATCCACAGAAATCAGCCCAATGTCAAGCAATGAGCGCACATTAGTTCCTGCAAGAGCCTCAATTTCATCCAAAACCAGTTCCTTTATTTCGTCCATGGCCTCACCTGTATTTTGTTTTACAAATTTACATAATATATGGATATATTATACTGTATAACAATAATATTGCCAATGTTTACGAAAGTATTACTTTAAGTAAAAGTAATTTTGTGAATGCATTTTAAAACACACTTCCCATGGCAACAACAAACGTAAAAACCATATCCCTCCCGAAGCCAAAAACTTCAACCGTGCCAAAGAAAAAAGCCCCGCACTTCAAATCTGGCACCGACATTTCACGCATCGTTAAATAATCCAATCCCCCGCATCATGCCAAAAACTCCAATAGTAACAAAAGGCCTGCCTAAAAGCGCATCGCCATCTCCTGTAAAGGCAGTTGTGCTGAAAAAGAAATTCAAAGCAGGTACCAACCTCGAAAAAGTCACTCGCTAACCAACCACGAATCAACCACCAATGACTACTGAATGACCACCAATGACCACTGAATGACAATGAATTATCCACTGAATGACCACTGAATGACAATGAATTATCCACTGAATGACCACCGAATGACAATGAATTATCCACTGAATGACCACCGAATGACAATGAATTAACTACTGAATGACCACCTATGACCACCGAATGACAACCGAATTAACCACCGAATGACCACCAATCAACCACTGAATAACCACCCTATGCCCCGCTATTTCTCCACCCCACCCATCTTTTCCGCTCCTGTTTCTTCTATCAACAGGGAAGCCGGTATCATTTACGGTGTATCTATTTGCCAGGTTGGGCTTGCAAAAGGTCACGGACAGTTTGTCGATAAAACTTTCCTCATGCAAATTATTGACGATGCAGCCACAAAAACCGCTGGCATCAAAGCAAGGTTTGGCCATCCCAATATGTGCAGCTCTGCTTTGGGCACTTACCTCGGAAGGTTCAAAAACTATTCCTATTCCGGCAACAGCGTAAAAGCCGATTTGTATCTGGACGAAACTGCTAAATCTACCCCCAACGGCGACCTCTTCAGCTATGTTCTCGACATGGCCGAAAAGAACCCTGATATGTTCGGCGCATCCATTGCCTTCACCCATTCCGATTCCGTTTTTCTGGAAGAAGAGGTAAACGGACAAAAAGTCAAAAACGAATATGTACGCCTCCAATCCCTCCATGCCACTGATATTGTGGATTCACCCGCCGCCACTTCCGGATTGTTCGATACCAATTCTTTTCCGGCAGTAGCCACCCAATTCCTGGACGAAAACCCCGTAATCCTTGATCTTGTCTTTTCAACACCCGATACCTTTACCGAGTTCTTAACCAACTACATAACCAATACAAACATGAATATTTCTGAAAAAATAAAAGCAAATTTTGCCGCTTTTCTGGCATCCTTTTCAGTGCCACAGTCAGGCAGCCAAGCTCCTGATCAGGAAGTCCGCGACCAGACCCTCAACACCCTGTTCGATGCGATTTCAGTTTCCTTTCCAGATTCTTTTTCCAATGTCGAAAACTTCACTCAGGAACAAAAAGCCGAAGCCATTACCAACTGCCTGTCCACACTCAGCACCAGGCTTTCCGATTCCGTGTCAGCTTTCGACACCCTTACTGCTGAACACCAGGAACTACTTGCCGAAATGGACAATGAGCGCCAGTTGTTAAGCGATGCAAAAGCAACCATCACCACCCTCAAAGAGCAGCTTTCCGCCCGTCCATCCATTCCCCTCAACGTAACCGATCCAGCTCTAAGCACCTCCAACACTACCCCCGACGAAACCGGCAAACAAATCCTTGCCGCCATGCCCAAGGACATGAAACGCAAACTCTCCTCCAGCACCAAAACCACCGAATGACCACCGAATGACCACCGAATGACCACCAATGACCACGAATGACAACCGAATGACCCCAATAACCAATAACAAATAACTCCCCCAACAATGAGCAACATTTTTTCACAATCCCTCTCCCCTGTATTCAAACGCCAATCAGTCGAAGAGTTCTTTATCCAACCCATGTTTATGGCTGAGGATATACGTGGCGTTATCACTGTCCGCACTGATGTAAAAGGTACTGAATCCCTCAACAGGATTGCACGCCCATCCATGCTTACCAAGCCAAAAACAGTCCCAGGCTTCACAGCTTCAGGTACTTTTGCCCTCACTCAAACCGACATCACCGTTAAACCAATGGCAATGGAGTTTGAACAGAATGCACGTTCATTCTGGGGTTCTGTACTCTAACAGCTTCTTGCTTCAGGATATAAAGAGGATGATGTATAGCAAATGAAAAGCCCTGATGTTTGGAACAAAATCATGCTTCCACTTATTGCACAGGCTGGACAGGACGACCTTATCCGTCAAATGTTCTTTGCCAACCCCACAGCCGAAACCCTAACTTCGGGAATACCTACTGGCACACTCGATACCAACTACACAGGCTACACAGGTTTCATGTCGTGGCTTTTCAACGATTTGTATTCAGGAACCATACCTCAAACACAGCATGTAGCAATCGCTTCTTCAATCACTTCGGTTAAGCAGGAAGTAATCCACACCTACACAGCTGGCACCGACACTTTCCTCAACATCACTATCAACGGGGTACTATATGCACAAGCGTATGCCACTTCGGCCATTGCCACAGCTTCCGCATGGCTCACCACACACAAAGCCAATGTCGAGGCTCGTTCAGGCATCAATGGAGTAATTGTAACCAACCCATCATCAGCAGCAATAAAAATCACAAGCAAGGTCAAAGGCCAAAGCTTTACTTCTGCCGGAACCGTTACCGGCACCGGATCCGTTGCTAACTCAGGTATTGTTGCAGCCGTAAAAGCTGGAGGATTGGCAAACAACGAAGCCGACCTTACCCTCGAATATATGTTAGACATTGTAACTCCCGAAATGCATGAATATGATTTAACTTTCATGCTTACAGCATCAATGTACCGCAATCTGGTACACACCATGAAAGACCGTGTATCAGTCTTCGGCGATTTTGTGATGAAAAACGGCCTTAAAGTCCCAACCTACGAAGGCATACCAATCATTGTCCGCCCCGATTGGGACAAGTGGATCAGTGTTTCACAAAACGGCATCAAGCCCCACCGAGCTTTGCTCACCACCAACAAGAACCTCATTTTTGCCACTGATGGCACTTCCGATTCCGAAATGATCGAAACCTGGTACAACCAGGAAGCCCAGATGCGCCGCTACCGTGTCCAATACAAAGCCCAAACCGCCTACCTCCACAAAGAGTTAGTCGTCATGGCTGGTTTCATTGATTAGCCAAACCTCATTAGCATCTCCCCCCTCTCTTTCCCAAAAAGCCCATTCCTATTTCCTTCTCCTTTCTTCAAGGAGAAGGTGCCCGAAGGGCGGATGAGGTAATGAGAGGGGTCGGGGGTGAGTTTTTAAAAACCTGACAACCTTTAAATCAAAGCATTGAACCTTGAACGCGAAGCATTGAACTCCGCAGGCATTGAACCTTGAACTCCATTTTCACATCCCCAAATCTCCACATCCCCAAATTAAAAAAGTGAAAGCCTTCTCCACCACCAACTACACCCCCCTTCTCAACCTCAAACGCTCCGACTACATCAACCTTCGTAGCAATTACGAGGTCTTTATCCCTTTTGGGGAGGATAATTTACTGCCCACCCAACTCAACCAGCTTGCAAGGGAAGTGCCAGTTCACCGTGCTATATTAAATTCAAAAGCCTCATACATCATTGGAAAAGGCTTTGCCACCACAAACAAAAGCCTACAATCCATCATTGATTCTCCCAACAGCACCTACGAAACACTTGATGCTGTTTTCCGCTACCTCGTCCACGATTACCTCAACAT
>CAIRHD010000014.1 GCA_903878265.1 uncultured Bacteroidales bacterium | reverse complement strand
GTGTTGAGGTGTTGAGGTGTTGAGGTGTTGAGGTGTTGAGGTGTTGAGGTGTTCAAAGGTTCAATGCTTCGCGTTCAATGTTTTGCGTTCAATGCTTCGCGTTCAAATGTTCAATTGTTCCCTTGTTCAATTGTTCAAATGTCCCTTGTGCAGTGCTCTCATTTTCAAATTCCCAAATTCCCAAATTCCAACATCCCCACATCCCCCAATTTTCACATCCTCACATCCCCTTCAAGCTTTTGAGCTATTTTCTGCCGTATTTCCCTGAAAGGGTGCGAGGCTAATTCGCTGCGCAGATGTTCCGAAAAATTTACCTGGTAGCTATACGTTATGCATGCTGTGATGAAATACACACCGGTTTGTATCCAAAGGGCAACTATTTCTTTCCGTGTTTCGAAGATGCTAGCTCCCATCGAGTTCATTTTAATAAACCCAAAAATGGCATTCGACGAGGGGAATATTTCGCGCACCCAGAGCCATACTGGTGCAAAATTGGACAAGAGCCAAATAATCCCCGACAAAAACAGGAGTGGTATGGAGGTGAACAAATAAAGCATCATGGAACTTTCGCGGTTTTTGAAAAGTACTGAGAGGGTAAGCCCCATAAAGATACTCGACAAAATAAAGGGTGTGATAAGTGCAGCCAGTTCGTTGAAGCTGGCCGATTGCCCATACCCGAACCATTGCGGAATCAGGCCGGGCATATATACACAAAGCAAGGCATAAATAGTAAAATAGGCTGCGGTTTTTCCAATCACCAATCGCAACACACCTAGCCGTTTACGGTCGAGGGCAACCAGGGTTCCAAAAATATGGCGTTCGCGGGCAGTACCGGCCAATATGCCAATGGCGATAATGGACTTTCGGCGATCCTCCCGATGGGTTAAAAAGTTCCCATTTAAAACCTACTCCAGCCATAAAGGTAGGGTCCAATCCTATGTTATCGATATTCATTTCCATTGGAATTGGACCTGCCATATCAGCATTAGCTTTAAAAATATTATCATATCGGGCTGATGCAAATGCCTGAATTTTTGGCAAGTAGTGGGATTTTTCGGATTTCAACATAAACTTTTGTGCTTCAACACTGGCTGTCAAAGCCCGGAGTTCTGCCCGGTTACTGATATCGGAATATGAATCTGCAACCAATAGAAGTTCAAGTTCAGGGTTTGATTTTTGGAAACTCGCTGCAGGTTTGCCGGTAAGTTGTGCAAGTTTTTCGTGAAGAAGAATCCTTTTGCTCTCATATTCCGAAAGTTTTGCTTCTAAATTGGCATCGGCGACAGCAATTTTAAGTGTATCGAACGAAGTTGCCAATCCGTTTTTTAAAGCATTTGAGGCATATCTTTTTTCTGCAGCCAAGCGGATTGCTGATTCATCAAGCACTTTTTTCGATTGGTTTAACAGGGCAAGTTGATCGTAATAAGTTATTAATTCGCTTATTGCATCCGATTTACATTTATCCGAAAGAGCGTCCTGTGCTTTAATTTTTTCGTTCAGTGCTTTCGATACATTAGGTACTTGTCCGCCACTACTCAAAAGCATTTTAGCAGTGGCGTCAATTCCAAAGTAATTGCCATAAAAGTTCCCTTCAATATTTTTTGAAATTGAGGGAAGCGCCATTCCCTGCGATACCATAAGTTGTTGTAGCTTGGTGATTTCTCCAGCCAGTCCTGCCATATTTGAGAACATAAGAGGGAAGTTCGGGCTTTGCATAAGTTCCTGTAGTTTGCCTAAACTTTCAAAACCTTCAATATCTCCCATTTTTGAATTTACCGATGAGTATGCAAACAGATATTTACCGCCCAATTCCACTTTTGGGATATACGCAGACCTGACAGCTTTTTGCTGTACTTCTGTTATTTGCTTGTCAATATCCTTTTCAATTACCTTGCGATCCTTGTTAAGCGAAAGTTCTATAAGTTCTTTGATTTCGGGTGCAAGTTTTAGCGACTGTGAATGCACTTTTCCGGGTAAGCTGCAAAATGCAAGGCACATTATCAGAAAGGAAATTCTTATTTTCATGGTAATTCTTTTTGTTTGTTGCTTTGGTTTATCTTGCTGAAATGAATTTTCAAAGGCTTGTTTCTTTTTATCCCTTGGTCCTGCTATTTAATTCAGGTTGTTTCTATTAAGGTTTCGTCATAAAGACAATTCGACTAAATAAGTAAAATGGTCGAATAATATGCAAAAAAATTATCGCTTCACTACTCCATGGAACAGAATATGGATCACATTATCAAGTCGGTGTTCCAGGTCTTTTTCTTCCATCCCCCAGAAAAGCGGAATCTCCAATCCTTTTAAAGCAGTAACAATGGCAATGGCTGCAAGCGATGTGTCTTCAATTTCGAATTCACCATTCTGAACACCTTCGACCAAAATATTTTCCATCATCTGTATTTCTTCCTGGTCGTATTTCTTTCTGATTTTTTCGATAAAATCCAGATGGCTTAAATAATCGTCCTTTATTGCACTGTAAAAATTTGCAAGTTTTTCCATGGTGTGCATACGGGCCAGGACATGCATTTTTAATTTTTGAGCCGGGCTTACTGCTTCAAGATTTGCCTTTATCAATTCTGCTTTTAAAATGGAAGCTTCTTTTTCCACTACAGCCTGAAATATCTCCTCCTTGCTCGCAAAGTAGTAATATATAGAGCTTTTGCCCTTACGGCTGGCTATGGCGATTTCGTCCATGGTTGTTTTTTTGAACCCAAAACGAGAAAAAATGTGGCGTGCCACATTTACTATCGTTTCTTTTACTTCGTCTTTATCAAGCATGGTTCAAATGGATTTGTAAGCTTTTATTCGCCTTTGAAGCGGCAAAATTAATACAGTATGAAGCAATATCCAAATTTATTTCGACTAAAATCGTCTAAAAGTCGAATATATTTTTTAAAGTACATAATAACTGGTAGTTATGAAAAAATGCGAAAATGGCTTTTCTGTTTTTTGTTGAAATTTTCCGCAGATCTGAATCTTCAAATCAAATAGTTTACACCTTTTACATGCTTCAGTAACCCGTTTTCTACAGCTAAATTATTATACCTTTGCAATCAATTTACATTCAATTATGACCGATCGCCTTTCGGAATATACTTACCGAATAAAAACTTATTCCACCGAAAAAAATAAATTGGAGAAAAAGCAAAAGCACTTGCCTTTGCTTAGATTGATCCTTTTTTTGATTGTTATTTTTTTGGTTTACAAATATATAACCACCCAATTAGTTTGGATTGCGATTTCAGCATTTGCTACAATGATTGCTTTCATTATTTCGAGTATTATTGATCGTAAGCTAAAAAACAAAATCAGGAGGGTTGAGATACTTTTAGAAATTAACAATCTTGAGGTTAAGGCTTTAGACGGTGATTATAGTGCTTTTGATCCTGGAAATGAATTTATTGACCAATCCCACGATTATACACACGATCTTGATATTTTTGCTGAAGGTTCTATATTTCAGTATATTAACCGATCTTCAACAATTTTTGGGAAACTACGGCTGGCCCAATATCTAAACCATGCTTTCTCATTCAGTTCCAATGTGATACAAAGGCAAAAAGCGGTTAGCGAACTTTCGGATATGGTGCAACTCCGTCAGCAAATTCAATTGATTTTTCATGACGAAAAAATAGCTGAATCAGATAAAACGGAAATGACTGATTGGTTAAAAAGCGATAGCCCGGTAAGGAATTTAAAATTATTGCGATTATTAGCTTTTGGATTACCAAGCGTAACCTTGGCTTGCATTCTGCTTTCAGTTGCAGGAATTATCCAGTTTCCCACATTTTTAATTGTGTTACAGCTGATAATAGTATTCTTCTACATCCGGCAAACCTTACAAGTGCAGAATAGCATAACTTCGAAGAGCAAAATCCTCAACAAGTTTGCCCAATGCCTTGTACTCATTGAAAAAACCGGATTTACGTCTGATTATCTTTTAGGTTTGCAAAATCAATTGAGTGCTAAAGGAGGCAAAAGCCCATCAAAAGTAATCCGTCAATTATCAGGCATTCTAAATTATATGGATTCCAATTTGAATATGTTGGTTTCAATATTTCTTAACGGACTTTTTATGTTCAACCTTCACTTGTTGTTGAAAGTGGAAAAGTGGAAAAAGCTCAATCAGGAAAACGTTCCTTTATGGTTTGATACTATTGCAGCATTTGATGCTTTGTGCAGTTTGGGCAATTTTGCTTACAACCACCCCGAATTCATTTTCCCAAAACCAGTAGAAAATAACTTTGAATTTGTGGCAGAAAACCTTGGTCATCCCCTTATTGCTCATAACCAAAGGGTTGTGAATAATGTAGAGATCAAAGGCTGGAACCAGTTTGCTATTATTACAGGAGCCAATATGTCGGGCAAAAGTACTTTTCTCAGGACTATTGGTGTAATCTATATCCTGGCAATGACTGGAGCGCCGGTATGTGCAACCAAACTCAACTTTTATCCAATCCAAATCCACAGCAGCATCCGCACCAGCGATTCGCTAACACGCCACGAATCGTATTTTTATGCCGAATTGAAGCGGCTAAAACAAATAATTGATGAATTGGAAAACGGTGGGGAAAGGTTGATATTATTGGATGAAATCCTGAAAGGGACCAACTCAAAAGACAAGCAGGCCGGATCAATTGCCTTAATTGAGCAACTTCTTCATTACAAATCTGTTGGATTGTTTGCAACCCATGATTTAATGTTGGGTGAGCTTGCAAACCGTTTTCCTGATCAGGTAAATAACCTATGCTTCGAAATACAAATTGTTGGCGATAAAATGCAAATTGACTACAAACTCCATGAAGGTGTCTGTAAAAATCTTAATGCAACTTACCTGATGAAAAATATGGGAATCCTTTTTGAGAGCAGGTAATAGGATAATTTGAAATTTTCAACAACCTTTAAACAGACAGTTTGTTATACATACTGATTCACGTTAAACAGCCTTCAGTTTTTGCTGCAAATTCGTTATTTTTTATTTAGTACAACCTTCCGCCTGCCTTTTTTCGACCTTATATTTTTAAATAACTAAAATGAGCTTATCCATTCAAGAGCAAAAACTTTATAAATCGGGACTGGTTTATGCTTTAGTAAGTTATGCTGCCTGGGGAGTTTTTCCATTATACTGGAAGTTGTTGAAGCATGTTCCTCCTCAACAGATACTTGCCCACCGTATTGTTTGGTCATTGCTTTTTCTTTTTCTGATCCTGGCCTGGAGGCGCGATCGTGTTTTTATTCAATATCTTACCACTCCGCGCATCTTGGGAACCTTGCTTCTTACCAGTGCATTAATTGGTGGAAACTGGTTTGTATATATTTATGCCGTGAATAATAACCATATTGTGGATTCGAGTCTTGGATATTACATCAACCCTATGGTCAATATTTTACTTGGAGTAATTTTTATGAAGGAGCGTTTATCCCGAATCCAGCTTATTGCAGTTTCGTTTGCATTGGCAGGTGTTGCTTACCTTACTTACCACTACGGGAAATTGCCTGTAATATCGCTTATGCTTGCATTTTCTTTTGGATTATATGGATTGCTCCGCAAGAAAGCCAACTTGCAATCCATGCAGGGCTTAATGGTCGAGACTTTGATTTTAGCACCAGTAGCACTCTGGTATTTGTGGTTTATGGAATCAAGTGGCGTAGGTGTATTTGGTCACTATTCTTTATTATCCGATAGTCTGCTTTTTATTGGAGGCCCGGTTACTGCTTTACCTTTATTCTGGTTTGGGATTGCGGCAACACGGGTTCCATTGTCAACCTTAGGGTTTATCCAATATTTAGCCCCTACCATCCAACTCCTGATAGGGGTTTGGGTTTTCAGCGAGCCATTTGATACAGCTTATTTGATAAGTTTTGGGTTGGTTTGGACAGGCCTGGGAATCTACTCTTATAGTGTGATTAGTGGGATGAGGAAAAAAGCAATTCGATAAATTAAAAACCCATATTAGGTTTGTTAGTTTAAAATCCTATTTCCTTCGGAGGTTAATATAATAATAGGGCAGATCTTCATCCGGATGCTCTTCCTTTTCAACGATTTCGAATGCCGACTGGTCAATTTCTAAAAAAGTATCGGCTTCAAAATCTTTTTGTACAATAGTAAGGTAAAGCTGTTGGGCCAAAGGCAAAAACTGCCTGTAAACCATTCCTCCACCAATTATAAAATTTTCATTTTCACTGTCCATTTTTTCAATTGCATCCTCAATGGAGTATGCCATTGTGCAACCTTCAATTTCTTCGCCTTCTATATCTGTAATTACTATGCTCCTGCGGTTAGGTAATGGCCTGATGGGTAAGGAATAAAATGTTCTTTTCCCCATCACGATAGTATGCCCAGTAGTTAATTTTTTGAACCTTTTCAGGTCGGCTGGAATATGCCAGAGCAATTGATTGTCTTTTCCGATTGCATTATTTTGGGCTATGGCTACTATAATTGAGATTTCTTTCATTTGCTTTTTAAATGGGGGTATTTATATTTTCCGAAGTACGAAGAATTATGTAACAAGTACGATTTACTATTAACCAATAACCAATAACCACCCCCTAAACCGCCACTGTTGCTTTAATTGCTGGATGTGGGTCGTAATCACAAAGTTCAAAATCTTCAAATTTAAACTCAAAAATATTCTTCATTTCCGGATTTATTTTCATTTGTGGCAAGGTCCTGAATTCACGTGAAAGCTGAAGGCTAACCTGATCGAGGTGATTGGAATAGATATGTGCATCGCCAAATGTATGTACAAAATCGCCCGGTTGCAGGCCAGTAACCTGGGCAATCATCATGGTGAGCAAGGCATAGGAAGCAATGTTAAAAGGCACTCCTAGGAAAATATCGGCACTGCGCTGGTATAATTGACAGGAAAGCTTGCCGTCGGCTACATAAAACTGGAACAGTAAATGGCAGGGTGGGAGGGCCATATCCTTAATCATCCCAACATTCCAGGCGCTTATGATAATCCTGCGCGAATCGGGATTCCTTTTGAGAGTTTCTATAACCTGGCTAACCTGATCAATGAAAGTTCCATCTGCAGCTGGCCACGATCTCCATTGGTACCCATACACAGGTCCCAGGTTCCCATTTGCATCAGCCCATTCATCCCAAATGCTGACCTTGTTATCGTGCAGGTATTTTATGTTGGTGTCACCTTTCAGAAACCACAACAACTCATGGATGATTGAGCGCAAATGGAGCTTTTTGGTAGTAACAGCAGGGAACCCATCTTGCAGGTTGAAACGCATCTGATAACCAAACACACTAATTGTGCCTGTCCCGGTACGGTCTTCTTTTATTACACCATTTTTGAGTACATGGTTTAATAAGTCGTGGTATTGTTTCATGTTTGCACTGATAGATGAAACCATCTTTTTATAGAAAAACGGGTTCAGTCGGTTGTAAAAAAGGAGTTCGCTTTTGCTTAAATTAATTGGCTTGAAAGCTTAATGTGCAATATTACCTATAGCTTTGGGGTCGTGCTCGTACTTAAAAGCAAATGGAAAAATAATCCCAATTATGAGTGCATAAACCGCAAAAGCAAGCCAAATATTTTGCCAGTTGCTAACCTTGTCAACAGTAAAATAATCTACTACCAACCCGCTGCAATAACCACCAATCATTGCACCCAAACCATTAGTCATAAACATGAATAATCCTTGTGCACTTGCCCTAATACCGGGTTGGACTTCTTTTTCAACGAACAATGAACCTGAAATGTTAAAAAAATCGAAAGCCATACCATATACAATCATCGAAAGAACAAGGAGGTAAAGCTTGCTGCCCGGATCACCATAGGCAAATAGACCAAACCTGAGAACCCATGCGAAAATGCTCATCAGCATTACTTTTTTTATACCAAACCGATATAAAAAGAAAGGGATAGTAAGGATAAAAAGCGTTTCCGAGATTTGTGAAATCGACAGTAAAAGGATAGGGTGTTTAACGCCGAATGTATCAGGATGCGTGATGTTAAAACTTTCGAGGAATGAGCCTCCAAAAGCATTGGTAATCTGTAGTGCCGCGCCTAAAAACATTGCAAACATGAAGAAAACAAGCATTTTCCGTTGTTTGAACAATACAAAAGCATCTAAGCCCAAAGAAGTGAGTAGCGATTTTTTAGAGCTAGTTTTGGAAGGAGTGCAGGCAGGCATAGTAAAAGCATATATTCCAAGGGCAATGGCTGAGAAAGCACTAAATATCAATTGCATATTGCTCGACTTCCATCCAAGCAAATCCACAATCCACATGGCAGCAATAAAACCAACGGTGCCCCAAAATCGGATTGGAGGAAATTCTTTTACAATATTAAACCCATTTTTTTCGAGTATCACGTACGAAACCGTATTGTTCAATGCAATAGTAGGCATATAAAACATTGAATTTAAAAGCATTACCCAAAAGAAAACAGCTGGGTCGCTTACGGTTGATGCCCAAATCAGCATGAAAGCGCCTATAATGTGGCTTAACCCCAGGACTTTTTCGGCATTCATCCATTTGTCGGCAACTATTCCAAGCAAAGCAGGCATGAATAGGGATGCGATTCCCAAGGTTGAAAACACCGCACCTATTTGTGACCCGGTAAAATGAAGTGTACCTCCAAGATACCCACCTATTGAGATAAGCCACGATCCCCACACAAAAAATTGCAGGAAATTCATTATGATTAAGCGATTCTTGATATTCATGCTAATGGTTCTAATTTTGTTTTTAAAAGGAATGGCCTTAAAGGTTCAAGTGAGTTGTTTGCTTAAAGCAAAAAGAAATATTTGCAGTAAAAACAAGTTTATGTTAAGTTGAAATTGGCATATAATGATTATTTTCTTCTTTTGATTTCATCGCGGATAAGCGAAGCTTTCTCGTAATCTTCATCTACAATGGCTTGCTCAAGATCGGTTTCAAGTTCCGCAAGGCTCAGGTTTCGCAAGGATAAAGGAACAGCTCCCTCAGCGGGGCTATCGGTTTTAGTATTAAGTTGATCTTCTTCTTCTTCGAACAGGATACCAGCTTGATCCAGCACTTCTTCGGTAGTGAAAATCGGACAGTGAAACCGTATGGATAAAGCAACAGCATCAGAAGTGCGGGAATCAATTTCGCGAACAGAAATCCCATTATCACATACAAGTGTCGCATGAAATATCCCTTCATGAAATTTAGTGATTTGAACTTCTATCATACTGATGCCAAATGTTTTGGCGAAATTGAAAAATAAATCGTGCGTGAGTGGGCGCGAAGCTTTCATTTTTTCGATCTCCAAAGCAATTGCTTGGGCTTCGTAATGCCCAATAACAATGGGAAGTCTTCGCTTGCCGCTCAACTCGCCTAACACCAAAGCATAAGAGTTGGCTTGGGCCTGACTATAACTAAGACCAACGATTCTAAGTTCAATTTTTTTCAAGAGATGGCGTAAATTGTTGAAAATCAATAAAATGAGATTTGAAAGGTAATTTGAAACCTCATAAAGTTTAAGATAGTAAAAATATAAATAATAATTGAAATCCATTAGCTTGTGTTGATAATTTATTGGTCGATCTTGAATATTTAACGGCTTTATTGAAATAAAGGCCTTTCCATTACGGCATATTTTCACCTGCTTTTCATTACACTTGCTCAATATTGGCTCATTAACTACCATTTTAACAGAGAACAAAACGCCAACCAAATCATAGAAAATGAATATTATATGATATTGTTTTGTTGAAAAATAACAGATTTCGTAAAAATATATCTGAATCAAAAAATAAAATTACTTTTAATTAAAATTTTATCAATCACTAATCTGCATATTAACAATACATTAACGGGTTTTAAGACGATATTTTAGCTTCTTTAAAATAAATATTATATTTTTTGATGATAATCCAGCCGTTATATTTTATATCTTTACATCAACATATCTAAATACATAACCCTTATATTATGCCACAACACATAAAACGCCTTATCGGTGCATTTGCTGTAGTAATAATACTATTCCTGCTACTGCAGACGATTCTCAGACCAACTTCCTTTGGTAAGATAGGTCATTACCGGGCCGATGCGATCCAGGAGAATAAGATGAAGGAATTGCATTATGCCGGATCCGACAAATGCACCAAGTGCCATGAAGAAATGAAAACAGACAAAGAAGTTGGTTTTCATGCAACCCTCCAATGTGAGGCTTGCCATGGGCCAGGTTTAAAACATGCTATGTATGCCGATAAATTTAAGGATGGAAAATTGCCGGATTCATTAATGCTTCATAAACCGGGCTCACGGAAAGAATGCGTTATTTGCCATCAGCTAAATGCTGCGCGTGTTAAAATAGTTTTCGATACTATAAACAACTCAATGATCAAGCAAATAGACCCGATGAAGCACAACCTTGTGGATAAAAGAAATTTTGCCAAATTAGTATGTATCGAATGTCATAATCCTCATCAACCATGAACTTAAACAAACCTAATTTTTCAAGGAGAGATTTCTTCAAAGCCGGATCCATCATTGTAGGCGGAATTACTGTTGCCACAGCATTAACTCCGTTCGACGGATTATTGTTTGCAACCGAACCACCCAAAGGGAAAGGGAAATGGTACGGAATCGGTATTGATATAAATAAATGCATTGGTTGCGGTAATTGTGCCAAAGCATGTAAACTGGAGAACAATGTACCTAAAGACCCTTTTTATTTCCGTTCATGGGTTGAACAATATACCATAAAAAATGATGGAAGCGTTTTGGTGGAATCGCCAAACGGCGGAATCGATGGATTTAAACAATCAGTGCCTGACGAAGAAATATTCAAATCGTTCTTTGTCCCCAAAATGTGCAATCATTGCGCCAAATCGCCATGTGTGCAAGTTTGTCCGGTCGGGGCCACATTCGAAACTCCTGAAGGCATTGTTTTAGTTGACGAAAATTATTGCATCGGTTGCCGTTACTGCGTTCAGGCGTGTCCGTACGGTTGCCGGTTTATTAACCCGGAAAAAGGAACTGCCGAAAAATGCACCCTTTGCATCCATAGGCTCGATAAAGGCCAACAACCGGCCTGCTTCGAAATGTGCCCGACTGAAGCCCGTATTTTTGGAGATTTAAATGACCCCGGAAGTAAAATCAATTATTTCCTTAAAAATCATACATGTATGGTTATTAAACCAAATTTGAATACAGGTTCAAAATTATTCTATAATGCTTTAAGCCCGGAGGTTAGATAAAATGACACAACACATTCAACATCTGTACGAAGTTCTTTCAAAAGTGGATGGATATGTATATCCAAATGAAATTGAACTTAACTGGAGCATACTAATAGTTCTGTATCCATATATTACAGGTCTGGTGGCAGGAGCCTTTATCCTTGCCTCGCTCGAACGCATTTTTAAATTGCACGTGCTAAGACCAACTTATGGAATTGCGTTACTAACTGCCTTATCCTTTATGTTGGTTGCTACCATGCCCCTTGTAAGCCATTTGGGAAAACCATTAAGAGCTTACGAAATAATGGTTACTCCGCATTTAAGCTCAGCCATGGCAATCTTTGGTTTTGTTTATTTGTGGTACTTGATGGTTGTTTTATTGCTCGAAATCTGGTTCGACTATCGCCGCGATATGATAATCTGGGCTGGTGAAACAACTGGACTTAAACGATTCCTTTACAGAGCCTTATCGTTATGGTCAACAGATATTTCGCCTAAAGCCGTGGCTCTTGATAATAAACTTGGGTATATAGTTACCATTATTGGTGTGCCTTCTGCATTTTTATTGCATGGATATGTAGGATTTATTTTCGGCTCAATAAAGGCAAATCCCTGGTGGTCAACTGTTTTGATGCCTGTTATTTTTCTATTCTCAGCCATTGTCTCAGGGATTTCCCTGGTTATGCTAGTTTATATTGTGATAACCCGGATTCGTAAGTTAAAAATCGATATGCCCTGCCTTGATACAATAGCATCCTATTTGTTCTACATATTACTTATAGATTTTGTACTCGAAGGTCTGGATCAGATTCATCGTATTTACATTGCGGAAGAATCGTTCGACGTATTACATAACCTGGTTTTTGGCAGGCTATTCTTTACGCTTTTTATTATGCAGGGCTTAATTGGAACTGTTATTCCTTTGTTAACATTAGGGACTTTGCAGTTTTACAAACCTAAAATCCAAATCCGGAAAGCCATTTATACCATCATTTCCCCACTCATTCTTATTGGAATATTTTTTATGAGGTGGAATGTGGTTATTGGAGGGCAATTGTTTTCGAAAAGTTTCTACGGCTATACTAGTTTCAAAATCGGTCTTATCGGTACCGAGGGATATCTGATGGCTGCTTTCTGGTTAATAGTTCCATTTATAATACTGTCGTTTCTGCTCTGGTTGTTCCCCCCATGGAAAAAGAAAGAGGATGATCATGAAATTCAAGTTGGGTAATACCAATCTGAACTATTCCAAACCTAAACTTTATGCCAATGATACCGTAAATCAGATTTTCTGATTACTGGATGTATGGCTTAAATGTGACATTTTATCTTCCTGATTTTGCAAACGCCTATCGTTTTTCACAATTCTAAAGATTGAAGGAGACTGTTATGAATTCAAATGATCCTAAAAACAATGATTTAAATGAAATTCTAAGCCGTTTAGATTCCATCGAGCAACGAATTTCCCTCTTGGAGTTATCCACTTTGGAATCATCCAAAGGGCAAAGCGCTAAAAAACAAATGACTGATGAAGAGGATGCTGAAGAGGATGAATCTGGATTTTCTGATTTAAAAATCTCTATAAGTGTGCCTTTTGAGTCAAAGTTAGGAGAATACGGTTTAGCTTGGCTGGGGAACATAGTGCTGTTTTTTGCCATTGTTTTTTTATGGCAATATTTTAACGATGCTGGCAAACCAGTCATTTCAATGGTCGTTGGCATTGTTAGTGTAGCCGGGGTTTTCGTTCTATCCCATTATTTCCGGAAAAGTTTTTCATACATGTCCTTTATCTTTAACCTTTTCGGGTTCATTATCTTGTATTATATCATTTTGCGGTTGCATTATTACAATGCTGAACCATTACTGACTAATCAAGTGCTTGCTAGCATGCTATTATTGATAGTTGTTGGCATCCAGTTATTTATTGCATTTAAAAAACAATCTCAGGCTTTGGCGGCACAAGCTTTTGCTTTGGCAATAATAACCGCTTTTATAAGTGATCATACGCATTCTTTCTTTTTGATCGCAATCGTAACTACAGGCTTGGTCCTGTATTCTTTCTGGAAATACAATTGGTGGAGAGTCTTGATCTTTATTTTGTGCATCACCTATTTCACTTCCTTGATCTGGTTGCTGAAAAACCCTTTGTCGCTGGTAACAAACCCAAGCGATTTAACGTACCATTATTCATTCATTTATTTTTCAATCATAACCGGAATTTATTCGCTGGTTGCATTCAGGAAACAGGATGAAGCATATCCTCAAAATCTAATACTTTCAACTTTACTTCTTGCTGGTATCGCATACTCAGCATTATTGTTAGCTCTTGTGTTTATTCATTTTCCAACAGTCTATGTGCCCTTTTTCATTGCAATCTCATTTTACTGCATTGCTTATTCTGTCATTCTTAAATTATACTCTCCGTGGAAATATTCCCCGGCACTCTACGCTTTGTTTGGCTTTGTTGCAATAAGCGTTAGTATTTTTGGTGTTTATCATTTTCCAGATGCATTTTTATTGCTCATCTGCCAAAGTTTTCTGGTGCTGGCGTTAGCACTTTGGTATCGATCATATATTATAACCCTAATGAATACTTTTTTACTGGTTTCGCTGGTAATATTGTATTACAATCTTTCGGGAACGTTACAAACTGTTAATTTCGCAATACCTGTAATTGCATTTTTATCTGCCCGGATTATCAATTGGCAGAAGGAGCGATTGCATATAAAATCCGATTTTATTAGGAATATTTACTTATTTACATTGTTTTTCACTCTGCTTTATGCGACCTACAAGGGATTGCCGGGTCGATATATTACGGTATCCTGGCTTTTGATTGCAGGAATTTATTTCGCGTTCAGTATTTTTATCAAGAGCATCAAGTACCGTTGGATGGCAATGGGGAATTTGCTGGTCGCTGCAATTTATCTCTTTCTCATCGATTTGGCCAATATTGAACTCATCTATCGTATATTGATTTTTCTTGCCTTTGCAATCACATCAATTTTAATATCAACTTATTACGTTAAAAAGCTGAAGGGGAAAGGAAGTGAATCCGAAGAATAAACTGCTGAATATCATTTATGGGTTTAGTATTACCAGAAATAAATTATGATTCAACACAACAAAAGCCGTCTTTTAGAAAGACGGCTTTTGCTTCAATATTTCCTTGGAATGAAAGGTGAAATTATCTCAAATCTATTCCATTACACAGGACAAATTTCATGTCCTATTCATAAAGCACTCTATGACATTCGGAGCAAAATGCTGTTTTCCATTTTCCCCTGATTTCGGTTGGATGAACAAATTCCATTGAACTGCCCAAAGAAACTGTGGTTACATTTCCTGTTGGGCCTTGCGCCAATATGCTGTGGCACAAATCGCAGTTTCTCGAAATTGTTTCGCCACTTGCAGTTTTATGCCTATCGGAATGGCAGCGGAAACAACCATCGGATTCAAGGTGGCCAATATGGTCGAGGTATTTTGTTGCCTCCACTTTCATAAATGGGAAAACATTCTGGTCGTAAGCACCTTGAATTGCAACAATTGCCTTGCTAATACGTTGGAATTCATTATCATAAGCACCTGATAATTCATCTTTATAATAATTTGTTACCACATTTTTTATTTCGATGTGAGCCGAATCCTTTGTATTGTAACTCACTTTTAATGCTTCCATGGCAGCCATTTTAATATAAGGAAGGTTGTTGGGTATTAAACCGGAAACCATGGCATTGTCAATAAAATTTGGTGCCGATAAGTATTTGTGCGAAGGCCTGTTATGGCAATCCATGCAATCCATTGTCCTTTTTTCTAGGCTATCCATCGCTTTTTTGTCAACAGGATTTTCTTCATCCATGAAGACTTTCACTTTCCCAGTTTTCAAATCGGTATATTTTACCCAAGGGATGCTTTCCCTATTGGAGGTACCGGCCATATATTCAATCTTTACATTTTTGTTGATATGCCAGTGAATACCTTCCGATAGTCCTTTGGCACTATACTGAGGCCCTATTTTCATAAGAAGCGATGTATTCCATTCCGTATTTCCGGAATCTGCAATATATGAGCGTAGATTTCTCAGCTTTTGCGAATAAAATTTTTGTGGCCAATGGCATCTTTCACATGTTTCACTGGCAGGACGCAAGTTACGAAGCGGGGTTTCTATCGGCCTGGCATATTTTTTAAATATTACTGAATAAACCTGATACATTCCTGAAAGTTTCGATTTTACATACCATCCCGCTCCTTCGCCCACATGGCATTCAACACATTTCACATTGGCATGCGACGAATGTTGATAAGCAACAAATTCAGGTTCCATCACATCGTGGCACAAAGTACCACAAAAAGGAACTGATTCAGTGTAATGGAATGCCTCGTAGCTTCCCATGGCTGTAGCAACGAGCAAAAAGAGTGTAATAATTGAGATGCGTATTACAGCAGTCCTCTGGATTTTGTGGTTCATATCCAGTATTGGCCAATTTTGTTTGGCTGGCTGTTTTCCCTTCATTTTCCTGCGTTTATTCAATATTCCCACCGGAATCATCAGGAGACCCAACACCATAAATGCTGGCGAAACGATGAAGGTGAATAATCCCATGTAGGGATTGCTTTCGCTGGAAAGCAACGAAAAAAGAAAAAGTAAAATTATTACCAACAGGCTATTGACAGCCAGTAAAAAACCAGTTATCGTAATCCAGTTATACGCATTTTTTGGCATTTTCATAGTAAAGCAGGTTTAGGTTTTGTTGATTCAGTTAAATATATCTATATGTATAGATTCAACAAAAGTAATTAATATTAACAAAAAATAATATCGAAATTGTTATTTATAAATAGTCTTAATAGTTAAAGGTTTTTGGAAAGCTCCTCAGAATAGGCAGTGGCCTTATTCGATAAAATTTACCAATTTTGATAGCAAAATTAGATGTAGTCAAATGCTCGTTTAGGAGAACAATAAAGCAGGAAGGTGAAAAAACGAAAAAGGTGCCCAATAAAGAGGCACCTTTTTCTAAATAATTCTAATTATATTAATTACAGACTTTTGATATAATATATCAGTGCCCACCTGTCGCCTTCATTAGCGATTTTCTTTTCAAAATTTGGCATTTCATCACGGCCTACTAAAGTTTGGAAATAAATATCGCCATCAGCTTGTGCTTTGAATGTTTTGCTAGCGAACGAAGGCACAAGGGTTTTTAAACTGGCGGATTTCGTACCGTCACCAAGTCCTTTTGAACCGTGGCACGATTTGCAATGTTTCATATAAAGGTCTTTCCCAATGCTGTTAATTGAAGCATCACCGACCTTTATGGTACTTTTCATTGATTTGTACTTGGCTGGAATTGTCCACGGGCCACCTGCTTTTTGAGCCATAACAATGTTAGCAGTTACAAAAATAATTGCTGTACAAATTAATACAGCCAGACGAATTGAAGTTTTCATTTTTGATTAATTTAGTTAGGATAATGTTAATTGCAAAATTCATTCCAAAGGTACTATTAATTTTTGAACTGAATTAGAAAACAAACAAAAATATATAAATAATTAGATGTTTAGCCTAGAGCTACTACAACCTATGAAGAATATTTGTCAAGATAAAAGCAGTTATCAACGTAATTGCTGAAACAATCATTATAAAAAGTCCAAATTTACCTACATTTTCCTCCGAATCGCGTGCAATATAACCTGTTACCAAACCGATAATGGCAAACAATATCAATATTGTTGAGATAATGGTGTGCCCGGAAATAAGTGTAATTGCAACAATTCCTGGTAGTCCAACCAAAGCGATCAATCCAACAGTCAGGCAACCTTTGGCCTGTATAAAATCGAACAGGACAGAGAAAAATTTGAGCAAGAAATATATGATAAGAACTAAAAAAAGCAGGATTGGAATCAGCACCCAGAGACTCATGCTGCTATTAAGGAAGGTATTTTCCATCGGTTAAGATTTTAAAAACTAAAGGGTCTGCTTAATTTATTGTAAAAATATTGCGGTTTATCAAAGTCATTTACTTTGCTATTGCTTTTATCATTCCTTTGAACATCAATAAATGGATAGGCAACAGCAAAAACCAGTACACCCTTCCACTCAATCCTTTAGGCATAAAAGTGGCAGTTTGAAACAGATAATATCCATCTTTTTTCTTCACTATTTTCAGTTCGAGCCAAGCCTCGCCAGGTACTTTCATTTCGGCAAACAGCAGCAACCGCATTTTTTCCTTATCGGCAATCAGTACGCGCCAAAAATCCAACGAATCGCCGGGGTTCAG
>CAIRHD010000013.1 GCA_903878265.1 uncultured Bacteroidales bacterium | reverse complement strand
TGGTTCATCGTAAGCAATACCGGTTTCTGGATCCATAAGCAGGCGGCTGTAAAACCTAGCTTCTTTTGATGTTGATTCCATGGCCATCAAAGCGCCTTTGCCTTGCCGAAGAGCTGTTTGGATGGAAGAAGTCAAACGTGTCAATGATTTCTCATTGACTTTTATTGTATCAATAACTGCCTCTATATCATGGATCTTATACCTGTCGACCTGCATCCCAAAAGCAATTTCGCTTACTTCGCCATCAATGCGGACTTTCAAAAATCCTTGTTTTCGGATTTGTTCGAACAACTCCCTGTAATGTCCTTTTCGACCACGAACCAAAGGAGCGAGGATATAAATGGTCTTCTCGGAATAGTTTTCTAAAATGAGGTCAATAATCTGGTTATCGGTGTAGCGAATCATTTTTTGACCAGAAACGAAGGAGTAAGCATCGGCAGCCCGTGCATAAAGAAGTCGGAGGAAATCGTAAATTTCGGTAATGGTGCCGACGGTTGACCGTGGATTGCGGTTGGTTGTCTTTTGTTCAATAGAAATTACAGGGCTTAAACCAGTAATCTTGTCCACATCAGGCCTTTCGATATCGCCCATAAACTGCCGGGCGTAAGCAGAAAAGGTTTCCATATACCGGCGTTGCCCTTCGGCATATATGGTATCGAAAGCAAGAGACGATTTTCCGCTTCCGCTCAAACCAGTGATAACAACCAATTTATCACGCGGAATCACTACATCGATATTTTTCAGGTTATGAACCCGTGCACCATAAACTTCAAGAAATTCCTGGTGCGAAGTAATGATTTCTTCTGGTGTCATAGTATCGTTACTTCCCTGATTCATAGTTTACTGATGGTTGAAGTGCGGTTATTTATACAGTATCTACTTTGGCAGGGAACCGGCAGAAATGGTATCGTTGAAAATTTGTTCGGCATTGTCAATTTCTGCTAACAACTTATCGAAATCCTCAAATCCTTTAACCGGAAGTGTGAGGTTATATTGTTTTTTGTGTGGGTTTACCAACTTGTCAGATCGCAACCAGGGATTAAAATCCTTTAACAAACGATAATTGATTTTCATGGTTTTTGCAAAAAACGGCAGGTTAGTTATTGTTGAATCTATCTGCAGGCTATAGGTAGGAATTGGCGGATACAAATCTTTTTTACGGATAAAATACCCATATTCGGTTGGATGTTCGTAAAGCAATTTTAGAGCTATGATGCGATAAACGTAACGCATGGTTTCGTCGGGAAGGTATAAATCGTAGTAATTGTTCGATTTTTGACGATCAAGTTCTTTTGAAATGCGGCCTTCACCAACATTGTAAGCTGCTGCGGCCAATGTCCAACTGCCAAATTTATTGTACGAACCACGCAAAAGCTTGCAAGCCGCTTCGGTGGCTTTTTCAACATGATAACGTTCGTCGATCTGGTCATTAATCTCAAGGCCAAAATTCTTAGCTGTTGCGGGAATAAATTGCCAGAAACCTGCTGCCCCAGCTTGTGACTGAACATTCGATAAACCACTCTCGATTAAAGCAAGGTACTTGAAATCTTCGGGGATATTATTTTTCCTTAAAATCGGGATAATAATATGAAAATACCTGTTCGATTTTTTAAGCATCAACAAAGTTGATGAATGCCAATAGGTATTTACCATCAATTCGCGATCGAGGCCTTCGCGAACATAGTACAAGCCAAGTGGTGCTTCTTCGCCTGCAAATTCGGCCTTATCGGGCAAAACCAACGAGAAAATTTTATTGCTGTGCAGAAACGCTTTTTGGTAATCACTGTCGGAGGCAGACTTTTGCATGTTCCGTGAATAATAGAAACCTTCAAAAGCCGCAAATGCTACTAATGCAATTATAAAAATGAACCTTTTACTCATTAAAATCAAATTAAATTCTACGTCCGCTACTTTAGCAGAACGGCAATCGTAAACGTGATGGTTGTCAGAAAACCCTTGCATCCTTTAATAACGGTGCCACTTTATCCTTATCGGACAATAATGGATCGGTAATTCCCCAGTCGATATTCAATTCCGGGTCGTTCCAGCGGATGCTTCCTTCTGATGCTTTGTTGTACATGGCGGAACATTTATATGTGAAAATGGTATCATCATCAAGAGTAACAAAGCCATGTGCAAAACCTGCAGGAATCCAGCAAATCCATTTGTTTTCGCCGGTAAGTTCCATCGAAACCCATTTCCCAAATGTGGGCGAGTCGCGCCTGATGTCAACAGCAATATCCAAAACTGCTCCTCGTATAACACGGATAAGTTTGCCCTGAGCATAAGGATTTAATTGGTAATGTAAACCGCGCAAAACATTTTTCTGCGACCTCGATTCGTTATCCTGCAAAAAGGGATCGGTTATGCCAAACGTAGCAAATTTATCCACATGGAATGACTCAAAGAAATATCCACGATCGTCGCCGAATACGTCAGGCTTAATAATTTTTACATCAGGGATTGAGGTGGGGATTAATTCCATAGGGGTTAGGGTTTGGTGGTTGGGTTTTGGGGGAGGTCAAAAGTCAAAAGTTAAAAGTCAAAGGGAAAGTTTCAATAGTAAAAAAATCCCTTTCCTCTATAAATGAATTACTTCGCCATAAGCGGCTGCAACGGCTTCCATAACAGCTTCGCTCAAAGTTGGGTGTGGATGTATGGATTTGATGATTTCGTGACCTGTTGTTTCTAATTTTCGCGCAACTACCGCTTCTGCAATAAGTTCGGTAACATTTTCACCAATATAGTGGGCACCAAGCCATTCGCCATATTTAGCATCAAAAACCACTTTTACAAAACCGTCCTTGGCACCTGAAGCACTTGCTTTTCCTGATGCCGAGAATGGGAATTTACCTACTTTTATTTCATAACCAGCTTCCCTGGCAGCTTTTTCGGTCATACCAACTGAAGCAATCTCAGGCGAAGTGTAAGTGCATCCGGGAATATTGCCATAATCAATTGGTTCAACGTGCAATCCCGCAATCTTTTCAATACAGGTAATACCTTCGTGCGATGCAACATGCGCCAAAGCTGGCCCACTCACAATATCGCCAATGGCATAATAACCTTCAACATTGGTACGGTAAAATTTGTCAACAAGCACTTTGCCTTTTTCAAATTTAATGCCGGTTTCTTCTAAACCAATGCCTTCGAGGTTAGTTGCAATACCTACCGCCGAAAGCACAATATCACATTCAATTGTTTCGGTTGCTTTAGGTGTTTTGATGCTTACTTTGCATATATCACCAATAATTTCAACCGCTTCCACCGAAGAGGAAGTCATTACTTTTATACCAGCTTTTCTGAAACTACGTTCCAATTGTTTCGAAACATCTTCATCTTCTATAGGGACAATGTTTGGAAGAAATTCGACCAATGTTACTTGAACGCCAATGCTGTTGTAAAAATGGGCGAACTCGGAGCCAATAGCACCTGAACCAACAACCACAATGCTTTTGGGCATTTCGGTCAAAGTCATGGCCTCGCGGTAACCGATTATTTTTTTGCCATCCTGCTTCAGGTTTGGAAGTTCCCGCGACCTCGCCCCAGTTGCAATAATTATATGATTTGCCGAAAACTCAGTAACTTTACCTTCAATATCGGTTACATCTATTTTCTTGCCTGGCTTCAATGTTCCAAAACCTTGAATGTGGTCGATTTTATTTTTCTTAAGCAAGAATTGGATGCCCTTACTCATGCCATCGGCAACACCACGGCTTCTTTTTACCATTGCTGGAAGGTCGGCAAAGGCGGAACCTTCAAGTATTACACCATAATCGGAAGCATGTTTCATATAATTGAAAACCTGTGCGCTTTTTAGCAATGCTTTGGTCGGGATGCATCCCCAATTAAGACAAACTCCTCCAAGTTCCGATTTTTCAACTACTGCCGTTTTAAATCCAAGTTGAGCAGCCCTGATTGCAGCTACATAACCACCTGGACCGCTGCCAATTACAATAATATCATAATTCATGTGTGTGAATTTTAAGTTGTGAGGCAAAATTACCAATTTTAGTGGGATTTCACGTCATTTCTTTTGTCTATCCAATAAAAACGAAGTTTCGATAACATTGTTACCATGCTTTTTACAAAATTTGTTAACTGAATGTTCAGAGTTTGAAAATATATAAACAAACAGCCCACAAGATGTGAGCCGCTGGAAGTATTATGGAAATGTTTTTCTTGTTATTTCTTGTTTGGTTCCGCAGTAGTAGGTGCTTCTTCAGGCAGTTGCTGCATACTTGGAGCTGATTGATCCATAAGACTATATCCTTCTGGAACCTTGAATTTGTCGGCTGGAACTTTGGTGTCGAAATCAACTTTTTCGGCTATGATCTGCATTTCGGCAAACGAAACTTTAAGTGGAATATTTTTATGATGTACGCCTGTTATCCGTTTATCAGGATTTGTGCTGTCGGGCGACATGGAATATTTTATACCTGCTATTCCTGCAACAGTTTCCTCACCTTCATCCTTAAAATTGACCTTGGTTTTGATTTTATCGCTCAAAGAAGCAATATTCATAAGCTCGAACATTTCAGGCACCAAAGTTGATTTATACACACTTTTGGTCGTTTTATCCTGACCATCGGCAACATTTTCCGTCTCGTAATGGTACATTGTAAAGCCATCGGTTATATCAAAGGTGTGTTGTTTCATTT
>CAIRHD010000012.1 GCA_903878265.1 uncultured Bacteroidales bacterium | reverse complement strand
TTGGGAGGTAATACACCAAAAGGTAAACCTCATACACCAGTATAAATGAGAATGGTGTATAAATTGCCGCTATTGGGTTGCTCAACAAATGCGAGGGGTTGCTGAGGTGTAAAATGTCAAGGCTCACCAATCCGATAAGTACGAGATGAATGATGAAACTAGTTATTGCAACAAAAACTATTAGCGCTTCTCCTTTCTTCCGTGTATTTTCGGAAAAAAATTTCGCGTGCCAAAAGTCAAATGTTTTCCATTTTAACATAGTCTGCTTATTTTTTGGCAAAATGAGGCCGTCAGGAGGATTTTGAACTTATTGCTACCCTTTAAATATCAGCATTATACATGATGAATCAAAGTTTCGGTTTCAGTCATTGTTGTTTCATTTTATAATACTGCCCCAATCTCTTTTCCACAACAAATATACACCACAATTTATCACTACGCCCAGTAATATTTTTTTATCACGGAATTTGCCGACCTATTTACCAATGCCGTAAAGCTTTAGGGGCCGGAATACAAAGTGCATTTATTTTCCAATTCGTTAGTGAACTATAGTTTTCGTCTTTGGAATACCTATTTGCTGCGATTGAATTACTTTTTGCTGCGATTGAATTACTTTTTCACCACTTGAATTACTTTTTGTGGCGTTACAGGTGTTTCGCCAATGCCTGTTGTGCCAAACTTGAGCAGGAAACGATTGGCGTTGTCGCCATTTTGGGAAGTATAACTGTATGGTGATTCCGAGATTTTGTGTTTGTTATTGGTTTTCAAATCTACCGGTATAAGGTTTAACTGGGCATGTTCTACTTAAGTTCGATAGTAAAATGCTCCTTTGGTTTTTTACAAATCCCATCGGCACAACTTAATGGCACTGCTAAATGGATTCCCAACAAGGCACCAGCCTCTTTTGGTTTTGCCTTCCGAATCTGTAAGTACTGAAAGTGGTACATCTGCAACATTAAGTTTGCCTGTAAAAGTTTTTATTTGGTCGGTGCCAAAGAAATAAATTTGCCTGGCTGATTATCAGGTTCCGCTTTCAATGCTAAGGTTAGCCTCCAAACTGCGCTACATTTTCCGGCTGGACATGTTAGGATTCGGGTTTTGCTGTAATTGTTAACCTTTTTCTCATCCTTGTTAACCTTTTGTTAACCTTTTTCTCATTCTTGTTAACCTTTTTCTAACCTTTTGATAGCTTGTTTTCTGTTTTTTTTCTATAATATTGCAGCGGTTTATATTTATCCCTGACAATTCTTGACACCAAATAATCACTGTCCTTAGCTCATTGTTTTAAACCTAACAAATCAAAAACTCAATGAATAAAACTCTATAGAAGGCACACGACTTCGTTGGTTAATTATCAAAATACTTTGGAAATGGCTCGGATGGAACAGACTTAAGTGCCATTCTGCTTCTACAATCAAATATAATGAAGTATTGCTTGACAATTTTACAAACTAACAATTAACTAATTCATTATCATTTATGAAAAAACTCGTTTCCGTTTTAATTGTCTTGTTCAGCCTTGTTTCGGTCAAAGCCCAGGAAGTTCAGCTTTTGTATGATTTCGGCGAAGACCACGATTACCTTACCAGCACAGTACAAATGTTTAAGCCCGATAAATGGGGAAGCACTTTTTTCTTTATCGATATGAACTATGATACTAAAAATGCGTCAACAGTTAGTCTGGCATACTGGGAAATAGCTCGTGGTTTAAAACTTGGCGACAGTAAATTTGCTGCCCATATCGAATATAACGGTGGCCTATTGCAAGTAAACTCCACACCTGCCAATAAAGCATATTCTCTAAACAGTTCGTGGTTAGGTGGTTTGGAATATTGCATGCACAATGCCGATTTCACAAAAGGGCTTACATTAATGGCCATGTATAAATATATCAAGGACAAAAACGATGTATCTTTCCAGCTTACAGCGGTTTGGTATATGCACATGCTTAACAAAAAGCTGTCCTTTAATGGTTTTGCTGATTTCTGGCGCGAGGACAATACTTTTTATAACAATGATGGCATTGCGGAGACAAAATATGTGTTTCTTACCCAACCACAGATATGGTATAATTTTACTTCGAACATTTCGCTTGGGAGCGAAATTGATTTTAATTACAATTTTAGCGGGGTCGATGGTTTCAGGGTTAACCCCACTGTTGCTGCAAAATGGACATTTTAAAAACCAATGCTATGATAGAATCAATAGACAAATATTTTGGACTGAAGGCCAATAACACCAACATTCGTATCGAAATCATTGCAGGGATTACCACGTTTGTAACCGCGATGTATGTTATAGTTGTTAATCCGGCTATACTGAGTGCCACGGGCCTGCCTTTTAATGCTGTGCTAACAGCAACTGTAACCCTGAGTGCTTTTTGTACCATCATGATGGGCTTATACGCAAATAGCCCGATTTTAGTTGCTCCCGGTATGGGATTAGCTGCATTCTTTACTTTTGCCGTTGTAATCGGGATGAAATTACCTGTAGAAACTGCTTTAGGCGCTGTGTTCTGGGCTGGGGTAATCTTTTTTCTGCTCTCCGTGTTCAATGTGCGAACACTAATTGTGAAATCAATGCCTAAACAAATCAGGTATGCAGTGGCAGCCGGAATAGGCTTGTTTATAACCCTTATTGGTTTTGCCGATGCCAAATTCATAGTATCAAAAGGCACACCGGTTTTGGGTATGGCTCCTTTGAGCATGATTTTACTGACCTTTGTTATTGGGTTGATCATCACATCGGTACTGGTAGCAAAGAACATAAAAGGCTCATTGATAATAGGAATCATTATTACAACAATCCTGGCTATTCCTATTGGACGCTTTTATGGTGATGCTTCGGCGATTAATTTTGGCGTTCCTACATTGGTTTCGTGGAAAGGGGTTTTTGCCGCACCCGATTTCAGCCTTATCGGCAAACTCGATTTGGTGGGATCGTTAAAATGGGCGGTGTTCCCGGTTACTTTTGCAATACTGTTCACTGATATGTTCGATAGCCTATCTACTTTTGTTGGCGTTGCAGAAGCCGCAAACCTGCTCGATAAAGATGGCGAGCCTCGCAATATCAAACAAGCACTTGTAGTTGATGCTGTTGCCACAGGCTTGGCAGGAGTTTTAGGCACTTCATCTGGCACCGCTTATATTGAATCGGCATCCGGTGTTCAACAAGGCGGCCGTACAGGCTTAACTGCTTTGGTTGCAGGATTGCTGTTTATCCCTTTCATGTTTTTATCCCCTTTGCTTTCAATGGTACCAATGATTGCAACGGCTCCGGCACTTATACTTGTTGGAGTATTTATGTTGAAACCTGTCCTTAAAATCAATTGGGCCTCCCTGGATGATGCCATTCCTGCTTTTTTGGCTATGGTTTTGATTCCGTTCACATTTTCTATTACACAAGGCATCATCTGGGGTTTCCTGAGTTGGACCCTGATAAAAATAGCCATGGGAAAATACAAAGAGATTACGGTTACACTCATCGTTATAGATATACTATCAATCTTACTCCTGATATCGATGGTGTAATGGTTTTTGATTCATTGTCGTTAAGTGTGTGTCATAAACGCTTGTAATTCATCGAGTAAGGTTTTTTCGTTTTCTTTTTTTTTGCTTATAACCTCGAAGTCTTGTACTTTATCAGGTATCGGGTACTATCTTGTCAAAAGCGGATAGCCCTGTTGTTTTCGGAACAATCCAACTATCAAAATATCGTGTGTTATGGAAACTGCATTCGTACTATTAATTTTGGGGCCAGATTTCCTGTTTCCAACTACTTTGTAATCTTGCTTTTACATCATTCGCGCTAAATCCCCACTCTTACCTGTTTACATCAAAACCCAACACCAAAAAAAAATCCCTGCCACACCGTAGCAGGGATTTTTTATCTCCATTATTACGTTATACCCGTCCCTATTTGCCGAATTTGTAGTATCATTTTAAGGGATTCGCATGATAGAGGTGGACTCATAATTCTGCTCCGGTTCAAATAAACTTGCCTGCCCCAAAGTTATTTTATATTCCGAAATGTGGCTTGGTGTAATCAGCCTGTTTATTTCAGTAATATTATGGTTCAAATAGGCATTAGTTAATTTAAAAGCAGTATCGCTAGGTATGGAATCAATTATCGGCACTTGCAGCTTTTTCAAATTCTGGCTTTGCCATCGTGCATAGCCTCCGTTCATCTTATTCCCGAATTCGAGTAATTGATCTTTTACAAAATCCGACATTAATAGTGCCGCCAGAAGGGTTAACTGTTTCTTGTTTTTTCCTGTTATATAATATAAATTATGATGTGGATAAAATTCTCCTTTGTCAATAAAAATAGATGTATTGCCCGACATATCAGGCAGAATAATTTTATCCCTGAAAGTTAAATCTCGCTGAATCTTATCAATGGTTTTGTACCAATTCTTATGATTCTTCTGGGTAACATGCCGTTTGTTTAAAATATCCTGGTTTGAAAGCAGATATGCTTTCGCTTTTGGAAACTTTTCCAGATCTATCAGCCCACCATTTGCGCCAAATGGATTAAGGATATAATTGCCGCCCCATTCCAGTTTATCGCCCCTTAAGTCTTTCGACAAAAGTATGGGAAGCAAAAGCTCTTTTTCAATCAGTTCGGTAAAATCTTTACGTATAAAAACCCTGTCGCTACCTGTTGCTACCCCAATTCCAATTTTAAACCCTTGGTTCAGTAAGGTATCCAAATTCCCTTCATGTTTTTCTCCGTTGTTGGCGGTAGAGAACCAGTTCGATGCCCTGATGTTCAGTGTTCGGGAAGGCTTGTTGTTTGTTGTGAAATTTTCCAATCTTGCCAAATCGTTAATCTGATAATACCCCGGCATTTCCCCACTATAGGCTTTCGTTATTGTTGTAATTGCCGGATAAGCCAATACTTCTTCTTCAAAAGGGTTTGTGCCTTCCAAATCAATCACTTCATCTAACCTATAATTACTGCTGATCAAATCCCTGAGATTCTTGCCGTACTGGTTTTTCAGCCATCTGTTCGATGTAATAAACGAAAGTTTTCCATTTGGTTTCAGTTGTTTCAATCCTTTTTCGAAAAAGGCAATGTACAAGTCACTCCGGTGGGTAAATGTCCTGAAAAGTTTGCGGTAAACTGCCTTCTTCCCTTCAGGTATATTCTCATGCCTTACATACGGCGGATTGCCAATAACAATGTCGCTGGGGGTTGAAGCACAAAGCAAGTAATCTTCGCAACGTATCATTGATTCAGGCCGGATAGCAGATATTTGTTTTAATGCTTCGTCAATACGTTCCGATAGCATATCAACCATTGCCGGGTCGAGTTCGTATAGTGTAATATTCGACAAAGCCTCCTGAAAGTTAAATCCGAATTTTATCGAAGAAGCATGGAGCCGGTTGAGTATTGATATCGCAAATGCGCCATCACCCGCCGAGGGTTCCGTTATTCGCAGTTTGCTTAAATCAATCGTAGCGGAATAACCAGCTAAATCGAGCATTTTCTCAACAACCAAAGGCTTTGTAAGCACAAGGCCGTGATTATTTCCGTTCGATCGGGTTCCGTAAATCATCCCTTCAGGTCGTTTAACTTGCCTTGTAGAAAGCCCATAAATGAGTGCAGAAAGGTTTCAATTGAAATATCCTTATCCAAAGAGCCAAATTCCATTTCCGGATTGGTCCAGATTAAGGATGTGGCTGAATAATGCCGTTCGAGCATTAACTTTTGACAGAAAACAGCGTACCTTTCCATGTAGCTTGTGTTTCTGAATTCAGGACGGATCTCAAAATAGGGTTCTTTAATTTTTATGGCAGAGGTTGACCCCTTCGTTTTTTCGACCAGTAGCATATACCCAACCCACGGTGGCTGGTTTTGCGGAAAGCCGTTTTCTCTGAATGCAGTCCATAAATCAACGGCACTCCCCAAAGCTTCTTCGGTACGGTTGTTGAAATTATTGCCAAACGAACCTACTTGTGATTTAAACTCAATAACCGCAATTAATTGGTTTGTGGGCGAAATGATAAGGAAATCCCAGTCTTTTGTGGGCCTGAAAAAACCGGGCAAATGATATGCCTTTACATAAATACAGTCTTCGGGCACACCCATATCCCTCGAAATTTTTACTAGCAAATTGATAAAACCATCGAGCTGTTTCCCTCCGGTAACCGCGCTTCTGTTGCCCTGATCGGCTTTGGCCCTTCCTGTAAGTTGCGTATTGCGGGTATCCCAAAAATGGCGGACTGCTTTTGCAAGGTCATTTTTATACTCTTCAATGGATATATCTTTCATCAATTTAAGTTACTTATTTTACTTTGTAAAAGTAAGCACAAATTAGTTAGTTGGCGATCTGATTATTCAAATCGATCCAATAAAAGCAACCAATTTGTAACTTTTCAGTCTAGATATACATATTGCTGATCTTGCCGATGGCGTGCGTCTTCTTTTCACACGCACTCCACTAAATCCACCCTCTTAGCTTTATTACTCAAAACCCCCACAAAAAAAGCCCTGCCACACCGTAGCAGGGATTTTTTTATTCTATAGCTCCCACATCCTGTATTTGAATAATTACCCGAAGCAATTCGCGCGGTAACAGTGGGATCATAAAAATTGAGCTTTAGCACCTCTTTAGCAAATTTTCATAGAACTATTCTATATCTATTTGCGATTAGATCATGCACTTGTTTTTGTCTATTTTTTACACAGTTCAGGTAAACTATTTCAGGATAAGACCTGTTTCATCAGCCTATCAATAAAGTAGTTTTGGTTCGGTTTTTCCAAAAAGAATTGATTCGGACATTGGAATTACCATACCCGTATTTTCGTTGCGCCCCTGAAGGATATACCGGGGATTGGTAGTATTCATCTCATCAACGGCTTGTTGGCAAAGCGTTCCGATATCCCCTCCTTTTACCCTGTTCCAGATCAGTGTTAATTTCATGTCGGGAAAACCGGTTGACATTTCATAATCGCCATCGCTGTCAGCGGCAGAAAACAGCGGATCCCAGTTTTTGCCAAGTCCTGATTTTATAGCCTGGTTAATGGCATCAACTTTACCCTGCCTTTGGGTTTTCACCCATCCGCTTTTATATTCAGGCAATATTTTGCCATTGTTATCTAACGCAAGTTCCATAGCAATTACATTTTGTGCAGGCACATTGTAACCGTAGTTCCCTATTCCCGAAAACACTTCTACCACAGGTTTATAACTTGCCGAAACGATAAAGACTTCAATGCCATGTTCTTTAAAGGTGGCAATCAAGTCCTGCATCTCCGGGAAAACCCGTAATCCGGTTTTATACGAATAACTTACAACACCGGCTTGTGTTTGGAAGCTGGCAGGTGATTGCAAAGTCTGTTTGCTTAACTGGTTGCCAAGCTCGTACGAAATAGCCTCTGTAGCCAGCAACTTTACCTCATCTATGCTATGTCCGGCAAACAGATAAATTAGCCAGGGATAACCATAATCAGCTCCAATACCGGGAGTTGAACAATAACCATCGTACAAAAACGGAATTTTTGAAATAAAGTCCTTATACTGCGGTGACAATTGTATTTCTTCCAGTGTCATGGTGCCATTAAGCCCGGCATAATTATCAAACAGGAAATTATAATCGTTTTTTAGGTCCAGGTTAATATCGGCAAGCTGAATACCCAGGTATTCAAGCGGTAATTGGGTTATGCCGTTAATGTCATCCTTGAGTATTCCAGCGAATACTTCCTTTGTCATTTTGAACCGAAGACGAATCAACTGGTAACGCATGGTAGCTTCTTCCACATCAAAATGAGCACAGGTCTGATCCCAATCCAGAACTACATAAGGGGCTTTGTCCTGATTATAATATTTCCCATAAATACCATAATCCGTTATCAGTTGGTTCAAAACTTCATAGTTCCGGTCGGACCAGTTCATCCTGTCGAGGGAACCGGT
>CAIRHD010000011.1 GCA_903878265.1 uncultured Bacteroidales bacterium | reverse complement strand
TTTTATATTCAAAGGTTTTCCACGCACCATTCTCCAATCCTATATTCTCGATGGCTTGCTTCGCCGTATGGGAATGGGAGTTTCGTATGTTGTCGAACTCACTGCCCCTACCATCGAACTTATCAAGCGGCTTGATAGGCGTGGACGTTCGGAAAAGGCCCGTACTTATGATGTTTCTACCGAACTGATTATCCACCGTTTGGAAGAATACGACACAAAAACAGCACCCGTAATGGAACTTTATAAGAAACAGAACAAACATGTAATTGTAAATGCCGTTGGTGCCAACGAGGATATCTTCGCCAATTTGGCCGAAACCGTGCAGGCTGCAATGAAAAAATCAAGGTAGTTTGCCATTCCTAATAGCATCAAATTGTCGATAAATCCTTACCAACAATAAGGTTTTGTATGATATGATGAACTTTAGGCACTTTAAGTACTTTAGGCACTGTTAACTAAACCACTTTCCCCTTTACTCTTTTTCAATTAAAATTAAAATAATGGCCAGCTCCAGTTTTGTCGATTATGTAAAAATTTATTTGCGCTCTGGCCAGGGAGGTGCAGGTTCTCACCATTATTTGCGGACTAAGGGCAATCCACATGGTGGACCCGATGGTGGTGATGGTGGTCGCGGAGGCCATATAATTATTAAAGGGAACCAGCAATTATGGACCATGCTCCATTTGCGTTACACCAAGCATATTATTGCAAGCGAAGGCGAAAGTGGTTCAAAGGCTTTGTCAACAGGTGCAAACGGGGAAGATCGGATAATTGAAGTTCCATTAGGAACCATAGTCCGCGATCCTGAATCTGGTGAAGTGGAATTCGAGGTAACGGCACACAACGAAATGCACATCATTGTGCCTGGCGGTCGAGGTGGACTTGGTAACGACCATTTTAAAACATCCACAAATCAGGCTCCTAGGTTTGCTCAACCAGGAGAACCATTTACAGAATGTTGGAAAATATTTGAGCTAAAAATACTTGCTGATGTTGGCTTGGTCGGTTTCCCAAATGCCGGAAAATCTACCTTGCTCTCAGTTCTTTCGGCAGCCAAACCCGAAATTGCTGATTATCCTTTCACTACGCTTCGACCAAATTTGGGGATAGTTCCTTACTATGAAGATAAGTCATTTGTTATGGCCGATATCCCTGGAATTATCGAAGGCGCTCACGAAGGCAAAGGGCTTGGGGTGCGCTTTTTACGCCATATCGAACGTAATTCGGTATTGTTGTTTATGATTCCAGCCGATAGCAAGGATATTAAAAAGGAATACAAAATCCTACTGAACGAGTTAAAGCAGTTTAACCCCGAATTGCTTAACAAAGGCCGTGTTCTTGCCATTACAAAATGCGATATGCTCGACGATGAAATGATCAAGCTTATGAAAAAGGAACTGCCAAGAGTTCCTTCGATATTTATTTCATCGCATTCACGTATTGGCCTCACAAAGCTTAAAGAGATGCTTTGGGAAAAGTTAAATGCCTGATATTCTGTGCTGGTTAAAATCTTGATAGCTCAAAAAATTTAGTTTAAATTCCAGAAATTTAGTCCGGTGAATAAATTTGAAAACCTAAAACCTGAATATAAAATTTGGTTTTCTTCGCCAAATGGCGATGGCATATTAGGCGATGGGAAATGGAAAATCCTAAAACAAATTGATGAATGTGGTTCGCTGGTGGGGGCCTGTGAAAAAATGGGGATTACCTATCGGCGTACGTGGAACGATTTGCGGAAGATTGAAAAAATGTTGGGTTTTCACTTACTCGAAACTGTTCGTGGCGGGCAGGAAGGTGGAAGCACAAAACTATCGCCAGAAGGCCAACGATTGGTAAAAACATTTGATACTTTCCATCAGCGAATGGATAAAATAATGCAAAAAGAATTTATCAGGTTGCTTGACAGTCTTAACTCATAGAAGAACCTTATTGAAGTTCAGAGTCTGAAAATTATTTTAGCATTAAAAATTATAACTATTCAGCCCTAACAAATCATTGAAAAACAAATACATGCCACAGATTTCGCAAATTTCGCAGATTAGAATTAAATCAATTCAGTCATTTTTAACATGAAAACTATTATAAATAGTTTAAGATCTGTGCTAATCTGTGAAATCTGTGGCAAAAATGGCGAATGGAGGGGGTTGAATAGTTACAAAATTATTACAGTTTAAAATGCTGAAAACAAGTATTTTGCCTCAATTGTAATTTTATTCCTTTTCTACCAGGTCAACATCTATAGTAACTAAGATATTTGTTCCTGTAGTTCCCAGCCTTACCAGCACTTTTTTCTTTCCACGATATTCCACCATTTCGCCGGGCATACCTACCAATGGCCCTTTAATAACTATTATTTTTACTCCTGCCGCTATTCGTTCGTTAGTTACCTCTATTTCAGCCCCTTCGTGCAATAGCATTTTTAGCGCATCAATCTGTCGATCAGGTATGGGCGCAGCTTTGCCTTCAAAGGTTACATAACAAACCAAACCTTGAGTATTTATGGCGTTGTAGTAATCTTTTTCGTTTACGCGTATGAAAATGTAAGATTTTATTAGCGGCTCTTCCACCCACTTTAAACGGTCGCTCCACTGGTGCCTTTTTCTGCGGATTGGCAAATATGCCTCGAAACCAGCTTCCGTGAGCCGGTCAAGGATTTTCTTTTCGGTGCGGGATTTAGTATATGCTGCATACCAGCGAGCTTCATGGGGATCAAGGAAAGCCATATTTTGGAAATATTATTAGTTGTTTGCGAAAGCGGAAGTGAAAAACTATCGCTTAACACAAAGGGTTTCAGTCAATATATTACCGTTTTCGGGAAATGTGGATTGAATTAAATAAAAACTATCCAACATATCCTTCAAATACTTTTTTCACACCATCTACTAACTCAATTTTACATTTCCAACCCAATTTTTCGAGTTTGGAAACATCAAGCAATTTCCGCATTGTGCCATCAGGTTTAGAAGCATCAAAATTTAGTTCGCCTTTAAAATCAGTAACTTTTTTTACCAATTCAGCAAGTTGCCTGATAGTGAGTTCTTTGCCAGAACCTATATTTATATGGGTATTGCGTATTTCTGCTGAATCTTGCGGTTTCAAATCTTCGAAATCCACATTTTCCATCACATATACACATGCATCGGCCATATCGGTAACATGCAGGAACTCTCGCAAAGGTGTACCCGTTCCCCATAAAGTCAGGGTAACTTTGCCCTCGTTATTTCTGTTAATTCCTTGCTCCGAAAGGAACTGCAAGATTGATTCATCAGATGCACCCTCACTAACTTCTGTAATTGGTAGTTTTATAAAATCTTGACGGATGGCAGTAATATCGCCGTTTTCGAGACAATGCGCGAGGTGCATTTTTCGCATCATTCCTGGGAGTACATGCGAGTTTTTTAAGTGAAAATTATCATTCGGACCATATAAATTGGTGGGCATAACCGAGACAAAATTGGTGCCGTACTGCAGGTTGTAGCTTTCACATACTTTTATACCAGCAATTTTCGCTATGGCGTAAGGCTCATTGGTGTATTCCAGTTCTCCGCCAAGTAAATAATCTTCCTTCATAGGCTGAGGTGCATTTTTCGGATAAATGCACGAACTGCCTAAAAATAGCAGCTTTTTTGCCCCGTGAACCCAGGCATTATGGATGATATTGTTCTGGATTTGAAGGTTTTCGAATATGAATTGTCCGCGGTAAATATTGTTTGCCATAATTCCACCTACTTTGGCAGCAGCAAGGAATATATATTCAGGCTTTTGCTCTGTAAAAAATTCGCCGACAGCGGCTTGGTTTGTAAGATCCAACTCATCAATGGCGCGCAAAACAAAGTTTTTATAGCCTTTTTGCTTGAGGTTATTAAGTATTGCACTGCCTACTAGCCCTTTGTGTCCGGCAATATAAATTTTCGAGTCCT
>CAIRHD010000010.1 GCA_903878265.1 uncultured Bacteroidales bacterium | reverse complement strand
TAAGTATGATTTGCGCATTGGCATTGCGCTCGATGTGAAAAATGGCACGGTTAAACTCATCGTCGAAATACTTGATGTTTCTTGGATGAATAAAAGTCGAGAATTTTTTGACGAAATCGAGTTCCTCGCCATCCAGTTTTATCAATTGCTGGTTGCCAACATGGTATTGCAGGCAAATCCTGAACATTTCCAAACTATATGCTAGAAGTTCTTTTTGCTTTTCGCGGCTGCCATCGCCAATAAGCAAAGGGATGGTTTCCTGAAGCTTATCGTATTCTTTCAAGTTGCTGGCAATGGTAAAACAACGGCGCATCCATTCGCGGAATATGCCAAAACGTTCCCGTTCGGATTCTAAGGAATTGTTTCCCGAACCAGCTTTCCCGGCAAGCATCAGTGCAACAGCATAGTTTCCATTTGACAACCGGGCTATTTTTTTCGCCTCGTCAGATGCAAAATCATATTTGTTTTCTAGAGCTTGCTGTATCTCGGAATCATCAATACGATGGATTTTAATCAACTGTGCCCTCGATTGTATGGTGGCAATAATCTGTTCCTGGTTTTCGGAAATAAGAATAAAAAGTGTTTTGTCGGGAGGTTCTTCAAGGTTTTTGAGCAATTTGTTGGCCGAGGTGGCATTCATTTTTTCCACCATCCAAATAATCATCACCTTATATTCGGCCTCATACGCTTTGTACGCGAGTGTGCGGTTTATGCCATCGGCTTCATCGGCATTTATCAATCCTTGCTTTTTTTCGATCCCTATTTTTTCGTACCAGTCGGGAAGCGTAACATAAAACGAATTCTGGAGCAGGAACTCACGCCAGGGAGCAACAAAGTCCTTGCTGAATACTTTTTTCTCATCAACTTCCTTTGTTTTGTTGATTGGATAAATAAAATGAAGGTCGGGATGGATGAGTTTGCTGTATTTTTTGCATGAAGGACATTCGCCGCACGAATCCTCAGCCGAGCGTTTGCGGCAATTGATGTATTGGGCATAAGCCAAGGCAAGGGCCAGTTTTCCGGAGCCTTCGGGGCCAAGAAAAAGCTGTGCATGGCTTACGCGATTGTCGGATACGGTGCGTTTAAGACGCTGTTTCAAAGGCTCCTGCCCTATAATATCACTGAATTTCATACGTTGTGAGGTGGAAAACTACCTGCCAAAGGTAAGGTTTTTTTTGAAGGATTGAAGTAGGGGAGCAGACAAGGCAAATTGCAATGGCTTGTATCGAATTATCAGCATAATATGTATTTTTGCATAAATTTAACATGCAATGACAACGATAGTAATAGATGAGAAAAGCAAGATGGGGAAATTGGTAATGACCATTATCAAAGAAACCAATTGTGGAAAAATAATACAGGATAAAAAAAGGGATAGGAAAGAATGTGATTTTCCCCATACGCCAAACGCTAAAACTATTGAAGCATTGAATGAAGCAAAAGAGGGTAAAACAAAGAAATATGAATCTACAAAGGATTTGTTTAAAGCTTTAGATTCAATATGATATTGCCATGGCTTATAATCGGATTGTAAGGATACTTGATATTAGCGATTTTCAAATTACTTGCCTTTTCAATACCAAAGAAATGAGGTTTGTAGATTTTGAACCCTTTATAAAGGCAAACAAAGCAAATACTCTTGTAATGGGACTTTCAAATAAAGTATATTTCTTGAATGTTTCGATTGATGAGATTGGCGGTCTTTATTGGCCTAATGGCTTTGATTGTTCCGCCAATAAAATTTATGATTGGGGCCAGGAGAATGTTATACTGTAAATGGGATAAATTACCGCACATTTTCTTACTTCAAAAGTGCCGTAGGCACCAAATATAGGTAGCAATAATAAAAACCACACTTAGGAAGTGCCGTAGGCACGATATATATACCGTCCTGACGGGACTATAAAATGCGACAATTTATCCCGTTTTGAGTATAGCTTGCCTAAGCAACCCTTTGAACACGCACTTCGACAGGCTCAGTGGCCAAAGCATCGAACCCTTGAACACGCACTTCGACAAGATCAGTGGCCAAAGCATTGAACACAAAGCATTGAACATTGAACGCGCACTTTGACAGGCTCAGTGGCCAAAGCATTGAACCTTGAACCTTGAACGCGAAGCATTGAACATTAGATCCCTTTCCAACACATTTTTTCATTGTCATAAATCATTTTATCGGTCAAAATAGTACCTTTGAAACTTACTTATCATTCCTATAACCAACAGCAGAAACAAAACCATGGCAAAGCCTTTACCAACACCAAAGCCTTTACAGGATAAACCCAAATCGTATTCCCGCTATTTGCCCCACGCCTTATTGATTGCTTTAGCATTTGCATTGTATTGCAACACACTTTTTTATGGGTATGTGCTCGACGATGCCATTGTGATAAAGGACAATGCCTTTACCAAAAAGGGTTTCGATGGTTTGGCCGATATTTTTAAATACGATTCGTTTACCGGTTTCTTTGGCGTGCAAAAAACCCTGGTTGCCGGTGGCCGTTACAGGCCTTTTTCTATCGCCACGTTTGCCGTTGAATACCAGTTGTTCAATGGTTTCAACCCGTTTGTTAGCCGGCTGATAAATATTTTGCTTTATGGGTTTACTGGCGTTATGCTGATGGTAATTTTCGCGCGGCTGCTGGCCACCAAGGCAGATAAAAAATGGCTGCTTACCGTGCCTTTCCTCACAGCTATTTTGTTTATCGCGCACCCCATACATACCGAAGTGGTGGCCAATATCAAAGGCCGCGACGAAATTTTCGCTTTGCTGTTTTCATTGCTTTCGTTATGGTGCGCCTTGCTCTATCTCGACAGGAAAAAGCTGTATTACATGGCCCTTTCCGCATTTTGGTTCTTTATTGGCATGCTTTCTAAAGAAAATGCCATAATGTTCCTCTTTATCATACCACTTGCCATTTACTTTTTTACCGCACAGCCGCTCAAAAAGGTTTTTTCCATTGCTGCCATCCTGTTGGTGCCCGCCCTGCTTTTTATACTAATCCGATACAAGGTGCTTGGGTATATGAATTCGCCCGAGTTGCCAAAGGAACTGCTCAACAACCCTTTCCTGTTTGCCACTTTTGCGCAAAAAATAGGCACCGTGCTTTACACCCTGGGCTTGTATGTTAAACTGCTTTTTTTGCCCATTGCACTCACTCACGATTATTATCCTTACCACATACCCTTGGTCGGCTTAATGGATATACGGTCGCTCGTGCCACTGGTTTTGTATACGGCCATGGGGGTTTATGCCTTGGCAACATTCGGCAAAAAACATATAGTTTCCTTTGGCATTATCTTTTATTTGAGCACATTGTTCATTGTTTCCAACCTGCTTTTCTCGGTAGGCACGTTTATGAACGAGCGTTTTGTTTATATGCCATCGGTAGGTTTCGCGTTGCTTGTGGCGTATATGGTTGTTGATGTGCTGCCCAAATACATCAAATCGGAAAAGTTACGCCCAATGCTAATGCAAGGTTTGGTTTTATTGATTTTGGTACCCTTCGGCATCAAAACATTTTCCCGCAATTTTGCTTGGAAGGACGATTTCACATTGTTCACCACCGATGTTAAAATATCCGAAAACAGCCTGAAATGTACTACCTCGGCTGGGGGAAAATACATGGAAAAAGCACAAACCGACCAATCGCCCATTGAGAAAGAAAAGGATTTTCAACTGGCGATAAAATACCTGAACAAAGCCATAAGCATATACCCTTACAACAACAACAGCCTGGTGCTGCTGGGCAATGCCTTGGTTTTTTATAAGTCCGATTACAAAGGTGCCATCAGCCAATATATGAGGGTGTTGCAATTCGACCCTTACGATAAAAACGCGTACAGCAACCTGTTCAAGGTGATGGCAATGCTGAACGATGGCACAGAAACCGATTACAAAATGGGCATATTGCAGGGCATAAACAAGATAAATGCTGATAACCCGGAAGCGAATTACTTGATGGGCAAGCTTTACGGGCAGTACAAAGGCAAGCTCGATTCGGCCGAGTATTTCCTGGTAAAAGCAACACGGCTTTCGCCCGAAAACCCACTGCCGTACAAGGATTTGGGCATTGTATATGGTATGCTCAAAAACTATGGCGGCGCGCTCCAATCGTTTCAGGCAGCCTTAAAACTCGACCCCACCGATGCACAGGTAAAGCAGAACATCGAGATAACCAACCACCTGATTGGGCAATAAACAGGCTGCACATATCGGCTTCGGCTGGCACATCATCAGTTTTTTATCGTATAACGCAAGGGATCGGCTTTAGCCTATCGGGTTACTTTATGTATTGAAATGACTTTGAAAGCGCAAACATTATAAAATATCGGTATCAGAATACATCGTTTTATACAGTTAATTTGGCAAGGATAAGTCAGAACAAGTTCCGTTGTATGTATTCCATCCATTGGTAAGGGTGCAAAGGAGTTCCGTTGTATGTATTCCATCCGTTGGTAAGGGTACAAAGTAGTTTCGTTGTATGTATTCCATCCGCTGGTAAGGGTACAAAGGAGTTCCTTTGTATGTATTCCATCCGCTGGTAAGGGTACAAAGGAGATTTCCGCTAACACTGCTTGCAGAAACGGCAAGGGTTTGCCTGTTTTTAGCAATCTTGTTATACAAAGTCTGATGCCAATGTAGCACAACATTAGGTGAATTGTTTGTACGCGAAGCCCTTATTAATAACTGTTATAAACTATGTTCAGTTTTACGGGAAAGCATTTTTATGATGTACCTTTGGCTTGCTTTTCGGGATAGGTTGAGGCGTTTGTATTGAAAACCCGTTTACACCATTCTAAGTACTTAATGTGGCTTAAAATATAATGTTGGAAATATGGAACCAAAATATAGCAATCACTTGACCAACAGATGCAGATTGAAAACCCCAGTTATAACTAATATTGAAATAAACATAAAGGTTAGGTTTACACTGTAGTTATTAGCAAGTTAAAGAACCTAAAAATTTATCAAACTCAACACATAAGTTTTTAACAAAAAAAGCAACATTATTTATTCATAAATTTAAAACCTTGTAGTAATGAAAAAAATCTCGGCCTTCACCTTTTGTTTTTTGTGTACAACTTTTGCCTTTGCTCAATGGACTTGGCAAAACCCTTATCCAACACCCTTAACGTTAGTTTCAACCTTTTTCACCGATGGGCACACTGGTTATGCAGTTGGGAATAGTGGAACGATACTAAAATCCACTGACGGAGGCGCAAGTTGGGATTTTCAAAATAGTGGAACCACCAATTCCCTAAGTTCTGTATTTTTCACTAATCCTACCACAGGTTTTGCCGTTGGATATAAAGGCACTATATTAAAAACATCAGATGCAGGACAAAGCTGGATTTCAAAATCAATTGGGATAAACAACACTCTTGCATCAGTTTTTTTTGTTAATGATAATGTGGGTTATATTTGTGTGCCACAAATTTATTTTGGAGATGGTGGAATTTTAAAAACAACTGATGGTGGCGAAAACTGGGTATTTACCCATGATACTGTTTGGACAAACTTGCATTCTATTTATTTTGTTAATGAGTCTATCGGTTATGCGGTTGGGGGGGAAGGTATGATTATAAAAACTATCAATGGCGGTCAAAACTGGGCTATCCAGCATGGTCAATCTCTAAAACAATTAAGCTCGGTTTGCTTTGCTGATTCGAATACAGGGTATGTTGTTGGCGAACAAGGAGAATGTTTAACAACTAAAGATGGAGGTGCCAACTGGACGGATGTATTTTGTGGCACCAACGAATATTTATGTGAAATAAACTGTACCGATGCCAATCATGCCTTTGCCGTTGGGAAGAATGGAGCCCTTATCAGTACTAATGACGGTGGTGCGAACTGGACTGTCCTAAATAGTGGTACTTCAAAAATTCTGTGCTCTGTTTATTTCCCCAATCAACAAGAAGGCTTTGCTGTTGGTGAATGTGGAAATATTATTAGTACTACCGATGGAGGTCTCCATTGGAATTTGCTTTCACACGGTACAAATGAACATTTATACTCTGTTTTTTTCGTTGATGCCAATAATGGATATGCAGTTGGTGAACATGGAGTAATCGTAAAAACAAATGATGGTGGTGCACATTGGCCAGTAATAGGGAGTGGGATTTGGCTGAAATCGGTTTTCTTCACCGATGTTGCTCATGGATATGTTGTTGGAGCCTATGGGAAAATAATTAAAACCAGTGATGGCGGGACTACTTGGGATTCATTAGTCAGTGGCACAACTAATTCATTATTCTCAGTTTTTTTTGTTGACAATGAAACTGGATTTTCGGTTGGAGAGGAAGGAACAATCCTAAAAACCTCCGATAGCGGAATAAGTTGGAACACACAAACAAGTGGTACCACTGATCGTTTGGAATCAATATATTTTGTTGACAGTAATATCGGATATGCTACTGGTCAATATGCGATTTTAAAAACAATAGATGGCGGAGCAAACTGGGCTTCAATAGAAACAGGGATAACTGATTGGTTTACCTCAGTTTTCTTTGTAAATGCTGATACGGGCTATGTATGTGGGGGAAGTAAAATCCTCAAGACAATAAATGGTGGAGTTGATTGGGCGATTTATGTATGCGGAACCTTGAGGCCTATTTATTCGATTTATTTTGTAGATGCTAAAATTGGTTATATCGGAGGAGTAGGAGGAATATTTAAAACAAAAGATGGCGGCGAAACCTGGTTTGATGTTTCTGAAGGGAGTTTTCCATACTCAATATTTTCGTTATGCTTTCCAGATTCGTTGACTGGCTATGCAGTTGCTGCATTAGGTAAAATAGTTAAGACTACGAATGGGGGTGGTTCCCTTTCAATTAATGAAACTCTTAAACACGAATTTAAATTTACTATTTATCCAAATCCGGCTAATACTAATATCACCATTTCGAACGATAATGCTACATTCCAAGGGCCAATAGCAATACGTATTTATGGGGTTCGCGGCGAATTGCTAATATTTGAAGAATTTAAGGACAATAATCAAATGGAATTGAAATTAGATAATTTGAGATCTGGCATTTACATTGTTCAAATACAGTCTAAATCGTGGATTGAAACCCAAAAACTAATAATTCAATAAAACGGAATTTGCTTGCAAACAAGGAAACCCTGCCCCAAACATAAGACCCAAATCAAATGCCTACTCTGGAATCATAATCTAAACATCTCCACCCGCACAACCCTCCTTTT
>CAIRHD010000009.1 GCA_903878265.1 uncultured Bacteroidales bacterium | reverse complement strand
TTTATCTTTGTACAATAATCTATAACCCATTTTTTATGAAAACCTTATCCTTTTTATTGATCCTCAGTTTTGTTTGCTTCCTCAAAACATTTGCCCAAAACCATGCTCCGGTTGCTGTTAACGACACCGTTTACGGTTTCTTCGATTACCCAAACCAGGTACACCTTCTCCAGAATGATTACGACCCCGATGGGGATTCGATTTATTTGGTTTCAAAACCTTATGGATTTATAAAAATAAATGATAGTACATGGGAATTTCTTTTGTATTGGTCTGATCAAGCCTATGACGGCACTTTAAACAAATTTAGTTACAAGATTAAAGATATAAATGGGGCTTCTGCTAATGGAAAAATTGTATTTATCCCCAAAGCGCCACTGCGTTATGACTCCTTGGATATAAACAATATCAATGCCTGGATCAGCCCATTGGGCCAGCATTTCTGGGATTATAAATTTGCACGTTTCGAAGTACCCAAAGGTTCAGGAACTATGGCAGTATTTAACCATACCTTATGGATGGGTGGCTTCGATGCGAACAATCAACTTCACTTTGCTGGTGAACGGTACAGGCAAGTCGGCGCTGATTTTTTTCAGGGGCCGATTTCTACTTTACGGGATTCGACATTTGCAAAAAAATGGAACAGGGTCTGGAAAATCACCAAAAAGGAAATCCAATATCATATTGCCAATTGCAACAATGCAGGTTATCAGCCTATTGACGTTATAAAAAACTGGCCGGCACATGGCGATGTTTCGCTTGGGCAAACCGCAAATATTGCACCTTTTTTCGATTTGGACCACGATGGGGTTTATAAGCCTTTGGCTGGCGATTACCCATTGATACGCGGCGATGAAACCGTATTCTTTGTGCTTAATGATTCCGCCAATATCCACACTGAATCCAAAGGCGACAAATTAGGGATCGAAATTCATGCAATGGCTTATGCTTTCGACAAACCGAGCGACTCATTACTGTTCAATACTATATTTTTCCATTACGATATTGCCAACCGCTCAATACTCGATTACCATGATGCTTACCTGGGGTTGTTTGTTGATTTTGACCTGGGTAATGCTATAGATGATTATGTGGGATGCGATGTTGGAAATGGGATGGGTTACGCATATAATGGCACTGCAATTGATGGCAATGGAGAGCCGTTTAGCTATGGGGAACATCCACCGGCAATAGGTTTAAAAATAATTGGTGGCCCCTATTTGCCTGTTGACGGAATTGATAATCCTAAAGGCGACTGCGGTTATAGTATAAATGGGCTGAATTTTGGCGATAATATTGTGGATAACGAGCGATTAGGCATGACCAATTTTATGTATTTTAAAAATGGTGGATATGCTTATATGAATGACCCTTCAATTGGAATAGAATATTATAATTACATGGCAAGTATTTGGAGGGATGGAACCCAAATGATATTCGGGGGTAATGGAAATATTGGGGCTGGCGGTGTTGGTCCGGAAAGTAATTTTATGTTCCCCGGAAACACAGACACGCTTTGCAATTGGGGTACAAACGGTGTGCTTCCCAATGGCGGGTATAACCAAAGCGGCCTTTTCTGGAACGAGGCAACGAGTGGGAATGTGCCATTTGATAGACGTGGCTTGTCATCTATCGGTCCTTTTACAATAAATGCCGGGCAAAGCATTCCACTCGATTATTGCTTCACTTTCGCCAGGGATTATACAGGCGACAACTTATCATCAGTGGAACTGCTCCAGGATCTGGTTTCGACAATTACCACCAATCCCGAGGATTACATTTCCATTCCCAGCACGTATTTCTCGATCAACGAGCAGGCAAAACCCACAAAACTTTCAGTGCTTCCAAACCCTGCACAGGATTGGATTATTCTAGTTTCGGAAGAAAAAGCTGCCCAACCATTCTTTTTGTACGATTATAGCGGCAAGCAGGTATTGGAAGGAAATTTGAAAACAGGAAAAAACCAAATCAACATACAAAAGCTGAAACCAGGCGTTTATCTGCTGAAAAGCACGAACGCCTGGGCGCGGTTCGTGAAAATGTAAACCAGACAAAGCACAACCAAAACCAAAAAAATGCCGGGAGAAAATGGACATGTTCCGTTTTCCCCGGTTTTTTTTTGGAACATTTTGTGTAGAAAAAACCAGAACCGCCTATTTCAAATTATTCCTGTAATTTTGTAACCGAATTATGTTGCTGAGTTGTCGCGAAATACCGAAAACCAAGTTTGCATTTGTTCCGCGAATCCCAATCATCTTCCCCCATTCCATCTCATGCCATCAAACACACCCTCGATAAAGAAAATCTGGAATATTTCCTGGCCAATTATGAT
>CAIRHD010000008.1 GCA_903878265.1 uncultured Bacteroidales bacterium | reverse complement strand
TTAAAGGAGAAGTCATTGGTTTATAATTTTTGCTGTTAGTTTGGTGGGTGAAATAGAATGTTGTTCTCCACTGCTTGCATCAGAAAATAAGATGCGTACAAACGTAAGTTTCTCATGCTTTGGTATTTAAATTTATTAGCATTGCTATCACCTACTTATTTGGTTTTCAATTTTGCCTTTTATTGTGTTTACTTGACATCGGAGAATATTAGTATTCAAGATTCTATTTTTATTTTGAAGATTGATGCCGCAAGCTTCAGAAAAATAGATGCGAATAAACTGGAGCAAATGTGCAGCAGTTTGGGCTACAGTATTGTGAATGATATTTTACGCCCAAGCCCCACCTCAAACAAGCGGTATAGTGTGGATAGCTGAATGTCGCTGTGGCCATTTTCGATACGAGAAATAAAGCTTTTTTTTTGTGCCGGTTTTCTCCGCAAGCTGTTGTTGGGTCATATTGGCTGAGTGCCTTTCGTGGCGTATAACTTCACCAATGGCAAATGCCTTTGCCTTGATTTCAAACTCAGTGCGTTTTAGCGAACCCACTTCCCCATATCGCTTGGTCAGGTGCTCTTCGAAAGTGGTACTATCTTTGGTTGTTTTATTATTTGCTTCCATCATCATTTAGTTTTTTTTGATTAAAATACTCGTATCTTATCACCCTATTAAATTTTTACGGTTTTGAGAGTACTTAAACTGCAATAATTGCCTAAATTGCCTAAAGTTAATTTTCCAATCACACTTTAATGCTTAAAATTCAGCCTAATGTAGCGAGAACATTAGTTTGCAAAACTAAAAAACGCTTCAAACTATTTGAGCCTAGGTATTTGGTTAAAACAGCAAATAAAATCTGCATGAACTTAGGCATTTTAGGTACTCCTAATTTCAGGACCTGAACAGATATTGCTTTTTTAAATACCTCTAATATTTCTCATTATACGATGGTATAGTTTTGATTAAAGTATTGTTTTTTGAACCATAACTCAAAGGCAGGGTCAACAAATTCATAGACGTTGTTAATTTCGTGAATAATGTCGGAATTTATAAGGATGGACTTGTTTTTACTCACATTTCGGGGTGTGCCAAGTGCATGCTTTTGCATTACAATGGTACTTGTAAATTGTGTTTCGCCCTTTACTACAGCTTTTAATAAATTTAATTGGGTATGGCTTATGCTTTCGGTTTCTTTTTGATACAAAGGCGAATTGGCATTAATCAACTCTTTTAATGCTGTATTTACTTCGGCGATAGTAGCTTTTGCTTTGGTTAGGTTCCAAATGTAGTGAGCCAATTGTTGTACATACCATGAATGATCTTTCATTAAAGAGGGAATCAGGCTGGCAATATTTTCATCAATTTGTTTTCCTGTATTGGCAAAACCATTGCAAATAAAGGGAATCCACTTTTTAGTCTCAATTTTTTGTAGCAACATGATGTCGCCAAAGCGATAAAACGGCTTGGCGGGATTGTTGAAGATATCGGTCATCATGTGGCGCTTGCTACCATAAAGGCAATAGGTTACCAATTTGTGCCTTTGCCAATAGGCTCTTAATTTTTTTTCAAATATCAAGTAGCCGTTAAAAGAGGATAAATTTTGGAATTCGTCCAAACAAATAATGAATTTTATCCCTTTCGACTTGGCAATCGTTTCGGGCAAATTCAATACTTCATCGCTGTTCTTTTTCAATTCTTCCCTATCAAAGCTTAAGCTAAAATCGGTATTGGGGTCAATTCCAAGGCTAAGTTTAGGTATTAGTTTTTTGAACAAATCCCTTCCGCTGCTCATCCAATCTTCCCATTTTGATGATGAAGATTTAATTACTTCACGGGCAAATGTTTCCAAAAATTCCTCTTCACTTCCTGCCGAAAAAAGGTCAATAATTACCGTCTTTGTATTTTTATCAGTTTTGTTTATTTCAGATATTACTTTTTCAACCAACGAGGATTTGCCCCACCGCCGAGGTGATATGATTGTGGTGTTAATTCCATTGAGTAAATTACTTTGCAATTTTGCCGTTTCAGACTCCCTGTTGGTGAAGGAATGCTCGCTGACCGTGGTGCCGTAAATAAATGGTGAATCTTTCATTTTTTTGCCGTTTAGTATTATACCAAATGGTATAATACACAAAGGTATAAAATTAAATTGTTTCATATCAGCGAGTCCGCTCCGATAACCCTAAAAAAATGAAAACCACGGAAGCACAGAGAACACAGAGGTACACAGAGCATTGCTAATCAGCACTATGAAATTCGTGAAGCGGTATCATGAACACCCTTTAAAACAAGCAATTATAAGTAAACTTAGAGGCTTTGTACCACATCGGCAAGCACTTCGGTAGGTTCAGTGGGCATTACTTGAGGCACTTAGTGAAGTACTTTAGTGCGAAAAAGTGATTATCGTGTGGATGAAGGGTCAAAATTCTATTTTCAAGATTGTTGCCGCAAGTTTCAGGAAAAAAAATTCGAGCAATCTTGAGCGAATATGCAGTAATTGGGGCTAAAGTATGGTTAACGATATTTTACGACCAAGCCCAACTTCAAACAGACGGTATAGGGTGGATAGCTGAATGTCGCTGTGGCCATTTTCGATACGAGAAATAAAGCTTTTTTTTGTGCCGGTTTTCTCCGCAAGCTGTTGTTGGGTGATATTGGCTGAGTGCCTTTCGTTACGCATAACTTCACCAACGGCAAATGCCTTTGCCTTGATTTCAAACTCAGTGCGTTTTAAAGAACCCACTTCGCCATATCGCTTATTCAGGTGCTCTTCGAAAGTGGTACTATCCTTGGTTGTTTCATTTTTTGCTTCCATACTTTTTGTAAAATAGGATTTGCCTTACTTGTTTCGAGATTCAAAGTTAACTAATAATGGAACAAGACAGGGCGGATTTTTAATTTTTTTGGGGAAACTGTTTATTTCAATGCTGTGGAATCAGGATCAAAATTGCCTGGAAAACTAAAGGTTGTAAGCGGGTATTTCCAAGCAAGTAACAGAAAATAAGATGTGAGCGAACTGAGGGCGGTGTATAAGTACTATTTGCAAGGTTACAGATTGCAGGGAGAATATAACGGCACGCGTTACAAACGCAAGCCAGCGTGAGTTCGGTTATAATCACTTCATTCTTAAAAACGCATCAACATCTATATCGGCTTGTTTTAAAATGGCTCTTAACGTGCCTTCAGGCATATCGCCTAGATGATTAGGGATGGTGGTATATCTTTTTGTTTGTGGGTTAAACCAAATCTCATGGCTTCCAGCAGCTTGCCGATGGAATTCAAAGCCCAATTTCTTTAAAATACTAACAATAACCCGATATGTAAAACCAGATAGCCGCCCCATTTTAAACACCTATTACTAATGGATAATCGAATTTATCGGTAAAGGAGCTTAATGTGGATATTTGCCCTTCCTGTGCTTCAATTAGTTTTTTGACAATATCCCTTGCAATTTCAATAGTTTCAGAAATTGTCCTGCCTTGTGCCACCAGTCCTTGAATGGAATCTGATGTTGCCAGATAAAAACCTTCAGGTAGCTTTTCGATGTGTAAATTTACAATTCGTTCCATTTTCTTTTTTTACAAAATTACAATAAAAGACAGTTCCTATCCATTTAAAATATTCTGAGTTAACTGCCTTCCGAATTTTATTGTAGCCCAAGTTTCGAACGCACGATTAAAATTACCGAAAAGTTGATATTAGCGAGCAGGTTTTTATCCTCACGCATCAGGAAATAAGATATGAGCGAACCCCGGAAATCAAATAAGCCCAAACGGCGAAATCCTGTTTTTGACAAGATAAATCACAAACCAAATTACGGCCCATGTAATATACCAAAATAGCACTTTCGGCTTCCAAATTGATTGTAATAAATGTCGAAGTTTGGCTTTGCGGCCAATACCTACCAATTTCAAATCCCTAAAAACATAAGCAGTAATTTTGTTTTGGTATTCTTCTTCATTTTCGAGCATGAATATCCTTTTAGCTTGCAAGATTTCCTGTTTGTCAAAACGCATTGAACTCCGTTCCCTTAATTCAATATACCGGCACGCGTTACAAACGCGCGCCAGCGGGGTTACAAACACAAGCCAGCGGGGGCGGACCAGTGTTTATACTAAAATATATTGCTGTTCAATTATTTCAGGGTATTGCTGCCAAATTTTGCCGTTCAAGCTTTTGCCGTTTTCTTTTTTATT
>CAIRHD010000007.1 GCA_903878265.1 uncultured Bacteroidales bacterium | reverse complement strand
TGGGCTGTGTAGCACGGCATAAATATAATCCAGTATATCAATCGGAGCCAATTCCCCTCCTTTGGAGGGGTGGTCGAAGACCGGGGTGGCCAATTCCCCATACTCCTCCACAATATACCTTTCCAACTCCGCCATTACAATTCCCAGGTTCATTTTTACATCCCCATCGGTAATTCTGTAAACTTTTAAGCCTAAATCTTCAAGATATTGCTGCCGTTTTCTATCGTATTCTACTTTAGTGTCGTGACTACTTCCGTCAATTTCAATCACCAGACCTAATGCTTTTACATAAAAATCGACAATATAGTTACCAATAATTCGCTGTCGGTCGAAGTCGATTTCGTGAAATGCGCCTTTGTGTACTTGTAACCAAAATAATACTTCTGACAAAATTCCGGCCTTACGCTTCTCTTTTGCCCTTTGCGAAAGGGCATGATTGCAGGGAAGGTTTTCAACGAAATTTCTTTTTATAGGTATATTGTTGATTGAACAAAGGATTTGCGGAGGGTCGGGTGCCGGATGGGTTGGGTTGACTGTAAGAGCCACCCCGCCCTGCGGGCACGTTTCCAAAGGATAAGAAACCGCCTCGCCCGATAAGCACGTTTCCAAAGGATAAGAAACCACCCCGCCCGTTGGGCACCCCTCCAAAGGAGGGGAAGCCAGCTCGGAGTGCAGACTTTTGCCGTGCATAAATTCCCCTCCCTTGGAGGGGTGGCCGTAGGCCGGGGTGGTTTTTCCCTCGCCATACTCCAAGTTTCTCTTTTCCGGCACAAAGCGCAAACCTAATTTATCCGCTATCTGCTTTACTATTTCAGCGTTTAGGTTGGGTATGCGTTCGGTTGTTTGTTCTATGGTTTGCTGGGCTTTGGTTTCGGGATAGAGATATAGGGGGAATAATGAGGTTTGAAATCCATAAAAATTTTTATCAACTAATTTATTTGAAATAAAAATTGATGAAAATATCGTGGTATCAACCAAAGAACGCAAAAGACAAATAGAATAATTTTTTTTAGATATTATATTTTTCATCATCTCAAAGCGAGGTCTGCCCATTAAACCATTTGTTTTACCAGTATAGATACAATATTGAGTATTAAATATTTTATAATCAATTTTTTGAATGGAAACATCATTAGAAAGCACATCGTTTTTTGCAACGATTATTTTATTTATTTTTGATTGAAAGCCATATTTAGAAGCAAAAACTGTTACATCTAAATTTTTCAAATCTAACAAAATAGATTCTGCTTTTTGTTTAGAACTATGGGTTGCTAATTCGTCAAATTCAGTCTGAATGCCAGAAGATGATTTATTGAAAACATCATTTACGGAAAAGCCTTGATTATAAAAAGTTTTAACGAAATTGTCTTTTGGAATTAAAAAATATTCTGGTTGTTTAACATCTAAATTGAACCAATTTATTGCATTCAAATTATTATCATTCAAACAAGCATATTTAAAATCTCGATTTCCTTGTAAATCAAAATGAAACACTTCCGCTAAAGAACCTTTCTTTTTCTTACCCGTTTTTACAAAAACATTTATACTCACTCCCTGCATTATATCAAATACATTCTGATCGGCTGAACCATCGGGGCAAACTTCCTTTTTCTTTGCGTTGCCATGCAAATCGAGGATATATATTTTATCGAAACTTTGCAATAAATGCTTCCGCATTTGTCGGTGAATAATGCCATCGAGAAAACTATTGTTGGAAATATAAGCCAAAATGCCTTCGCCGTTTTTATCAATAAAGTGTTGCCCGAAACGGATAAACTTTATGTAATCGTCGGAAAGAGGTTGGATATTCCTTTCGTTCAAATCCTTTTTGTAGTCGGCTGTCAGCTTTTCAATCCATTCGCTTTTATTGGTGCTGCTTACGCTATAAGGCGGATTTCCTGTTACCACCATCACAGGTGTATCCCTTTTCACATGGTTTGCCTCGTTGGCTTCGGTGCTTAGCCAGTTGGCAAACAGGGTTCCGGTATCGGCATGGTGCTCCTCCAGGCTGTTGGTTAGGTATATGCGGAAACGCTGTTCGTTTTTCGGCACATAGCCGGTTTCCCTCAATAGCAAATCTAATTTAAGGTGCGCCATAGCATACGATGCCATCAGTATTTCAAACCCATTCAAACGGGGGATAAGGTGCTTTTCAACATAATCGCTCCAAATGCCTTGCTGCCCTTTAAACTTGGCATGGATCTGCTTTATAAGTTCGGCCAAAAAGGTTGCCGTTCCGGTTGCTGGGTCGAGAAATTGAACACGGTGTACCTGCTTTTCAATCTGATTTTTTACACCGGGTACGTTTACCTTTATGGTAGTCATCGAATTATCGGCCAATCCAGCGGCTATGCAAAATTCGGTAATCAAAATGTAGTCAATAGCACGCACTATAAAACCAACCACAGGCTCGGGAGTGTACCACACGCCACGGGCTTTGCGCAAAGCAGGGTCGTAAGCAGTTAAAAAGGTTTCGTAAAAATGGATAATCGGGTC
>CAIRHD010000006.1 GCA_903878265.1 uncultured Bacteroidales bacterium | reverse complement strand
TATTTCTGCCTTGCCAGCCATTCGTACCACAAATCCATTCCTTCACCTGTTTTAGCCGAAACTATAATAAATTCAAGGTTTGGGTTTAACGAACGGGCGTATTCTATGGTTTTATCCGTATTAAAATCTACATAAGGAAGCAAATCCGATTTGTTGATCAGGCACAGATGCGACGATTGGAACATATAAGGATATTTCAGTGGCTTGTCCTCCCCTTCGGTAACGCTTATAACAACAACCCGTTTAAATTCGCCCAAATCGAATAATGCCGGGCAAACCAGGTTGCCGACATTTTCAATAAAAAGGATGGAATTGGGTTCTACTTCCAGTTTATTGAATGCAGTATCAACCATTCGTGCATCTAAATGACATCCTGAACCCGTATTGATTTGAATGGCTGGTGCGCCCGATTTCTCAATCCTGTCGGCATCGAGCAAGGTTTGCTGGTCGCCCTCAATTACAAATATTTTCCTGTTTGCAATAAGTGCCTTGATAGTTTTTTCGAGAATGCTCGTTTTGCCTGAGCCAGGCGAACTTACCAGGTTTAAACAAAGCACATTCCTTTCCTCGAACGATTTGCGGTTAAGTTGAGCCAAGCGGTTGTTATCCGATAATATATCAACATTCAGGTTTATAAGCTTTTTTGTGCCAACCTCATGCGAATGTGAAAATAGCACACTTTCATGAGAATGCGGATGGTCGTGGCTATGAGGGTGAGTATGGTCGTGGCCATGATTGTGATCATCTGAATGATTGTGTTCATGATTAGGTTGGCGGTCATGAATTTTTAATTCGTTTGAATCTCCGCATCCGCAAGTATCGCACATATTTTAGTTGTTTTTGTTGTTATAAATTCTATTTTTGTAACTATTCACCCTATTGTTTTGAAAGTACTTAAAGTGCCTTGATTGCCTAAAATGCCTAAAGTTATCACCATTTCTTGTTGTCAATTCCTAATTTGGCAAAAAGCTGCTAAAGTTAATTCTCAAAACTGAAAAGCCTCTCAAAACTATTTGCAATTAATACTTTCAAAATTCAGAAATTCAAGTTATCAAGACACTTTAGGCATTTTAGGCACTCTAAACTTTAGGCACTGAATTGTTACATACGTTTAATTCAATTATCTCCTATTCAAGCATCAGCGAAACCACTCGAAACTCTTCACCACCGCTAATTTCTGACGGGAAGCACAGGCATTTTGGGCAGACAGCCATTCTGTGGTTCATTTCAAATTCGCAATTGCAGGTGTTACATTTTCCTTTTCCTGAAGTTTTAATAATGCTGATTGTTGCATTTTCAAGGATTGAATCTTTTACCAGCAGTTCCAGTGCTGATTCGAAGGCTTCGGCTTCAACCCCACTTAAATCGCCAACTTCGATAGTAATTTCCTGTATTGCGGAAGCCAAATTTTTCTCAGCCTCACGCTGTGCAAGGTTGATTACTTCGATGGCCATGGAAAACTCGTGCATAAATTCTTTTGGTTCTACGTCTAATTTAGTGAGTCTAATTATTTTGTCGTAAGCCAGTAGTCGGGAGTCGGAAGCTACATTAAAAAACAATTTCTCCTTAACAAATACCAGACTTGATGACAATTAACTTTATTTGACTTGATTCCCATCAAAAGATGGCAATATCATTATCAAAGAGACTTCCGTCTTCTGACTTCGGTCTTCTGGCCTCTAAAAAGTTAAATTCCATTCAATCGCAATAGAACCATTCTTTTTAGCAAATTCGTGGTAACTGATCGCCAGCCAATGAATCGACGATCCGGCGACCTCCTGTTTCGTTTTTCAGTACAACCCTTCCCGGATGATCGCTGACAACGCGGCCAATAATTGCACTTTGCAAGCCTAATTCGTTGTTTTGTAATACGTTCAAAATATTTGTTGCCTCATTTTCATTAGCCACAATCAACACCTTTCCTTCATTGGCAATGTGTAATGGATCGAAACCTAGCAATTCGCACATAGCTTTTACTCCTCCATTTAATGGCAATGCTGATTCCTCAATTTCAATTCCTAATTGGATTTTTTCAGCAAGTTCATTTAAAACTGTCGCCACGCCACCCCTGGTTGGGTCGCGCATAAATTTTACCGGGGATTTGTCGAGTACTTCAAGGATTAGATGGTTCAATGAAGCGCAATCCGATTCCACGGTTGTTTTAAAATTGAAGGATTCACGGGCATTCATTACAGCCATGCCGTGGTCGCCAATAGTGCCATTTACAATGATAACATCGCCGGGTTTAATGTTCATTGCCTTACAAATTTGGCGGTTCTCCGCCTTCATCCTACCAATGCCGGCAGTATTGATAAACACCTTATCGCATTTGCCTTTGTTCACAACCTTGGTATCACCTGTAACGATAATCACACCGGCTTTTTTTGCTTCGGCTGCTAAAGATTCGACAATCACTTCCAGTTCATTCATTGAAAACCCTTCCTCAAGAATAAACGAAACGCTGATATAAATTGGTTCGGCTCCTGAAACGGCAAGGTCGTTCACTGTTCCACAAACTGCCAGTTTACCAATATTTCCGCCAGGGAAAAACAGCGGATCGATGACAAAGGAATCTGTTGTAAAAGCTATTTCATTGGAACCGATTTGTAGAACAGCTGCATCGGTTTGCTCATTTAAGATGCTGTTACTGAAATGTTTTAAAAACAAATCTGCGATCAGATTATGCATCATCCGGCCACCGCTGCCATGGCCGAGCATTATTTTATCTTCCTTCATCTTCATGAACGGTATTTATAATATGTGGCACAAGTACCTTCGCCCGAAACCATACATGCCCCGACAGGATCGGTGGGCGTACATTTTTTACCGAAAAGACCGCAATCAACAGGTGTTTTCAAACCACGGAGGATTTGCCCACAGATACAGCCCTTGGGTTCAGTTGATTCAGGCACTTCGACCTGGAATTTTTTTTCTGCATCGTAGGATGATAACTCTTCACGGATTTTCAGACCGCTTTTTGGAATTATACCAAGCCCTCGCCATTGGTCGTCGCGAAGTTCAAAAACGTCATTTAATATCTGTTGTGCGATTTTATTCCCATCATTATGGACTACCCGTTGATACTGGATTTCAACCTTTGGAGTGCTGGATTCAATTTGCATGGTAAGCATTAAAATTGCCTGTATCATATCAACTGGTTCAAAACCGGCAACAACAACTCCTAATCCACAAACCGAGGCCAGCTCATTATAAATGGCAGTACCAGTTATTGCGGTCACATGACCGGGGGCGATAAAACCATCAATTTTAACCCCTTCTTCAACCAAAGCCTTCATTACCGGTGGCATAACTTTGTGTGCACTCAGCACAAAAAAATTAGTAATATTATTCTTTTGTGCTTCCAGTATGGCTGCGGCTGTTAATGGGGCTGTTGTTTCGAAGCCTATTCCAAGGAAAATGATATTTTTCTCAGGATTATTCTTAGCAATTTCAATGGCTTCGAGCACCGAATAAATAATGCGGATATCGCTGCCGTTGGCCCGTTCTTTTTCCAACGAAGTTGTTGAACCAGGAACACGGATCAAATCCCCATAAGTAGTAATAATCACTCCGGGTATTTTGCTGTAGGCCATGGCAGTATCGATAAAATGCTGGCTCGAAACACAAACAGGGCAACCTGGACCAGATATTAAACGAATCGTGGAAGGAAGCAAAGATGGTAGCCCAAACCGCTGAATGGCCATAGTGTGCCCGCCGCAAACCTCCATCAGAACAATTTCCCTTTTCGAAATTGCTTTCAACTTTTCGGCGACTGATAGGATCAGGTCTTTTTTTCGGTATTCATCTATGTATTTCATTAAGGGATTAGGGTTTTGGGGTTGGGTTTTGGGGGCTTTCTATTTACGATTTGAGCATGACGATTTACGATGTGGGATGGACGATGTCGGATGTGTGATGTGCGAGGTGGGATGTGCGAGGTGGGATGTTGGAATGGGGAATTTCTCTTAACAAATAACCATTAACCATTTTCTATTAACCATTTTCCAATAACCACTCACCCTGGCCTACCTTTTTCTTCATCATTCAGTAATTGCAAAGTTAATTCGGCCTCTTCCGCATCCACTTTTTCGATTGCGAAACCGGCATGAAGCATAATGTAATCGCCTGGTTGCACATCTGGAAGCAGCAGGAGGCTTGCAGTATATTCCACATTTTCGATGCTGACCAAGGCGGAATATTCATTAACACTGAGCACTTTTGCGGGTATGGCTAAACACATTTTAATTCCCTTCTTTTAGATGCAACTGCCAATTGGCCAAGTGCAATTCCACCATCGTTGGTGGGCACAGTTGCGTGTGAGTAAACTTCAAAATTATTCTCCGACAGGATTTTAATCGTTCCTTCGAGCAGGTATTTATTCTGAAAAACACCTCCCGAAAGCACCACTTTATTTATACTTTCCGTATCCCTGATGCTTTTCGCAGTTTCAAAGATAGATGAAATTATTGTATTATGAAATTTTGTTGCAATAGTTGCT
>CAIRHD010000005.1 GCA_903878265.1 uncultured Bacteroidales bacterium | reverse complement strand
GATAACCATCAAAAAGCAAAACCAGACTGTTTTTACCGGTGAAATCAGCATCACCCTAATGCAAGGCACAGATGGGGAGCCCTTATCGTTCATGATCATCATCCGCGACGTTTCGCAACGCAAGAAAACGGAGGCAAAACAAATACATGCCGACCGCATGGCCACGCTTGGCGAAATGGCAGCGGGCATAGCACATGAAATAAACCAACCATTGAACATAATCTCGATGGCAATGGATAATATTTTGTTCCAGACCACGAAACCCGAAATTATAGATGTGGAGTACCTGAAAAAGAAATCGGACAGGATTTTTGAAAACATAACCCGCATGAGGGATATTATCGATCATGTTAGAGCCTTTTCGCGAAGCGATGACAAAACAGTGCATACAGTTTTCAATGTTAATTCGAGCATCGTAAACGCGTCCTCTATGATAGTGGAGCAGTTCAAACATCATGGCATCAAACTCAACCTTCAACTCGATCAGCAAATTGCCCCAGTAACGGGAAATACCTATAAATTTGAGCAGGTTGTGATTAACCTGCTTACCAATGCCAAAGATGCAGTATTGGAAAAGGAACGCCAACCGGGAGAAGATAATGAAATGATCGTTGATATCACATCATTTCAGCTTGATCAGTTTATTGTTGTTGAAGTTGTTGATAACGGCATTGGCATCAGCAAGGACAACATCCAGAATATAATGCTTCCATTTTTTACTACCAAAGAGGAAGGAAAGGGCACAGGGCTAGGGTTATCGATTAGCCATCAAATAATGAAGGAAATAGGCGGAACCATTGAATTTACCAGCGACGATTCGGGTGGGACAAAAGTTAAACTGGTTTTGCCTGTGCGGAAGCAAGATTGAGCCCCCTCCCCTCCGAAAAGTCTTTTTGCAACAAAGGAAATTAGTCGCTAAGTAGCACTAAATTTATAATTTTGATTAACAATACTTTGTGACCTTTTGTGGCATGGTGGCTTTGTGGCGTTTCTTCATTTTAGGGTTTTCGGAGGGGACTCAAGATTTGAGCAAATAACAGCAACAATCCTTTGCCAAAAAGGCTAAGGATTGCCCTGCCCATCAATCGATTCAACCCATTCAACATTCTCTTGTGAAAATATTAACAGTAATAATCGCGTAAGCGACAAATAAATTTTACCTTTGCACCCGATTTCAGGGCTGTTTGTTATAAGCTGTTGAATCTTAATAATATAACTTCGTTTTAACCAAATTTACAATACAAATATACTTAGTAAAATGTCAGAATTTATCGGAAAACTGGAAGATTTCAGTCTCAGTAAAAGTCCAAAACAACGTGGTTCCATTCATAAGATTGGTATTATCGGCTGTGGGTCGATGGGGCAGGAAATCGCAAAAACAATAAGCCAGCATGGCTTCGATGTTGTTTGCCTCGATTTGAACGAAGAGCGCGTAACAGGAGGCATCGAAGGGATAACCCGCTTGCTTGATAATGAAATCCTTCGCTGGGGAATGACCAACAGCGAAAAACGCCTTATTTTGTCGCGCATCAAAGGCACAGTGGAGTATAGCGCACTTACAGACTGCGATATAGTTTTTGAAGCAATCAATTCGCGCAAGCCTGGAACCAGCCTCGATATTCGGAAGGAAATCCTTCAACATGCCGAAAAGTTTGTCCGCCGCGATGCTATCCTGGCTTCAAATACGGCTACCTTGATGATTTCGGATTTGGCCTCCGGCCTCGAATATCCTGACCGCGCGGTTGGTTTGCATTTTATTTCGCCTACCGACAAAGTGAAGGTACTCGAAGTGGTGCGAAGTGCCCGCACATCGGATGAAGCGTTCGAGTTGGTAAGCCGTTTTGTGCGGATGCTCGAAAAAAAGCCCATCACTCTCATGGAATCGCCAGGCAACATCACCACCCGTATGATTTGTGTCGTGATAAACCAGTCGTGCGAAATGCTGATGGAAGGAATTGCTTCCGTAAACGATATTGACGAATTGATGAAAACCAGTCTTGGCCACCAGTTTGGTCCTTTCGAACTTGCCGATCGCATTGGATTGGACAAACTGCAGAAATGGATGGATAACCTCTACAACGAATTTGGGGTGCATGGGTACAAATCATCGCCAGTATTGAAACGCTTGGTCCGCGCCAATTTTTTGGGTAGGGCTTCAGGGCAAGGTTTCTATAAATACGATGCCAACGGCAAAATCATCGAAAGTACGATAACTTGCCCCGAGTACAGGTAGTAGTTCAATTCTGTTTAAAAAATTTGAAAATGAAAATTATAGTTCTGAACTGCGGAAGTTCATCCATTAAATACCAACTCTTCGAAATGCCATCAGCCGAAGTAGTTGCAAAAGGGCTGGTTGATAAAATCGGCCTTAAAGGCGCATCCATCAAACATAATATGGCAAATGGCGATGTGCTAAAACTCGAAGGCGAAATACTCGATCATCAGGCAGGTATTGAGTTTGTACTTGGTGTGCTTACCCATAAGGAATATGGTTGCGTTCAGGATTTGAACGAAATTGGAGCCGTTGGACATAGGGTTGTACATGCCGGCGAAAAATACAACAGCAGCGTAGCCATTTCCAATGAAGTTATTGCAGCCTTAAAGGAATGTATCGACCTTGCGCCACTTCATAACCCACCAAACCTGGAAGGTATTTATGCTATCACCAAATTGCTGCCCGAAGTTCCACAGGTTGGGGTTTTTGATACCGCTTATCACCAAACCATGTCGGAGCAAGCCTACCTTTATGGAATCCCATATTCTCTGTACGAAAAATACAAAGTCCGCCGCTACGGTTTCCATGGTTCGAGCCATCGTTTTGTTTCGCAGCGTGCAGCCGATATTTTGTGCAAAAAAATCGAAGACCTGAAAATAATAAGTTGCCACTTGGGAAACGGGGCTTCCATGTGCGCGATAAAAAACGGCGTTTCGGTAGATACTTCAATGGGCATGACTCCTGTAGAAGGATTGGTTATGGGAACCCGTTGCGGAGATATTGATGCCGGTGCGCTTTTGTACATTGCCGATAAGGAAGAAACCAGCATTCCTTACACAAGCACTCTGCTCAATAAACACAGTGGAATGCTTGGTTTATCTGGCATTTCGAGCGATATGCGCGATATTGAAACCGCTGCTGCCGATGGAAATCACCGTGCACAGGTTGCGCTTGATATTTATCATTACAGGATTAAAAAATATATTGGCGCTTATGCTGCCGCAATGGGTGGGGTGGATGTGGTGATATTTACGGGTGGTGTTGGCGAAAACGGTTGGGAAACCAGGGAAGAAGTGAGCAAAG
>CAIRHD010000004.1 GCA_903878265.1 uncultured Bacteroidales bacterium | reverse complement strand
TAAACGTAGTCTTGTGGTCTGAATACAAGTCCTTCTTCTACCGGATTGTTATGAATATAATTTATTTTCTCAGTAATTACTTTATTGCTCCATAATTCGATTGGTTTATTATCGTGCCTCCAGAATTGGTACATATTTACGTTAGAACATTGCCCTGCAGCTTTTTTGAATTGTTCAAGTAACCATTCTTTCCTGCTTTCCTTTAGATTTTCAATAATTGCCTGAACGATTTTTCTACTTGTAAACCTTTTAAAATCCCCTAATATGTCTTCAGGCTTATACTCGCCAGCACTCCTGAAAACCAAATGCAAATGGTTTGTCATTATGCACCATGCAAAGATTTCCATTGCTTTTTTTTGCTGGCTATAGCTAAGGCTTTCCAAAAGAATATCCTTGTATTCGTTCCTTGTAAAAACATCAAGCCATTCTACCACTGCAAAACTGACAAAGTATACCCCTTCAGGATTGTGGAATTTATAATTTCGACTCACTAAGCAAATTTAATTAATTTCTTTTACCGTAAAATTCGAAAAAGATTGAATTTATATAATGCGTGAATATTAACAGTATTTATGGCACCACGCGAAAGGATTCGCGCGGCAGCGGGTGATGTACCGGAAACTCCTATAATCATCCTTTTGGTGCTTGTACATGCGCATGCCTCCATTAAAATAAAGGATTTTATTGCCGATGGCCTTTAACCCTATTTCGGAATTGATCATTTTTGCCCCTTCTGGGAAAACGGGAAGGAAAGTTTGATGCATAGCCTTTTTGATGCAAAATTAGGTCATTTCCATTTTCCCGCAAATGAATATAACCGTTTCGTATATGAATGAATATCTGATAGTTGAAAAATATGGGTCAGGAAATCTGAACCTAGAAAATGAATCTGACACAAAATAATTGCTTTTTTTTAGCTCAAAGCCCTTAACAATGAACTAAGGGACGAGGACAATGCGAAACCCTGCAACATCGCTGAATTCGAGGAGATAGCCGCTGCGCTTAGCCGAACGGCAGGAAAAAGCATAGTTGCCCCAACAGCCACCACGAATCACATGGTACAAGCCCGTTGTTGCACCTGTTGGGTTGGTTTGTGGTGTGGTTGGATAATCACCATACAAGTCACTGCACCATTCCCAAACATTGCCATGCATATCATGCAAGCCAAAAGTATTAGCGGAGTATGAGCCTACTGCTTGTGTTTTGTTTGGATATGTTGTATTTGTGTTTGTACAATTGCTGTAGGGATAAGCCCATCTGTAATTGGCTTGAGCATCGCTTAAACATGCACCTGTATTAAATGGTGTGGTAGTATTGCCACGGCAGGCATATTCCCACTGTGCTTCGGTTGGCAAAGAACCGCCTGCATAAGTAGCAAACTCTGTAGCTCCATACCATGTTACATGTGTTACAGGATGATTTTCGTAACCTGAAACAGGCTCCCATTTTCCAGCGGAGTAATGCAAAATGCCAGTGCTAGATCCAATCAAAGCTTGTGTTGGATATGCTCCAGCTGTATATAATCCATCACTGCCTATGCTTTTGGCATTTAAAAAAGCGGCATACTGGGCATTTGTTATCTCGTACTTACACATGCGAAAAGTACTTAGCGTTACTTGGTGCTCAACTTCATTTATTTCACGATTTGCTTCTGAGGTGGGGCTGCCCATCGTAAAAGTGCCGGCTGGGATGTTTGCCATTTCCAAGTTTGCAGGGTTGGATGTTGTTTCATCCTTTTTACAGCTGTTTGTAAGCGTTAATAATACTCCCATTATAAACAAAAGGCAGTAAAAAAAACTAATTTTCTTTTTCATAATTATTAGGATTGTTAAGTATTGGTTGTTGAAAGAGTAACTTTATGGATAACTTTCAATTTGGTATTAAATAAAGTGAACCGGTAATTGAGAAAGTTGAATTTCCCACAACAACAATATCTGGCGTTTTTTATAATTGTTTATGCAACTTATTTAAATTAGAATTATGGAGAGGTTCTTGCCAGGTGATTTCAATTTCGATCGCCATATAGTTTTTACATAAAAGACAGTGATGAATTAAAACACAAATATAGTCGTTTTAGATGTTATCTTGTGATATTTATGTAAAATATATCACTGTTGTCCGGTAAAAAAAATAAAACCAGGTTAGCTTTTTACGGTTAACCTGGTATGGTTACCTTTGAAGTTACGAAGCAAAAAACGTAACCATGGGCAAAAGTACAAATTTTAGCGGACAGCCGCTTTTTAACCAGT
>CAIRHD010000003.1 GCA_903878265.1 uncultured Bacteroidales bacterium | reverse complement strand
CTTCATATCATAGGCGAATTACTTTCAAAATATCTGGATCTAAAACTAAGGCTGGTTAAAAGTGACAGCATTAAATTCATCAATCTTGTAGTTCCAGTTGAAAATACAATTCTCGATTATAAATTCAGCATAAGCAATAAAGAAGAAAACATTGTATCCGTAAAGTGTTCAGTAACAAACAACGAGGTGGAAATTTTAAAAATGAAAGGCAGTTACTTATGTCAGCAGAATTAGATACAAGAGAAATTCTTGCGGAGTACAAAGTTTGCGTAATATTGCCATCCTACAACAATTGTGGCACAATTGCAGGTGTGATCGATGGCATTTGCCGCATAACCAAAGATTTAATTGTGGTAAACGATGGCTCAACCGATGATACCGCAGCACTACTTTCTCAATATGCTGATATTCATATAATTTCGTATCCCAAAAACAAAGGCAAGGGAAACGCATTGCTGACAGGATTCAGGTATGCAATTTCCAAGGGCTATAATTATGCCATTTCTATTGATTCGGATGGCCAGCATAATCCTGCAGATATTCCTGTTTTCACCGAAAAACTGCAGGAAACCGGTCCGGCCCTGATTATTGGCGAACGGAATATGGATCAAGCCTCTGTGCCGGGCAAAAGCAATTTTGGACGGAAGTTCTCGAATTTCTGGTTCAAAGTTGAAACGGGAATTACCCATAATGATACTCAGTCAGGGTTTCGCTTATATCCACTGCAGGCTTTAAAAAACATGAAGTTTTATACTCCTAAGTTTGAATTCGAGATTGAAATATTGGTTCGGCTTGCGTGGAAAGGGATAAAAGTTGAAAGTGTTCCAGTATCGGTTATGTATTTCCCGAAAGAAGTGCGTGTTTCGCATTTCAGACCATTTCAGGACTTTACACGAATTAGTATTCTCAACACTGCTCTGGTTTTTCTGGCTTTAACCTGGCATAGGCCACTGTTGTATATAAAAAGAAAAAACTGGGCCGGATTTTTTTTTGACAGCTCCGAAACAATCATGAACCGTTCACTTTCAGTAGCTTTCGGTGTATTTATGGGAATTATACCAATCTGGGGATTTCAATTGGTTGCGGCCATAGCACTTGCTTTTTTATTTAGGTTGAACAAACCACTTGTGATCCTGTTTGCCAATATCAGTATCCCACCTATGATCCCATTAATTCTGTTCCTTAGCATTGTTTGTGGGAACTTCTGGATTGCAAATGCAAATATCCCATTGTTTGATTCAGCGCTGAACCTGGAAACTATAAAGCCATTCTTTATACAATATATTTTGGGCAGCGTGAGTTTAGCCATCCTTGCATCAGTCGTATTTGGCACAATCTCTTTCATAGTTCTATCAACTTTTAAATTGGCAAAAAAGCAAATATGAAAGGTTTGATTTTAAAATCATACGACTATTTTGCAAATCACAGGCTTGTTTTCTGGCTGGTGATGCTGTTAAGTTTGGTACTTTTAACTGCATTGGCTTTAAGGGTGTCGTTTGAAGAAGACATCAGTAAAATGTTGCAGATGGATGCAAAAACGCGGGAATATAGGAAACTTATTCAAAACACCCGCCTTGTCGATAAGTTGGTGATCTGTATTTCGGATGAATCTACGGTAGCCAGTTCCGATCAAGTAAAGATGGCATATTGTGATAGTATTCTTGTACGACTTCAAACTCTGGACAAAAACCTGGTTAAAAAAATAATTTCCAGCCCCGACGATTTCCCGTTCGTGGAAGTTTACAAAGCATTGTTACGAAACCTTCCATTTTTTGTTGAAGAACAGGATTACACTCACATTGATTCGATAGTACAATCTGATGAAATTCAGCGACATCTGGAAGAAAATATCAGGCTTTTATCATCGCCAACCGGAATCCTGGTCAGGCAAAGTTTGCCGCTGGATCCTGTTGGGATTTCAGTAGCTTTAACCTTGCGTTTGCAGAAATTGGGCGAAGCTACTGGCTACCAAATTAGCAACGGCTATTTTTTTACAAAAGATAAAAAGAACCTTGTTTTGTTTATCGAACCTGCTAATCCAGCCAACGAAACCCGTAAAAATGCAGTCCTGATCAAAGCCATTGAAGATTTTGCCGATGAATTAAAGCAACAGGATCAGTTTAAAAGTATAGAATGTGGATTTATGGGCGCCACCGCAGTGTCTGTGGGCAATGCACGCCAGATTCAACGCGATACAGCTCTCACCCTTGCCATGATGTGTGTGGCTTTGATCCTTCTTATCACTTCTGTTTTTCGTAAAAAAAGAACACCTATTCTAATTTTTCTGCCTATTATTTTCGGGATGGTATTTGCGTTGGCTTGTATTTCATTTATCGAAAAAGATATTTCCCTCATTGCCATCGGTGCCACATCCGTTTTGCTCGGAATAGCTGTCAATTATCCTTTGCACATTTTAACCCATCTTCTTCACGAAAAGGATCTCCGGAAAGTAATTGGTGATATGGTTGCGCCAATGACTATTGGAAGTGCAACTACTATTGGTGGTTTTGTTTGCCTGCTTTTTGTGAAAGCCGAAATACTTCACGACTTTGGGTTGCTGGGTGCTTTCGGGCTTATTGGAGCAGTAGTTTTTTCGTTGATTTTTCTTCCACACCTTATTGGGAAGCAGCAAAGCGAGCAAAAAATCACAGGAAAATGGCTCGAAAAAGCTGGCATGATTCAGCTTGAAAACTACGCCTACCTCCGCTGGTCAATTATTCTGCTTACTCCGGTAATGCTATATTTTGCTCAGTTTATTGAATTCGATAGCGACTTGATGCATCTCAACTACATGTCGTCTAAACTCAAGAAAACCGAACATGCCCTGCGCGGATCCGACACGTTGAAACACTCGGTTTATATAATCTCTTATGGCAGCACTTTCGACCAAGCTCTGGCTGCGGCAGGAAAAATAAAAAATTTGTCCGATTCGCTTAATACTTCCGGAACAACTAATAAATATACTGGTGTCGCCGATTTTCTGCCTTCGTTACAAGAACAGAATATACGATTTGAACGTTGGAGAAACTATTTTACATCAGAGAAAATTCAACAACTAAAAGCCTCCTTGAACCTGACAGGGAAAGCATTGGGATTTAAAGAAAATTCTTTTAGTGCTTTTTACTCAAATTTGGAGTTACAGAAAAATCAGATTGATAGTGCTGATTTCCATCTGTTAACAACTGTTTTTGCAAAGGAAACGGTGTCGGCTACCCCTGAAATGACAACCATTGTTTCGGCCCTCCAAGTGCCGGCTGCATCACTATCCGAGGTCGAAAAACTTGTTACGCAGCAACCTGCTTCGAAGATGCTTGATAATAAGTTTATGTCAAACCAGTTGTCTTCAATAATCAATGATGATTTCAATTTTATTGCCATTTTTTCTGCCCTGCTAGTATTTTTAGCGTTGCTGCTTACTTACGGTCGAATCGAACTTGCCCTCACAGCATTTATTCCAATGGTTGTTTCGTGGGTTTGGATATTAGGGCTTATGGGATTGTTTAAAATCCAGTTTAATGTTGTGAACATCATACTTTCCACTTTTATTTTTGGATTGGGCGACGACTACTGCATTTTCACTATGGATGGCCTGTTACATGAGTACCGAAACAAAAAGAAACAGATGCCTGTGATACGGATGAGCATTTTGTTGTCGGGCCTTACAACGCTAATTGGTTTTGGTGTAATGCTCATTGCAAGGCACCCGGCTTTGCAATCCATAGCTTTGGTTTCGGTGATTGGAATCACTTCAGTTTTGGTAATTTCGCAGGTGTTGATGCCATACCTTTTCCATAAATTCGTTAGTTCGCCTATCAGCAAAGGGTTCGCGCCTATAAGCTTTAAAACTGCACTTCAAACCATATTTGCATATACATTTTTCATTACAGGATGTTTGCTGCTTAGCATTTCCGGCTTTTTCCTGCTAGTGATAAATCCTTTTAACCGGCCAAAAGCACAAAATATATTTAATTGGATGATAAGCAAAATAACCTGGGCGCAATTGTACGTCATGGGGAATCTCAAAAAGAGGGTTATTTATGAAGAGAGGAACAATTACTCAAAGCCTTGTGTTTTTGTTGCTAATCATCAGTCTGTCATTGATATCCTTTCGATGATAATGTTGAGTCCCAAATTGCTTTTACTCACAAATAAATGGGTTTGGAATTCCCCACTTTTCGGTTATGTGGTACGATTAGCCGGTTACTATCCCGTTTTTGAAGGCGCTGAACCGGCAATCGAATTGTTAAAAGCAAAAATAGACGCAGGGTATTCAATTGCTGTTTTTCCTGAAGGCACACGCTCAAAAGACGGAAAAATTGGCCGTTTCCATAAAGGTGCTTTTTACCTTGCTCAGCAACTTGAGCTTGATATAGTTCCTGTTATACTTCATGGAACTGGCAAAAGCATCGCCAAAGGCAGTTTTACGATGCGTGACGCTACTATGACAATCAAGGTGCTTAAGCGCATAAAATTTAATGATCCCGATTTTGGTATAACCTATCAGCAAAAAACAAAGTGCATCCATCAACTGTTTAAGGAACAGTATTCATTGTTGGAAGAAGAACTTCACACGCCTCAACATCTCCGCAAACGGGTAATTGAAAACTTCCTATTTAAAGGCCCGCTGCTCGAATGGTATATGAAGGTGAAATTAAAAATGGAAGGCAACTACCTGGTTTTTCAAAACCTGGTACCCAAGCAGGGTGTTATTGTTGATGCTGGTTGCGGTTATGGGTTTATGTCATACATGCTGGCTTACATGGAACCGAAGCGCGAAATCACCGGGCTCGATTATGATAAATCAAAGATAGAAGTTGCTGAAAACGGATTTGATAAGCCGGCAAATCTTAACTTTGTAAGTTCCAATCTTCAGAATTTCTCTATCCCCGATGCTAATTGCATCATTTTCAGCGATGTTTTGCATTATTTGAATGAGCTGGAACGGAACCGGGTTTTCACGCAATATGCTTCGAAACTTTCGCCTGGAGGAACAATCATTATCAGGGATGGCGACAATAGGCTGGCTAAAAAACATGCTACTACCCGATTGACTGAATTTTTCTCCACACGGGTAGTGAATTTCAATAAAACAGAGAATAAACTAGAATTCTTCTCTTTCGACGACATGGCCAAACTCGGTGAGAGCCTCGGATTTGAAACTCAGACTATTGATCAAACAAAATGGACATCGAATCTAATTATGGTATTCAAAAAGAAAAATAATGGGTGATAGCTTTGATGTTGTAATTATAGGAAGTGGGCTGGGTGGATTGTTGTGCGGTGCAATACTTGGTAAAAATGGCTATAAGGTTGCCATACTAGAAAAGAACCCACAAATTGGAGGTTGCCTACAAAGTTATATGCGCGATGGCGGTCTATTCGATACGGGTGTACATTATATTGGTGGTCTCGAAAAGGGTCAGACTTTAAATAAGATATTTGCTTATGTTGGAATATTGGAACGGATAAAGCTCAAACGCTTTGACAATGAAGGTTTCGATCTGATTAAATTTGGCG
>CAIRHD010000002.1 GCA_903878265.1 uncultured Bacteroidales bacterium | reverse complement strand
TTCACGCCTTTTACCCTTATTTCGGCATTGCCGATAAATGTATTGTTCCAGGTTACTGTTGCGATTGATGTTGTACCCGAAATGCTTCCGGCTGCTGCAGGGCTGATTTGCCAAACATACGAATTTGCTAATGTGGTTGTGGTGTAATTGCTTGTTGTGGTGTTTTGTCCATTAACAAGTGCCGGGCCATCAGGAGTAGCAGGCGTTGCCGGTGTAAGACCAACAGTTATAGCAAAGTTGGCTGCTGTGCCCGAACCACAAGTATTGGATGGAGTAACTGTAATGTTGCCGTTATTAGCCCCAACAGTAACATTTATAGAACTTGATCCTTGTCCCGAAGAAATCACAGATCCAGTAGGAACAACCCAAGTGTAAGTAACTCCTGAAATGTTTGTAACCGAATATGTCTGTGAACTCGCTTGGCATGGTGAATTGTTACCAGTAATGTTGCTTGTTGGATCAGGGATTGCATTAACAGTAATCATTTTGTTGGAGGCAGCACCACTTCCAACAGTGTTGGTTCCATAAACACTTACGTTACCCGACATGCAGGTTGGACCAAACGAAACACTTACCGAGGTGGTTCCTTGTCCACTTAAAATACTGGACCCAGTGGGCGTAGTCCACACATAACTGGTTGCACCCGAAATAGCTACAATGGAATAGGTTTCTGTATTGTTTTTACAAACGCTTGCAGGGCCAGTGATTGTTCCTGCTGCACCCGGTGCCGAAGCGGCTTCCTGTACAACAAGAGTGCTTTTGGTAACCGGTCCAGGTTTGTTTCTGGCGAAAGCCCCATAAAATGTAACCTGGCCTGTACCTGCCACAGGCGCCACCCAACTAAAAGTCCAAGTGCTGGTAGTTGTATTGGCATTGGTATGTGTAACATATTTTGTTCCGCCTACTAACTGGCTTCCTGAGCCTGCAACCAAAGTGCCAAGTTGTGTACCTGCAGCGTTTTGTGGAGAAACCTCAAAACCCATTTTACCTGAACCCGTCAACGGATTGGTTGCAGTGATTTGGTAGGTTGTGCCAGGAACATATCCCGTACCGGGGATATTGGAAGTTATTTGTCCGGCAGTGGTGGTTGCAGTTCCACCATGACATTCGGTGCAATTAGCACCATCGCCAGGCGATCCGGTTTTTGCTACTGGCGCACCGGTTGGGTACATTGCAGTGTAACCGCTAAATAAAACAACAGCAGCTAAAGATAAAATCCATGGTAAATGTTTGATTTTCATACTTGTTAATTAAATTGATTGTTAAAATTGTTGAAAAACCTTTGATTGGTGTGCCATTTTTAAATAGGCAAGAAAATAAAAACAGACCAACTGTCAGAAATTGAGGTATATGTACATAGTTCTCAAAACGCAATTTAGAATGTTTCTAAATTATAAAACAGCACAAAGTGGTTTTTGTTTGAAAAAGCAATACCAAAAAAGGTGGCACCGGAATTTCCAATGCCACCTTTAATAAAATTGAAGAAAATTTATTGGATTTTCCTGCTCAGCTTATTCGATTTCCTCCTTTTGAGCCTGATTTTCATTTCGTAAGCAATAATGTACATTGCCGGAACAAAGAGCAAGGTTAGGAATGTGGCAAAACTCAGCCCGAATATAATTGTCCACGAAAGCGGCCCCCAGAACATCACGTTGTCGCCACCAACATGTATTTGTGGATTGAGTTGGGTAAACAGCGTTGTGAAATTGAGGTTAAACCCAACGGCAAGAGGCACAAGCCCCAAAATGGTTGCCGTGGCTGTAAGTATAACCGGTGTGATACGGGTTAATCCAGCCTTTACAATAGCTTCGCGGGTTTTCATGCCTCGCTCTTTGAGTGTGTCGATAAATTCGACAATCAATATTCCATTTCGCACCACTATTCCTCCAAGTGCCACAATACCAAGTCCGGTCATAATAATGGAAATCGACATGTTGAATATTACGATGCCAAGCAATACTCCAATTACGCTAAAAATCACTTCACTCAGAATGATAAGGGTTTTGCTCATCGAGTTGAATTGCGTGATAAGTATGAAGAATATAAGCCCGATGGCAATTAGCATGGCTTTTCCAAGGAAAGCGGAGGTTTCGGCCTGATCTTCCTGTTCGCCCGTCAGTTTTATTTGCACACCTTCATGTAGAGTGTAATTGGCGGCAATTTTCTTGATCTGGGCCACAATTTCGTTAGCTGTATAACCTGTTAGCACACCGCTCGACAAAGTGATGATCCTTTTCAGGTTCTGCCTTTTGATGCCGCCGTACGAATCCACATAATCAATAGTTGCTATCGACGAAAGCGGTATTTGCCTCAACAAGCCCGAATTCATATCGCGATAAGTGATTTTCAAGTTGATAAGGTTATTGACGTTGGCACGGGTATCGAGCGAATACCTGAGTTGTATCGGATATTCATCCTCGTCCATTTTGTATTTGGAAACTTCCTTGCCCAAAACAGCAGTACGTATTTCCATTGCAATCTGTCCGGTACTTATGCCTTCGTGGTTGGCTCTTTCGCGATCAATTTTTATAGCAATTTCAGGTTTGTTTTCCTGGAAATCGCTTTTCAAATCTTCAACACCTGGAACTTGTATCGAATCGAGGTAATTCTTAAAAGCACTTGCATCGGCAATAAGATCGGCCATGTTTTCGCCGGTAATTTCAATGTTTAAAGGTTTTCCGGTTGGTGGTCCGGAACGGTTTTTGTCGGTCGAAATTTCAGTGCCGGGTATCCCTTTAACTTCCTTGCGGATTTTATCCAGGTATTCGGTGGTATTGATTCCGATGCGGTTCTTGTATTCCACAAAATTAATGGTAATCTTGCCCTTTTCGGCACTCAGGTTACGCGTAAAATCCATATCGTCGCCAGCACCAAGAGCAATATTGGTAATTACCGATTCAACGTCAGGATTGTTATTTCCCAATACTTTCATCACGCGTTGCTCAACGATTTTGGTTACCGAATCAGTAATTTTTTGGTCGGTACCAACTGGCATCTGCACCCTTACATTTATACTGTTTGGCATATTGTCGGGGAAAAACAGTACTTTGGGGCTACGGATACCGGTGGCTATTATTGTAAACACAAACAACGCTAATACACCTACAAGCAGGTACCAAGGTTTACGCCCGCTGAGGAAAAACCGTAATTGTCTTTCGTACATACGCATGAACCAAGGCCAGCCACTTTCCTGCCACCATTTGATATAAGGGTTCAATAAAGTGTGGAAAAAAAGGATCATCAGCGCAACGAAAACAAAGAAATTACCAAAACCGAAGGCTGTCTCGCTATGGTTAGCTGCATAAAAAGCATAACTTAGTACTGCCAAACCTGCAGAAATTAAAATCTCCATCACCATCCGTTTTTTGACTTTCCTTTTATCAGGAGCATCGAACTCGTGCTGCATAAAAGAAACAGCGAATACCGGGTTAATGATATAAGCTACAAATAATGAAGCGAACAAAGTAATAATCAGTGTTACAGGGATGTAGAACATAAATTTTCCGACAATGCCCGGCCAGAAAGCCAATGGGAAAAATGGAGCCAGCGTGGTTAATGTCCCCGAAAGGATAGGTAAAAACACTTCGCCTGCTGCCTGTTTTGCGGCTATTATAATATTGGGTTGCTTTTGATGCGTTCGGTGTATATTTTCGATAACCACAATTGCATCGTCAACCACAATTCCCAGCGCAAAAATCAACCCGAACATAACTATCATGTTCATGGTAAACCCAAGTGCGGGCATCACCATAAAAGCAATTGCCATCGAAAGCGGAACAGCCAGCCCAACAAAAAACGCGTTGGTGAAACCCATAAAGAACATGAGCACAAGGGTTACGAGTATCATACCAATAATAATGGTATTGTTGAGTTCTTCAAGTGTGTTACGTGTATAGCGCGATTGCTCGCCCGACAAGGTAACCTTCAGGTCGTTGGGGAAAGCCTTACCGACTAGGTCGTTTTTCAGTATATTCTTTATCTTATCGGATGCTTCCAATAGGTTTTTGCCGCTTTTTTTAACCACATTTAATGTGATTACATTTTGCCCGTTGAGGCGCGAAAAACTTTCCTGTTCCTTAAAGGTATCTTTAATTTCAGCAACATCCTTTAGATAAACTGTTGCACCGCTTGCCGATTTGATAAGGATATTGCGCATCACATCAAGGTTGGCAAATTGCCCTTCGACGCGTATGGAGCGTTTCATACCGAAAGTGCTGATGTTGCCGGCCGAAATAGTAAGGTTTTCGGCAGCAATGGCGCGGTCGATATCGGTAAGCGAAACGCTCGAAGCTTGGGCTTTGTATATATCTACGTTAATCTGTATTTCGCGCTCAAGGGCACCAACAATGTCAACACGGGTAATCTCGTTAAGGGCTTCGATTTTGTCCTGTGCCACATCGGCATACTTTTTCAACTGATCTAGATCATAATTGCCGGAAATCTGAATATACATGATCGGTATTTCCGAAAAATCGATGTCCATTACATTCGGATCGGTAAGCAGATTGGTTGGAAGATCAGACTTGCTTTTGTCAACAGCATCCTTAACACGCTGCTTTGCTTCAGGAACTTTTACATCCGTGTTAAACTCGATAGCAATCGATGAGAAATCCTGGAGGGAGTTACTGGAGATTTTCTTTACACCATTTATCCCTTTCAGTTGCTTCTCTATAGGACGGGTAACAAGGTTTTCCATGTCCTCGGGCGAAGTGCCGGGATAAACGGTATTTACAAGGATGGTCGGAATCACAATTTCGGGAAACTGCTCCTTGGGGATACTGTTGTAGCTGCTGATGCCAAGCAAAGTGATGAAAACGGCCAGGACATAAATACTGGTTTTGTTGTCAATAGCCCAGCTTGTGGCAAAAAACTCTTTAAAACTATTTTTCTTCATTGTGTTTTCTAAAATTATTTAAACAAGGAAAGCTCCTGTTTTAGTTAACCTGAATAAGTTCGCCATCAATAAGGCTATTGAACCCGGTGGTGATAATTTTATCGCCAATTGTGATGCCGCTTGTAATTTCGGCAAGGCCATTGTAGGTGCTTCCGATTGTAACAGCCAACCTGCGGGCAAGCAGTTTTCCGTTTTCTTCTTTGGCGATATAAATGTACTTACCCGACTGCGATTCCCTGATAAGTGTGATAGGTATCGAAAATGCTGAAGGATTGCGATAATCGTTTATTTTAACCACAGCCATCATATTGGCACGGTACTCTACTTTGCTTGGGCCTAAGCGCACTTCGCTGAGGAAGGTGCGGTTAACCGGATTGATATATTTGCTGGTGAAGCGGATTTGCGAAACTATCTCAGTGTTGAAATCGGGGAAGAAAACTATAACCTTGTTGCCTGGCTTTACTTTTGGCGCATACGCCTCGGCTAATTCGGCCACCACTTTAACGGTAGAGAAATTAACTACCCGCACTGCAGGTTGCCCTGGCGATGCCATTTGCCCAACTTTCAGGTTCACTTCTTCAACGCTGCCGTTAATAGGCGACTTTATGCGGGTCATTTCCAATTGATCGTTCAGTGTAGCTATGGCTTTTTCGAGGTTTTCTTTGGTGTTTTTTGAGGTCAAGTACTGTACTTCGCTGCCGATTTGCTGATCCCAAAGCGCTTTTTGTTTGTTGTACATACTGGTTGCAAAATCAAGCTGCTGCTTGGTGCTCGAAATTTGTTGCTGCATAACCGAATTGTCGATTTGGGCCAAAACCTGGCCAATTTTAACAGGATCGCCTTCTTTTACATAAACTGCGGTAATGGATCCTGCTATTTGTGCCGAAACAGCAATGTTATCTTCACCGTCAACTTTTCCTTGGACTTCCAGAAAATGGTTAAACTCAGTGGTTTTGGCTTCAGTTATCGAAACAGGGGTTACTTTGTCCGTTTTAGGGTCGTTCACTTGCAATTCGGTTTCAAGAACTTTAATTTTTTGAGCCAATTCGTCGTGCTGCTTTTTGAGGCTGGCCAATTCGGATTTTTTATCTGTAGGCTTGCCGCAGGCTACTGCAAATACTACAAGCAGAAGGAAAATAATGGTTTTATTCATGGTTTTCATTTGTATCAAGTTTTTACGTTTTGGTTAAAGGTTGTTGTTTAATTTGTCGAGTTTGTTTTTGGCCGAAATCAGCGAAAGCATGGCATTGTACATATTACTTTGAGCTGTGAGATATTGAGCCAGGTTATCGGTAATTTCACGGCTGGTAGCAATTCCTTCGTTGAATTTTACAAGCGTTTTATCATAGATACGTTTAGTGAGTTCTATGTTTTTCTTGTCGTTGAGGTATTTTTCGTACGCTGTGGTAAGCTCATTTTTAGCATTTACATATTGCAGTTGCAAGCCATTTGCCACGTTTTCCTTCGTATTTGTGATTTTCTGAAGGTCGAGTTTGCGCTGTTGAACTTTCACATTGCGTGAACCGCTTGAGAAAATCGGAATATTCATCGAAATCCCGAATACGTCTTTCGGATTAAAGTCAAATGCTGGCGCATTCACTTTTTCCTGGTGCCTGTAAACTGCTGCCAGGTTTGGAAGGTAAGTGCTCTTTTCCCTTTTAAGGTTTAGGTTGCCTATAATTTCCGAGGTAGTTAATATTTGATAGTCAAGGTTGTTGTTGATGTTAAACGGGGTTGCTATCAGGGCTTCGAGGTCAACCGTAGCAGCAATAGCTTCCAGGTTATCTGTAAGAACAAGCTCGTCAGCGAATGGCATTCCAAGCTGAAATTTAAGCAAATCGTAAGTTGCCTCTATCTGGCGGTTCATCGAGCTCAATCCGTTTTTAAGATTCAGGGTGATAAGCTCAATCTGATCCACATCCGTATTTTCGATAAGTCCCTGTTGAAACATTTGCTTCATATCCGAAAGCGTCTTCTCTGTATTTGCAAGTGTTTTGGAAAGTATATCGCGGGTTTGTTCGAACGAAAGAGCCATTGCATAAGTATTTGCAACCGATTCCTTCAGATCAATTTCAGTTTTTTGCCGGTTTTGATCGGTCATTTCGTAAAATACCTTAGTAGCCTGAAGCCCAACTATATATTCACCGCTGAAAATCAACTGTGTTACAGTGATATCCAAGGTAGTATTGTTGGGAACACCCAATTGAATTGGTGTCCCTGCTATGTTATTCATATAAATATTTTCCCCACTATTAAGCGCCACTGAACTTGTGGTGCCCAATCCTGTATTTTTATCAAATTCCACATGCTTGTCAGATAAAACAGTATTAGGGAATTTCATCTCAGGGATTACAAATAAATGCTGGTAATTTGCCTGGGCATTAATTTGCGGTAAACCAATGGCTGTAGTCTCCCAAATTTTCTTTTTGGCTAACTCCATATCAATAGTCGAATTGCGGGAATTGGCGTTGTTTTTAACAGCGTAATCTTGTGCCTGTTTAAGGCTGAGCGAAGCTGTTACGGGTTGATTGTTCTGTGCCAGGGCTGCCAATTGCATAGCACAAACCAGGAATGCCGTAACCAAATTTAAAGTTGGTATTTTCATAATCAGATATTGGTATTTTGAGAGTTAATTTGTTTTTCATAATATGCCAATCCTTCCGCATTGGCAATTCCACGTATATGGTTGTCGAACATTACCTGAAACACTTTTTCGAAACCGAAATTTACCGACGACAAAAATTCCGGATCGTGAACATCCACTAATTTTTGAATGTATAGCCGTGCCACCAGGTCAATATCCAGGTCGTTGCGGTAAATGCCTTCCGAAATGCCTTGAGCAAAATTTTGCTTTACCTGATCAAAAACATGATCGCGCTTTTTTATGATAAACTCGCGGTAAATAGTAGGATAATACTTTTGAAGCTCGTAGGCATTGATCGGGTTCATATCCTTCAACTGTACACTCACGTTTTTGCTGACTGCCAAAAGGATATCGATGGCATTCATACTCTCCGTGTCGTTGCCAATGCATGGGATTCTTTCCTTTTCATGCATGTAGCCAAGTACATTTTCGACCAACTCGGTTTTATTGGCAAAATACTGGTAAATGGTTTTTTTCGACATCCCAAGCTCTTTTGAAATATCATCCATAGAAACACTACGGATTCCGTTTTTCTTGAATAGCCGCATGCTTTCCGATAATATCCGGTCAACTCTTTCGTCCATATTTTTCTTTTAAGCCGGCAAAAGTACAATATATTTTATAATTGGAAACGAAACGATTCTAAAATGTTTCCATCGTTTTAACATCATTTAACGTTTCCTCTTTTCTTTTGTTCCGCAAAAGTGGATACAAAACCATGTTTATAAAAGCAAAAAGCGGTGAATGTCGGTTTTTAGGCGGTGGAAACGGATTTATTGAAGGATTCCTGCTTTATGACCCAAAAGAATTTTGCTGAATTTCAATAGAAAAAAGCTGTAATTTTGCAGCCCGTTTCAAAACGGAATTGCAATAATTAAATTCAAAGAAAATTTCTTTATGATTATATTGACCAAAGTAGTCCAGTTGCTCCTGAGCCTGTCGATACTTGTGATATTTCACGAATTCGGACATTTCCTCGCTGCCCGCATTTTTAAAACAAGGGTCGAAAAGTTTTATCTTTTTTTCGACCCCTGGTTTTCACTGTTCAAATTCAAAAAAGGCGATACCGAATATGGTGTTGGATGGTTGCCCTTGGGTGGCTATGTTAAAATATCGGGAATGATCGACGAATCCATGGACAAGGAAGCCATGAAACTCCCTGCACAACCTTATGAATTCAGGGCTAAGCCATCATGGCAACGGCTTATCATCATGTTAGGCGGTGTAACTGTAAACGTGTTGTTAGCCATTGGTATTTATGTAGTTATGCTTTCGTGGTGGGGCGAGCAATACCTGCCGAATTCGGAAGTAAAATATGGAATCACAGTTGACACATTGGGCCAACAGTTAGGTCTTCGCAATGGCGACAAAATACTTTCACTTGATAAGAAACCAGTTGAAGATTTTTTCAAAATTCCATCTACACTGATTCTTGAAAATGTGCAGACCATTCAGGTGGAGCGTGATAGCCAACTGGTTGAAGTTGCAGTTCCACAAAGCCTGATATCGCAAATCATCAAACATAAAAACCCCGAATTTATTAGTGTACGTATCCCTTTTGAGGCCGCTGATTTTGCTCCAGGCTCAAATGCAAAAAGTGCAGGGATGCAGGTTAAAGACAAAATTATTGGCATTAACGGACAAAAAACCCTGTATTTTGATGAGTTTAAAACTATCGTACAGAAACATAAAAACGAAAAAGTGAATGTTTATGTACTGCGAGGAACCGACACTGTTGTACTTGCTATACAGGTGTCGGACAGGGGGTTAATTGGTGTTGCGCCAAAATCCCCGGCAGGATATTTCACGTTTAAAGAATACAAATACAATCTCTTGCAGGCAATCCCTGCCGGTACGGCTAAGGCTTACGAAAAAACCGCCGACTATCTGAAATCCTTGAAACTCCTTTTTAAACCTGAAGCGAAAGCATACGAATCGGTTGGTGGGTTTATTACCATTGGAAGCATTTTTCCATCGGTATGGGACTGGGAAGCCTTCTGGGGCTTAACTGCGTTTCTCTCGCTTATGCTGGCAGTTTTGAATATTCTGCCAATCCCGGCACTTGATGGCGGGCACGTGATGTTTTTGATGTACGAAATTATCACCGGCCGCAAGCCAAGTGATAAATTTATGGAATATGCCCAAATTACTGGAATGGTGCTGCTTTTTGCGCTGCTTATCTTTGCTAATGGGAACGATATTTTCAAACTTTTCAAGTAAAAGGTTAAATATCAAATAATTAATAAGAATATCTTTTAGAACCATTCACCTCAATGGGCCGAAATAAAATTCGTTTTGTTTCGGCTCTTTTTACTTTTGCTATTTTACTATCAACACGGTTCCCAAATTATTCAAAATGCTTGATGGGATTTGGTTCTGTTACTCAATAATAACGGCACTTTTCGCCTTTCCAGCCATAATCTGATGGAAAAAGGAAGCGGTTTTGGGCATGGTAATTTCCGGTGTAAACTTTTTGGGTGGATGGCCACCACCTTGCTCGATTTGCAAAATGCTTGGGCAGTTTAGAACTTGTAATTGCCGGTTAATCCAAACTGAACCAAATGCACGAACTTGATGGCAACCAAGAAAATATCCTGTGTCAACTGGAATGAAAGGATCAAACGTTCCATGAAAACTTATTGTAGGAATTGCATTGTATTGGGTTATCAGATTCGAATCGGAGATGCATCCCCATTTATTACAAATCCCTTTAATTTTATACCTGTTTGAAAGTTCATATCCCGGATTCTGAAGTTTTCCGAGCCTTGCAACCAAACCAGGGTGCTTTATTTCCATATCAACATCAGTCATATAACTGCAATTCAATGCAATAGCTGCGCCAGCGCTTTCGCCGCCAATAAATATCCATTCAGGATCAATATTATAATTTGCAGCATTTAGGTCTAAAAAACGTAAAGCTGCATTTGCATCCTGTGCTCCGCGGTATTGGGCTTGCTCAAGGGTATTGGTGTCGCCGGCACAGCCAACAGTTTCGCGCCATCCCATACGGTAATTCATGTTTGCAACGACAAAACCGGAATCAGCTAATATTTTGCAACAATCTTTGACCCAATCCTTGTCTCCGAATTGATAACCACCTCCATGCATAAACAAAACAACAGGGAAAATTTGATTTTCTGATATTTTTGGGGGAGTGTAAATATCAAGAAATAAATGCCTGGGTTGTCCCGATGAATCTATACTAACGGCATATTCGATATCCGAAACCACTGTTTTTTTTATTGGCACAATAGCTTTATCCTCCACATCCGTTGAGCATCCAGCAATGATAAATATTGAAATCAGCAAACCAAGAACGGCTCGAAGGGTCTCTTTAGATATGTTTATGTTGATAATAGTCAAGTTTAAGTGATCTGTTTTATCAGATGTTTATTAATAGGTTAGGATGTTTGCCAGCTTTTGGGTTACAGAAACACCCCAAAATTAGTCTTTTATCTTCTCGCTCAACGATTTAAACCCTTTTCCTAAAATTTCATAGGCATCCAGAACTGCAATAAATGCTTCAGGGTCGATGCGATGAACATATTCTTCGAGCATATAAAGTTCGCGCGGGTTCACAACAGTGAAAATTATTTGTTTGGTATCGTGTTTGTACATTCCTTCTCCATGTAAAAAAGTGCCGCCACGTTTCAGGTCGCCAATGATGCTGTTGCGGATTTCTTCATGTTTTTCCGAGATAATAAACAGGGTTTTGTCGTACGAAAACCCATGCATAGCAGTATCAATCACACGGCCGAGAACAAAAATGGTAATCCAGCTGAACAAAGGGATGCGCCAATCGCCAAACGCCACATAACTCAAAAGTACAATGGCCGAATCAACCATCATCATCAATTGGCCTAGTGGCAAACGGGTGTATTTCTGCAAAATCATGGCAATTACATCCGAGCCTCCGCTTGTGGCTTTAGCTTTAAAAGTAAATGCAACGCCAATCCCGATAAACAAACCGCCGAAAATACAGGAAACTAAAGTTTCGCCAGGCACCAGCGGCAACGAGCCATAGAAATACGACAACGCATCAACATAAACAGAGGTCAATACGAAAGCCACAACCGTTTTAGCCCCGAATTTTGGCCCCAACAATTTTATCCCGATAAGTGTGAGCGGAATATTAAAAGCTAATGCAGTCAATCCAATTGGGGTTCCCAGCAAATGATGGAGCATAATGGCAATACCATAAATACCTCCAGGCACTATTTTATTTGGACTGATAAACAGCACATATCCAACCGCAACTAAAAAAGTCCCTACCGCAATCAGCAAATAGGATTTGAACCACTTGGCTGAAAAGAGTTCTTCTTTTTGAAAAAATGTGGTTTCTTTCATTTTGGATTGGGAAATGGTTATTGGTTATTGGTTATTGGCAAATGGGTATATACTTTATCTTCCATTCTCATCTACCAGCCAATTACATAAAATAAGTGGCAGCGCTAATTGCTTATGTCCTATTTGAGCCAAGTGCTTGCTCCAAGTCCATTGTTTCTTTAACTTTTATTCCCCTTTCGGTTTTTTCAACCACACAGCACTCGTGGTAAGCATCGTGTTCAAAAAACAGTATATAATTTTTCTCGGCGGCTTCGTTCATAAATGCTTCTTTCTCGGTAAGCGAAATGAGCGGTTGCGTATCGTAACTCATTATGTACGGCAATGGCACATGCGCCGATGTTGGGGTGGTATCGGCCATAAAAACAACGGTTTTATCACCAACCGTAATAAATGGTATTGCCTGGCCAACCGTGTGCCCATTATAAATCCTCACTTCAAAACCGGGAATCAACTGAAAAGGGCCATCAAACAAATTCAGTTTACCGCTTTCGGCCACAGGCAACATGTTTTCGTGCAGGAACGAAGCTTTTTCGCGGCGGTTGGGTCGGGTGGCCCAATCCCATTGCGCTTTGCTTAGCCAATGGGTGGCATTTGGAAATGTAAGCTCATAACCGCTGCGGTCGGCATTGTTTTTGACAGTTCCCCCACAATGATCGAAATGCAGATGGGTAAGAAAAACATCGGTGATGTCTTCCGGTTTAAAACCAAATCCGGCAAGCGAACCAATCAGGCTAAAATCTCCATTAAGGAAATAATGACTAAAGAATTTTTCGTCTTGCTTGGTTCCTATACCATTGTCGATCAATATCCTGCGGTCGCCATCCACCACCAACAGGCAGCGCATGGCCAGGTTTATCAAGTTGTTTTCGTCGGCTGGATATGCCTTGTTCCAGATGGTTTTTGGAACCACGCCAAACATGGCACCGCCGTCGAGTTTTAAATTACCAGTATGAATGGGAAATAATTGCATTTGAAACGGTTTTAAACATTTATAAAACACATACCACCTCAAAAAGTTATAATACAGTTTGAAAATCCCCCACAAAATCCCTCAAAACTATTTTTTGCTAAATCGGTAAAAAAAGATCAACAGATTTATATTCATTGAATATTTATCTATACATTCGAAGTCGTTTTAAAACAGCAACCATGTTAAAAGAAAACTACACGCGATTTGTATGGAACAGCATTCTCGAAAACTGGGATCGTACCGTTTTTACCAATTATGGATCAGGGAGTTATACTTACAGCGAAGTTGGGCGGACAATTTATTACATGCAAAAACTGTTTGGTAAATGTGGTCTTAAGAAAGGCGATAAAATTGCACTTTTGGGCAAAAATTGTGCGGAGTGGGCCATAGCCTATCAGGCAATTGTAACTTATGGAGCAGTGGTTGTGCCAATACTTCCAAATTTTACGCCTAACGATGTTCAACATATCATCAATCATTCCGAAAGTGTTTCGCTGTTTGCCAACAAAGCCAACTGGGATGTTTTAGATGAAGAAAATATGCCAAGGTTAAAATCGGTGGTTTCGCTCGACGATTTCGCGCCTTTGTTCACACAGAACAAGCAGTCGGCTGAGCATATCAATAAATTTAAAAGCTTGTTGTCCAAGCCTTTTGGCAAGGAAAAACTTCCCAAGCAGATAATCACCAATGCCGAACTTTTTGCAATTATCTATACTTCCGGCACCACCGGTTTTTCGAAAGGTGTGATGCTAACCCACAACAATATTACGGGCAACATGGTTTATTCGCGGGCAAATATGCCTTTGGTGCCGGGCGACCATATCCTGAGTTTCCTGCCATTGGCCCATGCGTACGGCTGTACTATCGAGTTCCTTTATCCGTTTACTTCCGGGTGTCATATTACTTTTCTGGGCAAAATGCCCACACCCCAATTGTTGCTAAAAGCATTTGCTGAAATAAAGCCACGGCTCATCCTTTCGGTGCCGCTTATCATCGAAAAGATTTTCAAGAAACAGATAAAACCTGTGCTGGAGCAAACCAAGGTTAAGTTCCTGATGAAAATCCCATTTATGGACAGTATCATCCTTGGGAAGATAAAAACCAAGCTTACCGAGAGTTTTGGCGGCAATTTCCACGAGATTGTCATAGGTGGTGCAGCACTAAACGAAGAGGTGCAGGAAGTACTACGCAAAGCAGGCTTTGCCTTTACCATTGGGTATGGAATGACCGAATGTGGGCCACTGATAAGTTATGCCGGATGGCGCGAAGCACGTTTTAACTCGGCAGGGCGCTGTGTTGACCAGCTCCAAATGCGCATAGATTCGCCCGACCCCGAAAATATTGTCGGCGAAATATTGGTGCGTGGCGAAAATGTGATGAAAGGGTATTATAAAAACGAAAAAGCTACGCACGAAATCATTGGCCGCGATGGCTGGATGCATACCGGCGACCTCGGCACCATGGACAGCGATGGGTTTTTATACATTAAAGGACGCAGCAAAAGCATGATTTTGGGTCCATCGGGCCAGAATATATATCCTGAAGAAATCGAGGCACGCATAAACGCATTCCCATTGGTTCAGGAATCCATTGTGGTTGACCGCAAAGAAGGCTTGGTGGCATTGATTTATCCCGATATGGAAATGGTAGATGCCAAGAAAATGAAGGAACATTCGCTGGAATCCATCTTTGAAGTTTATCGCAAGCACCTGAACCGCGAAATCCCCAATTATATGCAAGTCGTCCGCTTCCAGGTTGTTTCCACCGAATTTGAAAAAACCCCAAAACGGAGCATCAAGCGGTTTCTGTATAGTTAAATTATTTCAAGAGGCAATCCTCCCTGTGGCATAGTGTCGGGGTGACTGAAAAAGTCGCCCCGACACTTGCTTTATTCATTGTGCGACTTTTTTTTGTCACCCATGAATAGATTTTGGTTTATTCCTGAGTTTCGGCAGCATTTACCCTATACACTCTTCGCCCGGCATAAACCGCCGCAAGTACAAACAAAATAAATGTTCCGTTTCCAATTGGTTCTCCAACGCTGGGAGCCTCGTTTTCTGTGCTTCCATACCCTTGATTAGGAGGTGGTGGTGTTTGTGCAGAAATGCTAATGCAAACTATGAGAAAGGCCAACAGCATAAGGATTTTATTGAAGATATCCGACTTTTCATCATCGTCTGTCGATAATCCATGTTCACGTTTTCCTTGATGGTTCGTGTATTTTCTATTGCTAGTAAGCAGGTATGAGCGGTTTGCTACTACCATATAAAATACTTGGGAATAGGTATGTATGGTTTGCTTTCTTTACGATGGTCGTAATACATACAAAGGAACTCCTCTAGCCATTTTAGGTTAGATGTGGGCACCGATTAACCTTTCTGAATTATTGCCCAGAATATTCATATTTCAAATAACTTTAAAAGTTTTACCTTCGCAACCTAAAAATTAAACGACAAAAGGACATTTTATGAAAGACATCAGTTACGCTTTAGGACTAAGTATAGCGAGCAATTTAAAAAATTCGGGTGTTGATGCACTTGATATCGAGCATTTTACCAAAGGGCTAAATGCTATTTTGAACAACGAGGAAATTACCATGTCGCCCGATGAGGTAAACCAGATACTGAGCGATTTTTTCGAAGGCATGAAGGAAAAAGCCGAAGGCAACAACAGCGAATCCGGAACAGCATTCCTCGCAGAAAATAAAAATAAACCCGGCGTGGTTGTATTGCCAAGCGGCCTTCAATATTCGGTTATTACCGAAGGTACTGGCATTAAAGCAACTGCAAAAAACCAAGTGAAAGTGCATTATACAGGCACTCTGATTGATGGAACGGTATTCGACAGTTCGGTAAGCCGCGGCGAACCTGCAACTTTTGGTGTTACCCAAGTAATTTCTGGATGGGTGGAAGGCTTACAACTGATGTCGAAAGGAGCAAAATATAAATTCTTTATCCCATCCAACCTTGCTTATGGCGCCCAAGGCGCAGGAAAAGCAATAGGCCCAAATGCCGCATTGATATTTGAAGTGGAGTTGTTGGAGATAATGTAATTGCCTTTTATGAAAATGCAAAAACCGCCTCGGGTTCAACTGAGGCGGTTTTTATTTATTCATGTACCTTGTAGATATTTTTCAAAAGGCGATGGGGAAGGAATAAGTGGTGAGCGAAACTCTATTTATGAGTCCACACCGATAAGTCTTTTTTGACCCTTAGCCTCTAAGTTTCACAAAGTTTATAGTACAGGTTAACAATGCTTTGTGAACCTTCGTATTCTTAGTGGTTTAGTGGTTTTCGTTATTTTTTTGGTTATCGGAGTGGGCTCAAGGTTCTTTCCCAGAAACTTATTTGATCACTTATAAAATTTCTCTTTTTAAGTTGATTTCCAATTCGTTGCACAGGCAACCAGGCTGCGCCAATACCAATTAAAGCGATGGTGAAAAAAACATATAAAAAGTCTGTTGCTATCAGTTTTACTGGATAGGCACTTATGATAAACGAGCCACCGCCTTGCAGTTTTATCAGCCCAAATTGCTGCTGCACAAAACAAACAACCAAGCCCAACAAAAGTCCGAACACGGCACCAGAAAGCGAAATAAGCAAACCCTCGAAAAAGAAAATTCGCTTAATAATTTCGTTATTTGCTCCCATGCTTCGCAATATCCCAATGTCCTTTTGCTTGTCGAGGATAAGCATGGAAAGCGATCCCACAACGCTAAACGAAGCAATAATAAGTATAAAAGTGAGAATCAGGAAAACTGCCCATTTCTCGGATTTCATAATCTTGTAAAGCACTTCCTGTTGCTGAAAACGGTTTTGCACCTTGAACCTTGGACCGGCAATTTCGGCAACTTTCGCCTGGATTTGAACCACATCAGTCCCTTTTGCTAACCTAATTTCTATGCCTGTAACTTCGTCGGAATAATCAAGCAGCCGCCGTGCGAAACGGAGTGGCACAAGCATATACTTATCATCGAAATCCTGCTGAATCGAAAAAACCGCGATTGGCCTGATAAACTCGCTCGAAAAAGATTCCTGTGGCAAACCGTTAATGTTGCCTTTCCGTTTTGGAATATAAACCGAAATCAGGTTGTCGGGAGCTTCCAAATCCAGGTTCAAGAAATAGGCGATGCCATAGCCGGGAATGGCAAAGTCGAGGCTATCATGTTGCAAAACCATTTCGCCGGTAAGCTGCATCGAATCAAGCGGGCTGTGTTGCTGGTAAAGCGAATCCACGCCTTTGATGGTGGCCAAATATTGTTGGTTTTTATAGTGCAGCAAGGCATTTTCTTCAACAACTTCGGTATAACTGACAACACCTGGCAGTGAGCGGATTTTGTCGGCAGCTATTTCGTAGTTATGAAAAGTTTTTCCCTGCGCAACCGTTATTTCAATATCTGGATCGAAAACCGAAAACAAGGAAATTACAACCGATTCAAACCCATTAAATACACTCAATACAATAATGAGTGCTGCCGTTCCAACCGCCACGCCAACCATCGAAATACCCGAAATGAGGTTGATGATATTGTGCGATTTCTTGGAAATCAAATACCGGCGTGCTATAAAAAACGGGAGGTTCAAAGTGGGGTTTGATTAAAAGCAGTGTAAGGGCGGTATAAAATTATGGGTTGGGAATTTGCCTGACTGTAACTATACAGGTGTTGGACTTTTAGGGGTTAGGAGTTGGTATATTAGGATTCATCATTTAAAATGATATTGTGAATTAAAAGTAAGCATTATTTCACTTAGCAAAGCCCTAACAGCCTACAGCCTAACAGCCTAAATCAATAAAAAAGGAACGTTCTTCAGTTTTCGGGTATAGGGTGAATAGTTGCGTGTGCCTAACTGAAATCTATATGGGCAAACCTTCGCTTCGTTTAAAGCCAATCAAATTACAATGAATGGTTTACGATTAATTTTTGAACCCCCAAAGTCCGCTATTTCCATGCTTTTACCACTAATCCCGTGCCTGTTTTGTGCGTAATGGTAGCATCGAAATAATTCAAAACCAAGCAAATGGGGAAAGTGATAAGGTAATAAAAAGGCAATAGGATAAAGAAAAGTTTGGTTTTGCCAAGGGCAAGTATAGGATATTTCATCGAAAGCCGCCAACTTACCTGTCCGGGTTTGCCATATTGGTAACGGGCTTCTGTACGTCCAAAGCCAGCAAGTTTGAGTTTTTCCTGTATTTCGTTGATGTTGTAACCATCGCGCACATGTTCCTCAATGAAGGATGAACCTTCGTGATCGTGCTCATGCACATCGCTTCCGCCCTGATCCGAAGGTGTGGAGATCAACACCATGCCACCGGTTTGTAAGGAAGCATAAAAATTGCGGAACACCTGAACATCTTCCAAAATATGTTCCATTACATCTACCGAAAGTATGAGGTTATGTGTGTTTGCATCGGTAAAAGCGGTGAGGTCGGCATAAGCAAAGCTCACATTTTTCCTGCCAATACGACTGAAAAAAGCGTTGCAATCGGCAATCTGCTCATCTTTAACATCAACACCCTTGATGTTCCAATTTGGGTTCAGCGATGAGAGATAAAAATCGTATTGTCCAAAACCTGAACCGGCATCAAGGATAGAAACGTTTGAGGGAGCGGTTGCTGCCCATTTTCTAACTTCGCGCCTCACATGCCACGAACGGAGCAAGAGCAAGTCGAGCAGATGGTAAAATACTTTTCGTAAAAAAGGCGTACTGTTAAAAACGCTTCCAAGCGAACGTTTAATTGGATCGTATTGCATAGTGGTTAACGGAGGTTAATTGGGAAAATGTGGATTGGTTTTGCTTGTAACATTCTGGTAAATAGGAGTTGGGAAGGGAATTCACATCTCTTATCTCAAACAAAACAAATATTTTGTTGATTCGCAGAAATTGCTTGCATGAGTTAACTCATTTTCAAAAGCTTGTCGATATTTTCGATATAATCGAGCGAGTCGTCGATGATGAAATCAAGTTCTGGTATGGATCGCACCTGATTATGGATCCTGTTGCCAAGTTTAAGCCTGATTTCTTTTTTATGTGCTTTAATGTGCTCCAGAAGCTCTTGCTTTTCGTTTTTGCCAAAAAGGCTGAGGTAAACTTTAGCAAGGAAAAGATCAGGCGAAATATGCACTTTTGTAACGGTAATCATATTTCCAGGGAAGTTGTCCCTGCCCATGGCCTGGAATATTTCTCCTAAATCCTTTTGGATGAGGCGTGCTATTTTTTGCTGGCGTGTTGTTTCCATCTGGCAAAGGTACTGATTTTATACTTATTACTCCGTCCCGGCACTCTGGGTTAAATATTATTTTGATGTGAAAGAATGTTTATAAGTAATTTTCAAAATGCATTTCAAGTTGTTTTCAAAGCAATAATAAAATCATAGTAAAATTCACCCCCCATAATTCGCCATTTTTGTCACAGATTTCACAGATTAGCGCAGATTTTCATCTATTTAAGATGGTATATATGTATAAATTGACCGAATTGATTCAATTCCAACCTGCCCCCGCTACCGCACAAATCCTTTCGTGTGGCGTTTTATCTCCCACTTGTGGCCCTACCCTCCAAACAAAACCCGCACCAGGAGAAGATAGTCCGGAATAAGTAAGCTACAGGTGATGGGTTATGAATGATTGATGAATAACGATTGACGAGGTACGATTAACCATTTTCCATTAACGAATAACTATTATCACAGGCAATTTTCAATCCTGACCCGGATAAATACACAAACAACTTCCGTTTGCATGAAAAAAATCTTTTCATTTGCATAATCTAACCTTATAGATTAATTATCCCAAAAGGCTTCCCAATGACAAAACCACTTACCATTTCCCTGTTTTCTATTTTCTTTTTCCTAACCTACCCATCCTTCGCACAGCGCGATGTGGTTGAAAAAATCATTGAAATAGGCAAAACCGACAACCAAACCATGCAACA
>CAIRHD010000001.1 GCA_903878265.1 uncultured Bacteroidales bacterium | reverse complement strand
ACTACTCACTACTCACTACTCATTACTCATTACTCACTACTCACTACTCACTACTCACTACTCACTACTCACTACTCACTACTCACTACTCACTACTCATTACTCACTACTCACTACTCATTACTCATTACTCATTACTCATTACTCACTACTCATTACTCACTACTCACTACTCACTACTCATTACTCATTACTCATTACTCATTACTCACTACTCATTACTCACTACTCACTACTCATTACTCACTACTCATTACTCACTACTCATTACTCACTTCTATCCACTGAAAATCACCCATACTAAGCGCCTCCTCCTCCTATCGGCCATTATACTTCTTACAATCATCACTGTGGTAACCACTTGTCGAAAAGCAGGTACTTGGCTGGTTAAGGAAGACCCACCAATACATTCCGATGCAATGGCAATGCTCATGGGCAGCATTCCCGATAGGGTTTTACAGGCATCAGATTTATACAAAAAAAAACTTGCCGATAAATTAATAATTGTCCAGGAAAGCAATGGAAGTTACAAGGAACTTGAAAACAGGGGAGTACAGCTTATAAGTTCAACAAAGCAATGTAAGGATGCTCTAATCACACTCGGCATACCCGACAATAATATTATCATCCTTCCCGGCGATGCCCGCAGCACCCAGCAGGAAGCAACAATTCTAAGAGATTACCTCAAATCACATCTTGAAATTGATACGCTTACCCTTGTTTCCTCCTCCGATCACACCCGCAGGGCATCCATGATTTTCGAAAAAGCATTAAACCAAAAAGGTATGTCGGTAGTAATACTTTGCAGCCCCAGCAAATACACCGGTTACACCGGTCAAGGCTGGTGGAAGGACAAGGAAGGGATACAAACCGTACTGATGGAATATATAAAAATGCTCAATTTTTGGCTGTTTGAAGGAAAGCAGTTATAATAACTCGATCCACCTGATTATGAGGCGAAACAAAAAATCACCAACATAAGTACAAAAAACCACTCCCACATTGCCACTGCAACCTTAAGCAATATTATTCTCAACCCAATTCAATAATTAATCAACAAGAACAATAGCATAAATTCAAATAAAACCATAAAATACGGTGTTTATGGTCTGTTTTGAAATCAAACTTCCTTCTCAAAGATCCTTATCTACAACCCGAAACTTACTAATCACTAATCTCCAGTTACCAATCACTAATTACCAATCACCAGTCACTAATCACCAGTCACCAATCACTAATCACCAGTCACTAATCACCAGTCACTAATCACCAGCCACCAGCCACCAGTCACCAATAACCAGTCACTAATCACCAATAACCAGTCACCAATCTCAAAATACCATACCCTTCAGCAGGTTAAAATAATATTTAAACAAATCTGGTAGCGATACAACCAATAATTAATTTGTATATAAGCTACAGAAACAACAAATTTTTAATATTTGCAGTTTATAAGCTATAGTTTTTTGTATTATTAGATTTTTTTATACGATAAATACAAAAGAATATTGATAAAAGTTATAATTTTCACTGTTAATATTAAAACTAACCAACAGCCAACACTCTTACTGAGCAAAGTTAAAGTAACCAAAAATTAAAACATGAATCCATTCCATTACGGCAGCATTGTTCGTGGCGATTACTTTTACGATCGCAAAGAGGAAAGTGACCGTATTATTTCCACGCTGGCAAATGGGAATAATATGGTACTATTTGCTCCCCGTCGTTATGGTAAAACATCGCTTGTATTTAAGGTAATGGAACAACTCGAGACAATGGGTTTTACCTGTATTTATTTCGATTTTCTCCCTGTTTATTCCATCGAATCTTTCATTATTTCCTATATTAATGCTATCAGGAAAAAGCAAACCAATATTCAACGGATGGTTAAGCTAATTTCCGGTGCAGTTAAGAATATACGTCCAAAAATCGGCTTCGATAATTTTGGCAATCCTGAATTAAGTTTAGAGTTTACCGAAAATCAGGTATCAGCTCAAACTTTATCTGATGTGCTTGATTTACCTGAGAAATTAGCATCTTCAGGAAAAAAGACCCTATTATTTTTTGATGAATTTCAGGAAGTAACAAAATTGAACAAATATGGATTTGAAAACTTGCTGCGAAGTAAAATACAACAACAGCAACAAGTCAATTATTTGTTTTTGGGAAGTAAAACCCATTTGCTCAGCGAAATGTTCAACAACAAAAACAGGGCGTTTTATAATTCAGCTTTTCATTTACAATTAGGCACACTTCCTCAATTAGATACAATCGCTTATTTGCAGTCGAAATTTGAGTTGTCGGGTATTAAAATTGAGAAAGAAGAAGCACTATACCTGATTGAACAGACAGGAGATATTCCTTATTATATACAATTGCTCGCTGCCGAAATATGGCAATATATGATAACATCTCAAACCTTAGTAACATATAAAATCATCGATACTTCGGCCAGCCGGATTATAGAACTGAAGGAAGATTATTACCATGAATTATTTGATCGCCAGTCGGAAATGCAAAAAAAACTACTTATTGCTTTAACATGCAGTGGCGAAAATATTTTCTCTTCCCATTTCACCAGGCAATACCGTTTATCGGCAGCCTCAACTACTCAAAAGGCTGTTTTGTCCTTAATGGATAGTGGGATTATTGATAAAAACAACAATACTTATTTCATCAGCGACCCCTTCTTTAAGCGATATTTACAAAATTACGCTTGACAGCGTTACGCCTCTAAGCGTAATTGAAATTGTTTTATAACTAAAAGCATCTGTTAACTAATCACCCGTCACCAATCACCAGTCACCAATTACCCGTCACCAATCACCAGTCACCAGTCACTAATCACCCGTCACCAATCACCCGTCACCAATTACCCGTCACCAATTACCCGTCACCAATCACCAGTCACTAATCACCAATAACGAATAAACAAATCACTAGTCACAACAAAAATGCACAACCTAAAACCTCTAACCGATTTTATCCGTTCCACCTTTCAGGAACCCACCGATTTTATCCCCTTGCACGATCCCCGTTTTATCGGCAACGAAAAAAAATACCTTAATGAGTGCATCGATTCCAATTTTGTATCCAGTGTTGGCGAATTTGTTGGCCGTTTCGAAAAAATGTGTGCCGAATATACAGGCGCTAAGTATGCGGTAGCCGCAATGAATGGTACAGCAGCCCTGCATATAGCTTTGCAACTCTCAGGAGTTGAGCGTGGTGATGAAGTAATCACCCAGGCACTCACTTTCATTGCCACAGCAAATGCCATTTCATACACAGGTGCCCACCCCGTTTTTCTGGATGTCGATCGCGAAACCATGGGTCTTTCTCCCACAGCAGTCGAAGCCTGGTTAAATGAGAACGTTGAACTCCGTGAAGTCGAAAAGTTGTCGAGTTGTGAAGTTGTGAAGTCGTTTAGTCGTGAACTCTCCCCATCTCCCCTCTCCCCTTCACCCCTCCCCCCTTCACCCCTTTTCCCCTTTAACAAAAAAACTGGTCGCAAAATATCCGCTTGCGTCCCAATGCACACCTTTGGTCATCCTGTCAAAATCGACGAACTGCTACAGGTACTCGACAAATACAATATCCCGTTAATCGAGGATGCCGCCGAAAGTTTGGGCAGTTACTACAAAGGCAAACACACCGGAACATTTGGAAAGTTTGGCATATTGAGTTTCAACGGCAATAAAGTCATTACCACCGGTGGAGGAGGAATGATACTTACAAACGACGAACAACTGGCGAAAAAAGCGAAGCACCTTACCACACAGGCAAAAGTTCCCCATGCCTGGGAATTTGTCCACGACCACGTCGGGTACAATTACCGTTTAACAAACGTAAATGCCGCCCTAGGCTGTGCCCAGATGGAAAGCCTCGACTATCTTTTGAGCCTGAAACGAAAGCTTGCAGAACAATACATTGCATATTTCGCGCAAAGCGAATTCCAATTCTTCTCCGAACCACTCGATTGCAAAGCAAACTACTGGCTAAACGTAATCCTCACAAAAGACAAAGCCCAACAAATAGAATTGTTGCAATATACCAACAACAATGGCGTAATGACCAGACCAATCTGGGAACTCATGAATCGCCTTCCGATGTTTTCACACTGCCAGACAGATAGTTTGGAAAATTCAATTTGGTTTGCCGACAGGGTTGTTAACATCCCAAGTAGCGCCATCATCCCCGGTTACAGGAAAAGCTAAAAAAACATCATACCTATGAGATTATATATTTTAGAAAAACAGATAACAAGTTGCTCTACATGTCAGATTATCAATCAAAGTGCTGCCGGTAATGAAAAAGCATTGTTTAGTCTGGCTTCCGACTCCCGTCTTCTGACTTCCGACAATTGCTTTTTCACAAACTAAATAAACAGTGATACTAAATAAACCATGCAGCCTCTGTGCCTATGTGGTTCAAAATTAAAAATTATGCAAACAAAATTCGACCTCGATTCCTTTATCAAAAACTTCATAACCCGCCGTGAGCAAAGCCTCCTGAGCGATGATTTCAGGAAGTATGATGCAGAAATGCAAACCCGCATCAATGGCAAATCAGTACTTGTAATAGGCGGAGCAGGTACTATAGGTTCATCCTACATCAAAGCCATTTTAAAATTCAAAATTGCCAAATTGGTAGTTGTTGATATTAACGAAAACGGCCTCACCGAATTGGTCCGCGATATCAGAAGTTCAGGAGGCTACAATATCCCCGACGAATTTATTACCTATCCGGTCAATTTCGGGGACCGTGTATTCGAAAAGCTTTTCCATCATCATGGACCGTTTCAGATTGTAGCCAATTTTGCAGCCCACAAACATGTTCGCAGCGAAAAAGACATATACTCAATCGAAGCAATGATTGAGAACAATGTATTACGTGCCCGCAAACTTTTAGACCTGTTACTTCAATCACCACCGGAACATTTCTTCTGTGTATCTACCGACAAGGCAGCCAACCCAGTAAACATAATGGGAGCAAGCAAAAAACTAATGGAAGAACTGATCATGGCTTATTCCGATCGCTTACCGATAAAAACTGCCCGCTTTGCCAATGTAGCATTCTCAAATGGCAGTTTGCCTTTGGGTTTCTTGGAACGTTTGCAAAAAAAACAACCCTGGTCATGTCCACGAGGAATCCGTAGGTTTTTTGTTTCACCACAGGAATCAGGCGAACTTTGCCTTATTGCATCCATCATGGGAAAACCGGGCGATATCTTTTTCCCTAAGCTTGATGAAGAAAGGGACATGATCCCATTCGATCAGATGGCAATTGATCTGTTACAAACATTGGGCATGAAACCCGATATCTGTGAAACCGAAGAAGAAGCACGTCAAAAAACCCTTCTGCTCAACGAATCATCAGCCTCCTACCCCGTTTACTTTTTTGGTTCCGACACTTCTGGTGAAAAGTCCTTTGAAGAATTTTTTACCGAAACCGAGATCCTCGAAATGGATTCTTTCATAAATCTTGGAGTAGTAAAAAACTCAAAGAAAAGACCTGTAAAAGAAATAGATGAAATATTCTCACGCCTTCATAACCTGTTTGCCTCCAATGAAGTAACAAAAGCAGGCATCATCGAAATCCTTAAGGAATATCTGCCTAACTTTGCACATATCGAAACAGGTAAAGGTCTGGATTCCAAAATGTAACAATTTATTGACAAACGGGCACAAGGAGGAACGAATACACGGCTGCACGACTTCACTTATATTCGTTTTCGTGAATTCACATTTTCGTGAAGCCTGGAAGTCGTGAAGGCATGAAGTCCTGAAGGTATGAAGGCAAGAAATCGTGAAGGCATGAAGTCATGAAGTCGTGAAGTCGTGAAATCAGGAAGCCGTGAAATCAAGAAGTCGTGAAGTCAAGAAGTCGTGAAGCCATAAACTATCCTCAAGTAGGCATGAACTCACTTAAACATGGATAAATTAAAATCGCATAAAGACTTAAGGGTTTACCAACTTGCTTACAAGATTGCCATAGAAATCCATGAAATCACAAAATCATTTCCCTCTGAAGAAAAATATTCATTAACTGATCAGATCAGACGAAGTTCGAGGTCGATATGCGCTAATCTTGCAGAAGCATGGCGAAAACGGAGATATAAAAAGAATTTTATCTTAAAGCTATCTGATTCTGAAGCAGAAGCGGGAGAAACTCAGGTTTGGCTTGATATGGCAGAATCATTCAAATATATTGATAAAGAGACACATAAGTATCTTTATGATAATTATGAACACATAATTGCAATGTTGATTAATATGAGCAATCAACCCGATAAATGGACATTATAAACTACATGAACACAGAAAAGTGAAATGTTTTGCGCAATCAAATATTCAGACTTTGATCTACTAATACCGTTATACTTTTGTTCGATCATGCAGTCGGCAGCACCACAGTTAAGAAGTCCCGAAGTTGTGCAAACTGCACAAATAGAATCATGCATTCATAGAACTCGTGTAATCGTGCAATCATAAACTCGTGAACTCATGCGGTCGTGTAGTCGTGAGCTCGTGCAGTCGTAAACTCTTGCAGTCATGAATTAGCCTTTCATCCTATAAGATTAAATTGAACAAAAATCCTTACAAACTTAATAAAACTATGTATAAACTGATAAAACGAACTGGCGATATCCTATTCGCACTGATAGGGATATTGATTTTTCTTCCATTTTTTATTCCCTTGGCAATCGCGTTAAAATTAACAGGCGAGGGATATATTTTTTATCTTCAGGAGCGAAGGGGATATAAGAATATAAAGTTCAAAATCTACAAGTTTGCCACCATGCTAAAGGCCAGCCCAAGCCTGGGTACCGGTAGTATAACTGTACAAAACGACTGGCGACTTACCCCAATGGGTAAATATCTTCGTGGCTCAAAGGTGAATGAAATACCTCAGCTGATCAATATTTTGATCGGTGATATGTCCGTTGTAGGCCCAAGGCCATTGATGGAAGTCGATTTCCTGAAATTTTCCAAGGAAATGCAGGGCACATTTTACAACTGCAAACCAGGGCTTACCGGAATTGCATCAATCATTTTTCGCGATGAGGAAAAAATTCATTCCAATACAGAAATAGATCCCCACGAATTTGACCGTTTGTATATCGCACCTTACAAGGGAGCCCTGGAAAATTGGTACCAGCAACATTGTAATTTTCGCACTGATATGCTGATAATCTTTTTAACAGCAGCAGTAATTGTTATGCCGGAAAGCAAAATTGTTTTCCACATTTTTAAGGATCTTCCTGAAATGCCGGAATTTATGAAGTAAACCAATAGATTTATAAAGGAATTTGAAGCTTGCAGATTAGATTGAAAGTGGTATCAATTTCTTATAAAACGGTGTAGTGAATTGAAAAGTTGGCTGTCACTTTCAAACAAAGAGCCAATAATTACATGGTTTACGTTTTTCTTTAAATCAATAACGACTCATTTTTTCACAATCAAACCATTGCTGCGAAAAACTTTAGGCATTTTTTATCTCACCTTAATTGCGCTGCTTTCCCTGTTGCCAACCTCCAGTTTCCCCGATATCTCATACTTTTCAGGCGAAGACAAAATAATTCATTTCGGCATGTATGCCGGTCTTGGTTTTATGGCATGTTGGAGCCTCAATATCAGCAGCAATCGGTTCAAGTCATATCCGCTTTTATTGTTGTTTGTTTTTATGTGGGGCGTATTGATGGAAATACTTCAACGCCTGATGGCAAATGGACGTTCATTGGAATTTATGGATATGCTGGCCAATCTTGGAGGGGCAATAGTTGGGCTATTAGCCTACATCTACATGGTAAAGGTTTATAAAGAAGAGTTGATTAGATAATATGATCAAGTTTCGGTTCTAGTGCCAAATAATTATATAAAAGGAGCTTAGGCTTCTTTTGTTATTTTTAGCTGTTTCAATAATATTTCTACAGTTTATTTTCAAAGGTTTATTATAAATCCAAAACCTTTCAAATAACTATTCCTTCCCAAACAACTTTATCTCGTTGAAAGAACCAACACCTCTTAAACATTGGCAAAATTTTTATCAACCTTTAAAAAGCTACATTCACTTTTTGTACCTTTGTTACGCTTCCAATTCGATAAAATATATTGACTGGAGCAATTATAAAAATTAAAATAAAACCATAAAATAGGGAGTTTATAGTTAACAAATCTAAAAACTTGTCAACAATGAGCGAAGGTAGAAACTCAGGTGGTAAATTCACAAAAGGCCATACAGGCTTTAAGCCAAAAGGTGCAATCTCACGCAAAACACAAAAGCAGGAACAGTTCCTCAATCAAATGTTCGCATACTTCGATGCCAACATGGTCGAAACACTGAGGGCATTAAAACCATACCAATTTATGATGTTCTATATCAACATCAACCAACTCTTTACACCCAAACTCAAAAGGGTCCCCTACAAACAAGATCCACCGCAAGAGACTGAAGAGACAGAAGAAATTGTGGAAATGCAACAAAAGGAAGTCTCAAAACAAAAAGCTGAAATAGCCATGATTGGAATAAATGAAAAACCAAAATGGATAGCATGACCCAATCTGCCGTATTCCGTGTAACCCATAAAAATAAAAGATTTCTTTCATTGATGCAAATTTTGAATAAATTGGTCGAAAATTTTAGGAGGATGAGAGTAAGTTTTGCCTTGTTCATTTTACTGCTATTTTGTAAAGTTGGATTCGCATCTGGCGATTGGGTTGCCCAAGGTGGTAGGTCAGCCGGAATGGGGCTTTCGTCTGTGGCAGTCAGCGATTTTTGGAGTGTGAACAATAACCAGGCAGGTATGGCTTTTTTCGATCAAACAGCTGCCGGTATCTATTTCGAGAATCGTTATCTGATAAAGGAAATGGGGTCCCAATCTGGCGCCTTTACGTTAAAAACTCAATACGGCATGTTTGGAGCTTCTGTAGTTTATTCGGGCGATGCCAACTACCGGACAACTAAAACGGGACTGGCTTATGCGCGCAAATTTGGGAATCACTTTTCAGCAGGTATCCAACTCGATTATATCGCCACAGCATTAGGTGAGGATTACGGCAAACGCAACAATATTACTTTTGATGCCGGGGTTTTAGTAAAAGTTACCGAACAGCTTACATTTGGGGCGCATACCTTTAACCCCATGCATGTGAAACTTTCGGAATATAACGACGAAAGGATTCCGACTACATTAAATGCCGGTTTTGGGTTTGCTTTTTCCGATAAATTATTGCTCACTGCCGAAGCCTATAAAAACTCAGAACTGCCTATGGAATTCCGGTCAGGGCTTGAGTACCAACTAAGTCAAATTGCTTTCGCCCGTTTGGGGCTGAGTACAAACCCCGGCCGATATACTTTCGGTTTTGGCCTACTGATGAAAAAGCTTACCCTCGACCTTTCCTCATCCTGGCATCCGCAATTAGGTTATTCGCCACAAGTTTCGCTTCAATATTCATTTTAAACAACAGCAGAAAGCTCGCGAGTTATGTTAAAAGGCTCATTTAGTTTGTTGATCGTACTTTTGCTGTGTTGCATTGGCAATGTGTTTGGGCAACAAGTAGATACGGTTAAATATACAGGTGCCGAAGAGATTGAACAGCAAATCGAAAATCTTGCTGAGCGTTCCGAAAACGAATTCGATTACTCCGACTGGGTCGAGGAAATAAACCTGCTTCGCCAAAGACCTGTTAACCTGAACTCTGGTGATGAAAATGAACTTAGGCGGCTGTTTTTCCTCAACGAATTACAAATCCTTAATTTACTGGAATACACATCCCAATATGGACAACTTGCTTCTATTTACGAACTTCAGGTAATTGATGGTTTTAATGAAAAAGTGGTTTCACAAATACTTCCATTTATTTCGTTGTCGCCCTATGTGCCTGAGAAATTCTCATTGCAACGTGCCATAAAATATGGCAACTCCGAAATAATGCTGCGTTACCAACGGGTATTACAAGAGCAGAATGGTTATAAAAAAGTCCCGGATTCGCTGCGTATCGCAAAACCTAACGACTATTACCTTGGTGACCAGAACAGCCTCTTTTTTCGGGTTCAATACGCTTACAAGGATTATCTGAAATTTGGAATAGTCGGTGAAAAAGATGCCGGTGAAACTTTTTTGCCAAAATCAGATACGTTGCACAAAGGCTTTGATTTTTATTCGATCCACCTTTTTTTGAAAAATATCGGTATTATTAAACAATTGGCAGTAGGCGATTACCATGTTCAGTTTGGTCAAGGATTGACATTGTGGTCAGGTTTTTCGGTCGGGAAAGCTGCTGGATCTGTGGTGATGAGGAAACGCGCGCCTGCCTTACGCCCTCACGCTTCATCAAACGAATTTGCTTTTATGCGGGGTGCCGCCACAACTATTGCACTTGGCAAATTCGACATTACGGCATTTTATTCGAACCGGCGGGTGGATGCCAATCTGCTAAGGTCCGATTCGCTCGATGAGACTGAAGCCATGGTATCGTCCTTGCAGGAATCAGGGTATCACCGAATACCGACTGAGCTTGCCGATAAAGGAGCCATCCACGAAATAGCCGAGGGCGGGCATATAAACTATATGGGTCAAAGGCTTAGGGGCGGAATCACCATGTATCACGTAGATTACGATAAGCCATTTGCAACACAGGATGCACTGTACAAGAAATTTCAACCAACGTTGAATTCAAATACTTATTTAGGAGCCGACTACAGCTATAATTATAAATCGCTCACTTTGTATGGCGAAGTTTCCAAACAGTTGGAAGCAGGGTTGGCATTGTTACAAGGGCTTTCGTTTACACCCGATCCACGCCTAGCTTTTGCAATGGTTTACCGGAATTATCAAAAAAACTTTGTGAATAATTTTAATGCAGCCTTTGGCGAAAGCAGCAACAGCACAAACGAAAAGGGTATATATATTGGTATGGTTGCCACGCCTTTCAACAAAATAACTTTGAGTGCTTACGCCGATCTTTTCAGTTACGAATGGTTGAAATACGGTGTTGATGCGCCTTCTCAAGGACAGGAATATTCGCTGCAAATGGTTTACAATATTTCGAGGCGTGGTGATTTTATTGTTGGATACAGGCAGATGATAAATCCAATGAACTACGCTTTCGCAAACGATAAAACCAACAGTATTGGCGAATCTGCCCGCCAATATTACAGGTTTCAATTTAATTATCAGGCAATTTCGTGGTTAAAATTACATAGCCGTGTGGAATTTACCCAGCGCAATTCACCAAATTTGAACAAAGAAACCGGTTATTTGATTTATCAGGGATTTCAAATCAAACCTTTAAAAAAAGCTTGGGCATTGAGTTTCAGATATTCGCTTTTTGATACCGATTCCTACGATACCAGATTATATACTTTTGAGCAGGACGTGCCATATTCATTCGCGGTGCCTGCCTTTTCGGGCAAGGGAAGCCGCTTTTATATCCTCTTAAACACCAGCTTAACCAACACTTTGTCGTTAATTCTGCGTTTTTCGCAAACCTATTATTCCGATAGGGATGTAATCAGCAGTGGATTGGATGAAATTACCGGAAACCGAAAATCGGATGCAAAGGCAGTTGTTAGGTTTTCATTTTGATTTAGTGGTTGCCAAACCAAAGTCTTTATTGTTATAAAAATTTTAGAATCAGAGTATTATATAATTAAAAAAGGCATCAAGCCATCAACTTCCCCCTCAACATATTTAGCGCTGCCAGAGAAGCTTTTCGGATATTCCGGCCACGGTGATCGCCCAATAGAAATTTTTTGGTAATGGTTTCGGTTGGTGTTACTACGGCAATCCAGGTTGTTCCCACTGGTTTTTCATCAGTTCCACCTCCTGGGCCAGCTACCCCCGAAACCGCAATGGCATAATCGGTGGCGAACCGCGAACGTATGCCTTCAGCCATAGCAATAACGGTTTGCTCGCTCACAGCACCGTTGTTAACCATAATCTGGTGAGGAACGCCTAAAAATTGTTCTTTTATTTCGTTTGAATAAGCAACCACAGAACCTTTAAAATAATCGGAACTCCCTGCTATACTTGTTATTAAATGCGCAATATTCCCACCTGTGCAGCTTTCGGCTGTTGAAACCGTCATCCCTTTTTCACGCAACAATTGCCCAACCACCGATTCCATAGTATCGGAATCGAATCCAAAAATAAACTTGCCAGCAAAAGGCATAAGTTCATTCTCTGCCTTGTTTATCGCTGCTTGCAATAGTTCCCTTTCGGTTCCAATTGCTGTAAGCCGCAAACGCACCATTCCTGGCTGCGGAAGGTACGCAAGTTTAATGAAAGGAGGAAGTGAATCTTCCCAAGGTTCAATTATAGTTGCAAGATGTGATTCACCAACTCCTTCGGTGAGAATGGTGCGATGTATAATTACCTGATTTAGGTTTTTCAGTAGTTCAGGTATGATTTCTTCTTCCATGATTGCTTTCATCTCGAAAGGGACTCCAGGCATGGAAACAAAAATACAACCCTCCTTCTCAAACCACATGCAAGGTGCTGTTCCATTGGGATTTGGGATTACACGGCAATTGGCAGGTACCATTGCCTGTAAACGGTTCAACTCGGTTACTGCCACACCACGGGCGAAAAAAAGTCTTTCAACATTTGCATACGCCTTCTCGCTGAAAACCAATGGAGTGTCGAAGAATTCGCAAAGTGTATGTTTGGTAATATCATCCTTTGTTGGCCCAAGCCCACCAGTGATCAAAATTAGTTTGGCCCGCTTCGAGGCTTCATCCAAAGTTGTTAGAATATGCTCTTTGTTATCCGAAATGCTTGTAATCTGGTACACCTTAATCCCAATCATATTCAGTTGCTCGGCTATCCAAGCCGAATTGGTGTCGATTACTTGACCGATAAGGAGTTCATCGCCAATGGTTATTATCTCAGCAAGCATTTTTTTAGGTTTAAGAGTTCAAAAAATAGGTTCAAAGGTTCAAAAATAGGTTCAAAGGTTCAAAAAGGGTTCAAAGTTCAAGAAGGGTTCAAGGTTCAATCCCCAAAATTTTCAATCCCCACATTTTCACATTCTCAAATCCCCACAATATCGCATTAACACATTATTGCTTTATTAAGAAAATATTGAAGTAAAACCAAGTTCTTTTGGGATTAGCGACATTACCGGAATTTCTGAAAGGCGTATAAACTCCTGAGCATGTGAACCTACAAAGTATTCCACTATCCCTATTTCCTGTTGTGTTAGAATAATAACAAGGTCGATATCACCTTGTTGTTTGGCATAATTGAGAATGGAAGGGACGAGTGTTTTTTCGCCTCCACGGCTTTCAATAATCTCGAAAGTACATTCGATGCCCGCGTCCGAAATAAAATTGGTTACTTGCTCGCCTTGCTGATAAAGCCTTCCGATTATTGCCGGATCGTTTTTGGACCACAATGCCGAAACCACTTTTATCCCTGCACCATAAATCCTTGCAATTTCGATTCCCATCGTAACTTTCTGACGGGTTTCTTTTGTAAGGTCGAGCGGCAAAAGAATATTGCGACAGCCATGGTACAATTGCCTAGAGTTGATCGTGATAACTGGACAAGTTGCCGAACGGATTACCCTTGAAGTGTTTGCACCGACACGATTTTCTATTTCATCGGTTTCGGTAGCACTATGGGTTCCCATTACAATATACTTTGCGCCGATTTGTTTTGCCACTTCGGTGATTTTAGAGTATATGCGGCCTTTCTCAATCATATAGGAAATTGAAAAACCAGTTGTGATTGAGGCTTTACCTGCTACTTCTGCCAGTTTTTCGTCAATTTTCGATAGCATTTCATTATTTTGTTCGTTGCTGAACAAGCTCGCAAATATTCCAGACTGTTCGTGAACATACAATAATACTATTTCGGCGCTGAGTAGCCGGGTCAGGTTATACGATTGTTCAAGTGCCAAAAGCGATTGCTTCTGAAAATCTATGGGAATGAGTATTTTATTCATAAGTATAGAGTTTTATTTACTTTTGCTCACAAAAATACCTTTTTACTTTTTCATACACTAATTATGGCACCAATTGCTGAATCAGAACTTATCCTAAACCTCGATGGGAGCGTATATCACCTTCACCTGAAGCCTGAAAATCTTGCAGATACAATTATTGTCGTTGGCGATCCTGGACGAGTAAAAGAAATATCGAAGCATTTCGACAAAATTGATTTCATGGTACAAAACCGCGAATTATATACCCACACAGGAACAATTGGCAATAAACGGCTCACTGTGCTATCAACAGGAATGGGAACCGATAACCTGGATATTGTTATAAACGAACTTGATGCTGTTGTAAATATTGACCTTGCCACCCGCGAACCAAAAACCACCCATACAAAACTTAATATTATAAGGATGGGTACGGCTGGAGCTTTGCAGGCCGACATACATGCCGGTGATTTTGTGGTTTCGTCGTATGGCGTTGGGCTTGATGGGCTGTTGTATTTTTACGATAAAGGTAAAACTGTGATGGATAAAGCCTTGGCAGATGCTTTTACCACGCATGTAAATTGGGATAGGAACTTACCCGGTGTTTATGCTGTACCTTGCTCCCAACTTCTAATGGAGAAATTAGGATACGGACTTATACAGGGAATAACCCTCACAGCACCAGGATTTTATGGGCCTCAAGGAAGGGAACTTCGGCTAAAATTGGCATTTCCCGAACTGAATCAAAAAATTGAAAGTTTTGAATTTCATGGAAACAGGATTTCAAATTTCGAAATGGAAACTTCAGCTCTTTATGGATTGGGAAAAATGTTGGGGCACGAAACCCTTACTATCTGCACCATAGTTGCAAACCGGGTTAACCAAACTTTTGCCAGCGATTATCATAGCGATGTGGAAAGGCTCATTTCGATGGTATTGGGCAGGTTAACAGAATAAGAAAAGCTAAATTGTTTTATTGCAACAGTTTACAACAGAAGCGATACAGATTTTTAAACAGTTATAAGCATGAAACAGAAAATTTATCCCATCATCCTAATCCCCATCCTGCTCGCTTCGTGTAGTTCAACCAAAAAGGCGAACGTTTCAGCCGAAATACCAGATGATAAATTATTAATGGCGGTTGCATGGTATCAACATTCGGGCGAAATGGCAGCCTTGTATTATCAAGGGTTCAATATTGCTTGTGAAAGGTTGGACGAAGCAGTTGCCACGAACAATGCCGGTAAATTTCTGGCAGTTGTTGTGGATATTGATGAAACCATGCTCGATAATAGTCCGCTCGAAACAGTTGTGATGAAGAACGGCGATTTTTTTAAAAATTGGAATGAATGGACAACAAAAGCTGAGGCTCAACCATTGCCGGGTGCGCTCGAATTTGTAAAGTATGCGCAAAGCAAACAGGTTGATGTTTTTTACATTACCAACCGCGATGACAACGACCGCAAATCAACTTTGTT